>DASSLA010000064.1:0-33996 GCA_035689885.1 Marmoricola sp. | reverse complement strand
CGGGCGAGCTGCTGCTCGACGTGCGCGAGCAGGGGCTGGAGGGCAAGGAGCTCAAGGACGCGGGTGACATGGCCGCGCACGAGCTGCTGATGAAGGTGATTGCCGAGCAGCGCCCGGACGACGCGATCCTCTCCGAGGAGGAGCACCGCGGTACGTCGTCGGCGAACGACCGGCGCACCGCCGACCGGGTCTGGATCATCGACCCGCTGGACGGCACGCGGGAGTTCTCCGAGCCGCCCCGCGACGACTGGGCTGTCCACGTCGCACTGTGGCAGCGCAAAGGCGGCGGGGGAGACCTGGTCGCCGGCGCCGTGGCCCAGCCGGGTCTGGGCACGACCTTCCACACCGGCGCCCCGCCCGTCGTACCCGAGCGCACCACGGACCGCCCTCGCATTGCCGTCTCCCGCTCCCGTCCGCCGGCCTTCGTCAAGGCGCTGGCCGCGGAGCTCGGCGCCGACCTGGTGCCGATGGGATCGGCCGGGGCCAAGGTGATTTCGGTGGTCCGCGACGTCAGCGACGCCTACGTGCACGCGGGCGGGCAGTACGAGTGGGACTCCGCCGCCCCCGTGGCGGTCGCTCGGGCCGCGGGGCTGCACACCTCGCGCGTGGACGGGACGCCGCTGCTCTACAACCGGGACGACGTGCGGCTCCCCGACCTGGTGGTCTGCCGCCCCGAGATGGCCGAGCCGATCCTTGCGTTCATCCGCCAGCACGGCGTGGAGTGATCGGACCGACATGACCTTCCCGGTCCACGCGTCGGTGGACGAGATGCTCCCCGGGGTCGTCGAGCGCGCCCCACTGGAGAGCGTGGGCAAGTCCGGTGCACGGCTGGAGCGGGTGCGCCTCGGCGAGGACTGGTACGTCGTGAAGCACCTCGACGAGGACGCCGACTGGACACTGCGTGCCGCGGGCATCCGTGGTGGAGCCGTCGTGGAGATGTGGCGCCGGGGGCTGCTCGACCGGCTGCCCGACTGCCTGGCCCAGCCGATCGTGGCGGTCGCCCAGGACGCCGCGGATCCAGGAGTCGGTGCCCTGCTGATGCACGACGTCGGCGAGTACCTCGTGCCGGCGACGGACGAGCCGGTCACGCACGAGCAGCAGGACCGCTTCCTTGACCACATGGCCGCGTTGCACGCGACCTTCCGGGAGGCGGGTCCGGAGATCGACCTCGTGTCGGCTGAGGTGCGCTACCTCGAGCTGTCGCCGCGGATGGCCGAGGCGGAGGCCAGCCGCGGCTCGACGGCGCTGGTCCCCACGCTCGTCGCGCGTGGGTGGCCTCTGCTCGAGGAGGTGGCGCCGCGAGCCGCGCAGGTCGTCGTACCGCTGGTGCACGAGCCCGGCCCGCTGGTGGCCGCCCTGGCCGCCACGCCGCAGACCCTCGTGCACGGCAACTGGAAGCTCGACAACCTCGGCACCGACCCGGACGGCCGCACCATCCTGCTCGACTGGGAGCTGCCCGGTCGCGGGGCGCCGGCGAGCGACCTCGCGTGGTACCTCGCCGTCAACTGCCGCCGGCTGCCGACCACCAAGGAGCAGGCGATCGAGACCTACCGCGCCGCCCTCGAGCGGCGCGGCGTCGACACCGACCCCTGGTGGGAGCGCCAGCTCGGCCTGTGCCTGCTGGGCGCGCTCGTGCAGTTCGGCTGGGAGAAGGCCCTCGGCGGCCGCGACGACGAAATGGTCTGGTGGGAGGAGCAGGCGGTGCGCGGCGCCGGACTGCTGTGAGCGACGTCGGGGCGGCGTACGACGCCTCCGGCGCGGTCTGGCACACCGGGCCCTCTCGCGTCTACGAGCCCTTGGCGGTGGCGCTGCTCGACCGAGCCCCCGTCGACCTCGCCGGCCGACGCGTGCTCGACGTCGGCGCCGGCACCGGGATCGCCTCCCGGGTCGCGCTGCGCGCCGGTGCCGCGCTGGTCGTGGCCGCCGACCTCGCGCCCGGGATGCTGCGACTGCGCGACCCGACGGTCCGGGCGGTCGTGGCCGACGCCCAGGCGCTGCCGTTCGCCGAGGCCAGCCTCGACCTCGTGGTGGCGGCGTTCTCGCTGGGCCACCTGCCCGACCCGGCTCGCGGGCTGCGGGAGGCGCGGCGGGTCGCCCCTGCGTTGGCGGCCTCGGCGTTCGACCCCTCCTGGGGACACCCGGCCAAGGCCGCGGTGGACGAGGTGATGGGGGAGTTCGGCTTCCGTACTCCCGACTGGTACGTCGAGCTCAAGAGCCACGAGAGCGACGTGGAGGACCCGGACGCCCTGGCCGACCTGGCCCGGCGAGCCGGGTACGACGAGGTCGAGGTCGCCCGCGTGGACGTCGAGACCGGCGTGGCCACCCCGGAGGCGATGGTCGACTGGCGGTGGGGGATGGCCCACTTGGCGCCGTTCGTCGCGTCGTTGGGTCCCGAGCGGCGTCGGGAGGCGCGCGAGGCCGCCGAGGCTGCCGTCGAGGGCCAGCCGCCGGTGGTGGTGCCGATGCTCGCGCTGAGCGCTCAGGCGGCTTCGAGCTCGCGCCGCGAGTAGGCCCAGCCCGGGCCGCGCACCAGGTAGGAGAGCCGGTCCGACCAGGACGAGGCGCCGGCGACGTCGGTGATGATGTCGCGCCACTCGTGGGTGGCGATGCGCAGCGGGTTGTAGGAGTCGATGTTGCGCGTCAGGCCGTAGACCACCCGCTCGTCCTCCTCCTCGAAGGTGCCGAACAGCCGGTCCCAGATGATCAGGATGCTGCCGTGGTTGCGGTCGAGGTACTGGCGGTTGGAGCCGTGGTGCACCCGGTGGTGCGAGGGCGTGTTCAGCACCCGCTCGAGTCGGCCGATCGTGTTGATCGCCTCGGTGTGGATCCAGAACTGGTAGATCAGGTTGATGCCACGCGCCTGCTCGATCAGGTCGGGCCGCACGCCGAGCAGCGCCAGCAGCCCGTAGGGGACCGAGAGCGTCAGGCCCTCGGCCACCGGCTGCCGCAGCGCGGTCGAGAGGTTGTAGCGCTCGCTGGAGTGGTGCGCCACGTGCATGGCCCACATCCAGCGGCTCTCGTGGCTGAGCCGGTGGTTCCAGTAGTAGAGGAAGTCCCAGCCCAGGATCCCGGCGGCGATCGCCACTCGCCCGGTGCCGAGGTCGAGGTGGCTGCGGGCGAACAGCTTCCTGCCGCTGGTCTGTGCCGCCCAGGTGGTCGCCACCGTCAACGCGGTCGACGCCACGGCGCTGGCGGCGAGCGCTCCGTGGGCGCGGCGGAGCCGGGGTACGGGTCGCTCTGGCCGCTCGGAGCGGGGCGTCGCCGGGGCCAGACGCAGCTCGGCGAGCTCGTCCTGCACGGTCCGGACGTCGACGGGGACGGTGCCCGCCGGAGGAAGGCCGCCCTCGCGGCGTCGGCGCGCGACCACGTCGAGCACGCTCGTGGCCAGCCCGGCCGCCGCGCCCACCCCGATCAGTGCCTTGGCGAACCGGCCCACCCCGGGCGTGACCGGGTCGAGCACCCGCTTCACGACGTACGGCGCGACCAGGCTGCCGACGCCCATCGACAGGCTGGCCAGGGTGTCCGCGAGCTGGTAGTCCCCGGCGCGGGTCCCCGCCGGAACGGGGTGGCGGCGCTGCCAGACGTACTCCGCACCCATGGCCCCGACGAACGCCGGGATCGCCATCACCGTCAGGTCGACCTTCATGGGCACACACTAAGGTCCCCTCATGGGCGAGGCGGTCGAGGTCGAGGTCGACGACAGGGTCGTCAAGGTGACCAACCCCGACCGTGTGTACTTCCCCGAGCGTGGTGAGACCAAGCAGGACCTCGTCGACTACTACCTCTCGGTCGGCGACGGCATCGTCAACGCGCTGCGCGAGCGGCCGTGCATGCTGCACCGCTTCCCCAAGGGCGTCACCGGGAAGAAGGGCGAGAAGGTGCACCAGAAGCGGCTGCCCCAGGGTGCGCCGCCGTGGATGGAGACGGTGAGGGTGCACTTCCCGCGCTGGAACCGCACCGCCGACGAGCTGTGCGTGACCGAGCTGGCGCAGGTGATCTGGGCGGTGCAGATGAGCACCGTGGAGTTCCATCCGTGGAACAGCCGCCGCGACCACGTGGAGCAGCCCGACGAGTGGCGCATCGACCTCGACCCGGGACCGGAGTGCACCTGGCCGACCGTCCAGCGGGTCACCCACGTCGCCCACGAGGTGCTCGACGAGCTCGGCGCGACCGGCTGGCCGAAGACGAGCGGCGGCAACGGGATGCACATCTACGTGCGCATCCGACCCGACCACGGATTCAAGGAGGTACGCCGGGCCGCGCTGGCGTTCGCCCGCGAGGTCGAGCGGCGCTCCGACGAGGTCACCACCACCTGGTGGCGCAAGGACCGGCACCCTGCGGACCTGTTCGTGGACTACAACCAGAACGCCCGCGACCACACCATCGCCGCTGCCTACTCGGTCCGCGGCAACGCGCGCGCCACGGTGAGCGCGCCGATCCGGTGGGAGGAGGTCGACGAGTGCGAGCCGGACGACTTCACCATCGCGACCATGCCGGAGCGCTACGGCGGGATCGGCGACCTGCACGCCGGCATCGACGACGCGGTCTTCGACATCGCCCCGCTGCTGGAGTGGGCCGACCGCGACGAGGCCGAGGGGGCCCACCCGCCGGTCGATCCGGAGGAGTGAGCATCCGCTTTACAAGACACCCCGTTGTGTCAAGTTACTGGCGAGTCTAGTCTTCGAGGCATGACCTCCCAGCCCGATCCCTCGCGCTCCTCGGCCGGCCAGGACCTCGGTCCCGCGGACCCGGAGCACGACCCGACGGCGTCGTACGCCCTCGACCCCGCCTACGTGCGCGCGCTGACCGCCAGGGTGGTGTCGACGACGGGTGCGGCGAAGCCGTCCTACACCCCGATCACCGGTCAGACACTGGCGATGATCCCGCAGTCCAGCGAGGCCGACGTCAAGGAGGCCTACGCCCGGGCTCGGCGGGCGCAGCAGGCGTGGGCGCGCACCAGCCTCGAGCACCGCTCGCAGCTCCTGCTCCGGCTGCACGACATCGTCCTCGACCGCCAGGACGAGATCATCGACCTGATCTGCTGGGAGTCGGGCAAGGCCCGCAAGCACGCGTTCGACGAGCCGCTGCACATCGCGCTCACCGCCCGCTACTACGCGCGTACGGCGCACGACCACCTCGAGACCGAGCGGCGCCTCGGCGTGGTGCCGGGCCTGACCCGGGTCGAGGTCAACCACGTGCCCAAGGGCGTGGTCGGGATCATCTCGCCGTGGAACTACCCGTTCACGATGGCGCTGTGCGACGGCCTCCCCGCCCTGCTCGCCGGCAACGCCGTGGTCGCGAAGCCGGACGCCCAGACGATGCTCTCGGCGCTGCTCGGGGCACAGCTGCTCGAGGAGGCCGGCTTCCCCGAGGGACTGTGGAACGTCGTCGCCGGCCCCGGCCGTGAGCTCGGTACGCCGATGATCGAGCGCTCCGACTACATCTGCTTCACCGGTTCGACGGCCACCGGCAAGGTCATCGCGCGGCAGTGCGCCGACCGGCTGATCGGCTGCTCGCTGGAGCTCGGCGGCAAGAACCCCCTGCTGGTCCTGCGCGACGCCGACGTCGACCGCGCCGCCGAGGGAGCGGTGCGGGCCAGCTTCTCCAACGCCGGCCAGCTGTGCGTCTCGATGGAGCGGCTGTTCGTCGCCGACCAGGTCTACGACCGGTTCAGGGCGGAGTTCGTCGAGCAGACCAGGGCGATGACGCTGCGGCCCGGCATCGAGTGGGGCTCCGACATGGGCTCGCTGATCAGCCAGGACCAGCTCGACACCGTGACCGCGCACGTCGACGACGCCGTGTCCAAGGGCGCGACGGTGCTCACCGGCGGCCGGGCCCGTCCCGACCTCGGCCCCTACTTCTACGAGCCCACCATCCTCGAGGGCGTCACCCCGGAGATGACCTGCTTCGGTGACGAGACCTTCGGCCCGGTCATCGCGCCCTACCGCTTCCACGACGAGGCCGACGCCGTCGCCCGCGCCAACGAGGGCGAGTACGGCCTGAACGCCTCGATCTACAGCCGCGACACCCGCCGCGCCCGCACCATCGCGCGCCACGTCAAGTGCGGCACGGTCAACATCAACGAGGCGTTCGGTGCCACTTTCGCGAGCATCGACTCCCCGATGGGCGGCATGCGCCAGTCCGGGATGGGCCGCCGCCAGGGCAGCGAGGGCATCCTGCGCTACACCGAGTCGCAGTCGGTGGCGGTGCAGAAGCTGATCAGGTTCGCCCCGATGCTCGGGATGAAGGACGAGACCTACGCCAAGGTGATGACCGCCAACCTGCGGCTGATGAAGAAGCTGGGGCGCGCATGAGCGACTACGACGTCATCGTCATCGGGTCCGGCTTCGGCGGCTCGGTGACCGCGCTGCGGCTCAGCGAGAAGGGCTACCGGGTCGCGGTGATCGAGGCCGGCGCGCGCTTCGAGGACGAGGACTTCGCGAAGACCTCCTTCGACGTGAAGAAGTTCCTGTTCCGGCCCGAGATCGGCTGCTACGGGATCCAGCGCATCGACGCCGTACGCGACTCCCTCATCCTCGCCGGGGCCGGCGTCGGCGGGGGCTCGCTGGTCTACGCGAACACCCTCTACGAGCCGCTCGAGGCGTTCTACCGCGACGAGCAGTGGCGCGACATCACCGACTGGAAGTCCGAGCTGGCTCCGTACTACGACCAGGCGAAGCGGATGCTGGGCGTGGTGGAGAACCCCCTGCGTACGCCGTCCGACGACGTCATGCAGTCGGTGGCGGAGGACCTCGGCGTCGGGGAGACCTTCCACCCGACACCGGTCGGGGTGTTCTTCGGTGGTCCGGACAACGACAAGGGTGACCGGGTCCCCGACCCGTACTTCGGTGGCGCCGGGCCGGCCCGCAACACCTGCATCGCCTGCGGTGACTGCATGACCGGCTGCAAGTACAACGCCAAGAACACCCTGGTGAAGAACTACCTCCACCTCGCCGAGCGCCTGGGCACGCGGGTGCTGCCGCTGAGCACGGTCACCCGGCTGCGCGAGCGTGAGGGCGGCGGCTACGAGGTGACGATCAAGTTCACCAAGGCCAAGCGGGCCACGCCCGCCTCCACCCGGACCCTCACCGCCGACCAGGTGGTGCTCTCCGCGGCCGCGATCGGCACCCAGAAGCTGCTGCACCGGATGAAGGCCGAGGGCCACCTGCCCCGGCTGTCGGACCGGCTGGGGTTCCTCTCCCGGACCAACTCCGAGTCCATCCTCGGCGCGATCGCCCCCGACCGCTCGGTCGACTACAGCTACGGGATCGCGATCACCTCTTCCTTCCACCCCGACGAGGACACGCACGTCGAGCCGGTGCGCTACGGCAAGGGCAGCAACGTGATGGCGCTGCTGCAGACCGTGCTCACCGACGGCGACGGCCCGCGCCCCCGCTGGGTGACCTGGCTGCAGGAGATGTGGAACGAGCGCCGCAACGTCGCAAACCTCTACGACCTCAAGCACTGGTCGGAGCGCACCGTGGTGGCGCTGGTCATGCAGACCCTCGACAACTCGATCACCACCTACCCGAAGCGGATCCCGGGCACGAAGAAGTGGCGGATGACCTCGCGCCAGGGCCACGGCAAGCCCAACCCCACGTGGATCCCGCTCGCCAACCGGGTGGTGCGGATGATGGCCGAGAAGATGGGCGGTACGGCGGGCGGCTCGATCGGCGAGCCGTTCAACATGCCGATGACCGCCCACTTCATCGGCGGCTGCGTCATCGGCACCACGCCGGAGGAAGGCGTGGTCGACCCCTACCAGCGGGTGTTCGACTACCCGGGCCTGCACATCGCCGACGGGTCGGCGATCTCGGCCAACCTCGGGGTGAACCCGTCGCTGACCATCACCGCGCAGGCCGAGCGGGCGATGTCGATGTGGCCCAACAAGGGCGAGGCGGACCCGCGCCCGCCGCTCGGCTCGGCGTACGAACGCATCGAGCCGGTCGCACCCCGCCACCCCGCCGTTCCCGACTCCGCCCCCGGCGCCCTGCGGCTGCCGATCGTCAGCGTCAGCTGAACCCCGTCAGAACCCTGCCGAGCGGGCAGTTCTGGTTGCCGAAAAGCCGCCCACCGGGCAGTTCTGGTTGCCGGTCCGCGTTCACCTTGCGGTTGCCGGTCAGGACATCCCGGTCGCGTTCGGCTTGCGCGCTCCTGTGTGCGCCGACAGGGCAGTTCTGGTTTCCCCCGCTTCGCTCCTCCACCAGAACAGCCCGGTCGGCTTCTGAGTCGTTCCAGGCATTGAGCCTGGAACGACTCAGGGCCCGCCCCGGGAGGGAGGGAGGTCGGGCCCTGAGTGAGTCCGCAGGCGGCGGACCAGTGAGATCCGGCCTGGGAGGGAGCAAACCACCGGATCTGTTGCGTCCAACGACCCCGCACGAGGGGGGTTACGGCAGACCCACAGGATTTGAGACGACGATTTTCTGGCAGACTCACGACTGCTCAGGGACTCCGCCCGACCCACGCCGAAAGGTCGCGACTTGACCGACCACGACCTCGTCCTCGTCGTCGACTTCGGCGCGCAGTACGCCCAGCTCATCGCCCGCCGCGTGCGCGAGGCGCGGGTCTACTCGGAGATCGTCCCGCACGATACCCCGGTCGCCGAGATCCTCGCGCGCAAGCCGGCCGCGATCATCCTCTCGGGCGGCCCGTCCTCGGTCTACGCGCCGGGTGCCCCCCACGTCGACGGCGACCTGTTCGAGGCCGGTGTCCCGGTGTTCGGGATGTGCTACGGCTTCCAGGCGATGGCACAGATCCTCGGCGGCGAGGTCGCCCGCACGGGCAGGTCCGAGTACGGGCGCACGCCGGTGCGCGTCACCGACCCCGGCACCCTCCTGGCCGACGTACCGACCGAGCACCGAGTCTGGATGTCGCACGGCGACTCGGTGCGCAGCGCCCCGGAGGGCTTCCGGGTGCTCGCCGAGACCACCGCCACGCCGGTGGCGGCCTTCGAAGACACCGCCCGCGGCCTCGCCGGAGTCCAGTGGCACCCGGAGGTGCTGCACACCGAGCACGGACAGAAGGTGCTCGAGCACTTCCTGATCCAGATCGCGGGCTGCCGGCCGACCTGGACGATGGTCAACATCGTCGAGGAGCAGATCGAGCGGATCCGCCAGCAGATCGGCGAGCACGGCCGCGCGATCTGCGGCCTGAGCGGGGGAGTGGACTCGGCCGTGGCCGCCGCTGTGGTGCAGCGCGCCATCGGCGACCGGCTCACCTGCGTCTTCGTCGACCACGGCCTGCTGCGCAAGGGCGAGGCCGAGCAGGTGGAGCGCGACTTCGTGGCCGCCACCGGAGTCGACCTGCACGTGGTGGAGGCGGAGAAGCGCTTCCTCGACGCGCTCGCCGGGGTCAGCGACCCGGAGCAGAAGCGCAAGATCATCGGTCGCGAGTTCATCCGCGTCTTCGAGGCCGCCGAGGCCGACGTGCTGCAGAAGGCCGCGGTCGAGGAGGGGCAGAAGGTCGCCTTCCTCGTCCAGGGCACGCTCTACCCCGACGTCGTGGAGTCCGGCGGGGGAGCAGGTGCCTCCAACATCAAGTCCCACCACAACGTCGGCGGCCTGCCCGACGACCTCGAGTTCGACCTGGTGGAGCCGCTGCGCACTCTATTCAAGGACGAGGTGCGCCTGGTCGGTGAGCAGCTCGGCCTGCCTGCGGAGATCGTCTGGCGACACCCGTTCCCCGGCCCCGGGCTCGGCATCCGGATCATCGGCGAGGTCACCCGCGAGCGGCTCGACATCCTCCGCGAGGCCGACGCGATCGCTCGCGAGGAGCTCACTCACGCCGGGCTCGACCGCGACATCTGGCAGTTCCCGGTGGTGCTCCTGGCCGACGTACGCTCCGTCGGCGTCCAGGGCGACGGCCGCACCTACGGCCACCCCGTGGTGCTGCGGCCGGTGACCTCCGAGGACGCGATGACTGCCGACTGGGCGCGGGTGCCGTACGACGTCCTCGAAGCCATCTCCACCCGGATCACCAACGAGGTCAGCGAGATCAACCGCGTCACGCTCGACATCACCAGCAAGCCGCCCGGCACCATCGAGTGGGAGTAGCCGGCCACACGGTCTCAAGGACTGACTGGTCGCCGACCTCCGGGTGGCCCAGGAGGCCCTGTCCCGCTGAACAGTGGTCTGCACCAGGGGTGTCCCTGATCTCCCGGAGGCTTGTGCGCTCCTAGACTCGCCCGGACGGTGGAGTCAAGGGGGTCCGATGAGTCTCGTCACCTCGGTGAAGCGAGCGGTCCGCGAGCGCCTTGTGGCGCGCGCCGGGGGCGTCGACCTCACCCGCCTCGACAAGGTGCCCGACTCGCTGGCCTGGCCACTGCACCGCGACGGTACGTCGCCCAGTGCGCGGCTCTCCTCGACCCGTGAGGCCGATCCGGTGCAGCGCCTCGTCACCATCTTCGGGCTCCAGGTGTGGCTGGTCACCGGGGACGCGGAGGCCCGCGCGGTGCTCACCGACACCACGTCCTACTCCACCGACATCCGCCCCTACATGGGTCGCAGCGGCTCGACCACCGACGGCGACATCGGCGGCCTCGGGTTCACCGACCCGCCCGAGCACACCCGGCTGCGCAAGCTGCTCACCCCGGAGTTCACGATGCGCCGGCTGGCCCGGCTGCGACCCGGCGTCCAGGCGATCATCGACCGCCAGCTCGACGAGATCAGCGCGGCGGGGGCGTCCGGCGAGCCCGTCGACCTCGTCCCGACGTACGCCTTCCCGATCCCGTTCCTGGTGATCTGCGACCTGCTCGGCCTGCCCGACGAGCGCCGCGAGACGTTCAGCCGGCTCGCCACGGCGCGCTTCGACGTCACCGAGGGTGGCGCCGGTGCGATCGGTGCCATCGGCGGTTCCCGGGAGTTCCTGCTCGCCGAGGCGGCTCGACAGCGCCGCGACCCCGGCCCCGGTCTGATCGGCCAGATCATCCGCGAGCACGGCGACGAGATCAACGACTTCGACCTCGGCGGCCTCGCCGACGGGGTCTTCACCGGCGGCCTCGAGACCAGCGCGTCGATGCTGGCGCTCGGTACGACGGTGCTGCTCGAGCGCCGCGAGCTGTGGCAGCAGCTGATCGACGACCCCACCAGCGCTGGGCCGGTGGTCGACGAGCTGCTCCGGCTGCTCTCGGTCGTGCAGGTGGCGTTCCCGCGCTTCGTCAAGCGCGACGTCGTCGTCGGCGGCAAGCACATCCCCACCGGATCGGTGGTGCTCTGCTCGCTGCCGGCCGCCAACCGCGACCCACGCCGTACGTCGGGCGACGAGCTCGACCTTGGTCGTGCCGGCACCTCCCACCTCGCCTTCGGGCACGGGTTCCACCGCTGCATCGGCGCCGAGCTCGCTCGCATGGAGCTGCAGCTGGCGTTTCCCGCGCTGGCTGCGCGCTTCCCCGACATGGAGCTCGCCGTACCGTCCCGTGAGCTCGACTACCGGCCGCTGTCGATCGTCTACGGCGTCGACTCGGTTCCGGTGCGCCTCGGCTGAGGCCACGGGCCGACCCGCCGATTAGACCTCTGCGCAGCGCGTGGACTGGACCACCCTTCCGACATTCCGGGATTTGTTGTCCGCCCCTACTAGCGCGACGGTGTGACGCAGGTTACGTTGGGCCAACCAACTAATTGCCTGACCGGCACTCCGCAAGGCGGCCGCGGGCGTGTTCACGGAAGAGGAGGCGGTCTGCGTGAAGCGGATGCCTGGTGTGATTGCAGGTGCCCTCGGGCTGTCCCTGGCCCTCACGGCATGCGGCAGCGACGACGGCGGTGACGGCGGGGACGGCGGCGGCGGGGGTGCCGCAGCCGACGCGAAGATCGGCGTGATCCTCCCCGACACGGAGTCCTCGGTGCGGTGGGAGACCGCCGACCGGCCAAACCTCGAGAGTGCCTTCGAGGAAGCCGGCGTGGAGTACGACATCCAGAACGCTCAGGGCGACGCCGACCGGATGGCGCAGATCGCCGACTCGATGATCGCCAGTGGCGTCACCGTCCTCGCGATCGTCAACCTGGACAACGCCTCCGGCGCGGCGATCCAGGAGAAGGCCAAGAACCAGGGCGTGGCCACCATCGACTACGACAGGCTCACCCTCGGCGGTTCGGCGGAGTACTACGTGTCCTTCGACAACGAGAAGGTCGGCCAGCTGCAGGGCGAGGGACTGCAGGAATGCCTGGGCCCGGACACCAAGGCCAACATCGTCTTCCTCAACGGCTCGCCGGACGACTCCAACGCGACGTCGTTCGCCAAGGGTGCGCACTCGGTGCTGGACAAGAACACCAACTACAAGAAGGTCGCCGAGCAGGCCGTCCCCGGCTGGGACAACGAGGAGGCGGGCGTGATCTTCGAGCAGATGTTCACCCAGAACCAGGGCAACATCGACGGCGTCCTCGCCGCCAACGACGGCCTCGGCGGTGCCGCGATCGCGATCCTGGAGAAGAACGGTGTCAACGGGAAGGTCCCCGTCACCGGGCAGGACGCCACCGTGCAGGGCCTGCAGGACATCCTGTCCGGCGACCAGTGCATGACGGTCTACAAGTCCGCCAAGCAGGAGGCCGGTGCGCTGGCCGAGCTGGCGATCGCGCTGGCCAACGGTGAGGAGGGTGAGACCAACGGCACCTCCCAGGACACCGAGGGCGGTCGTGAGGTCCCGTCGGTGCTGCTCGACCCGGTCTCGATCACCAAGGACAACGTCAAGGAGGTCATCGACGACGGAGGCCAGAAGGCAGAGGATGTCTGCAAGGGCTTCGAGCAGGAGTGTGCGGACGCCGGGATCTCCTGACCCCGACATCCACGGCGGCCCGACCCGTACGGCGAAGGGCCGGGCCGCCGCACCACACACCGCACAGACCGTTCGCGAAACCGCCCAGGAGGAGCCATGACCGAGCCTCTGCTCGAGCTACGTGGAGTCAGCAAGAGCTTCGGAGCCGTCCAGGTCCTCCACGACGTGGACTTCCGGGTCCTCCCCGGGCAGGTCACCGCGCTCGTCGGTGACAACGGCGCCGGCAAGTCGACGCTGGTGAAGACGATCGCCGGGATCTACCGCGCGGAGTCGGGTCAGTTCTTCTTCGAGGGCAGGCCGATCGAGATCCACGGCCCCCGTGACGCCGCCGCACTGGGGATCGAGGTCGTCTACCAGGACCTCGCGCTGTGCGACAACCTCGACATCGTCCAGAACATGTTCCTCGGCCGCGAGGAGCGCAGCGGGGTGCTGCTCAACGAGCTCGGCATGGAGGAACGTGCCCGCAGCACGCTGGCCTCCCTCTCGGTGCGCACGGTCAAGTCCGTGCGCCAGAGCGTCGCCTCGCTCTCCGGAGGCCAGCGGCAGACCGTGGCGATCGCCAAGGCGGTGCTGTGGAACTCCCGCGTGGTGCTGCTCGACGAGCCGACCGCGGCACTCGGCGTGGCCCAGACCCGTCAGGTGCTCGACCTGGTCCGGCGGCTGGCCGACCAGGGCCTGGGCGTCGTACTCATCTCGCACAACATGGTCGACGTGCTCGAGGTCTCGGACCGGATCACGGCGCTGTACCTGGGCCGGGTGGCGGCCGACCTGCCCACCAGCGAGACCAACCACAGCCAGATCGTCGAGCTGATCACGGCCGGCCGGTCCGGCGACATCGGCATCTCCGCGGCCACGCCCGCCGAGTCGGCCTGAGGAGGGCGGCATGACCACGCAACGCAATGACCGCTCGGCCGCCGGAACCGGCGCACCCCCTCGGCCCGAGCCCGCGCCGGCGGTGACCGGCTTCGACAACGACCGCGCCAGCGCGACTCTGGGTGAGTCCTTCCGGGCCTGGATCGACCGGCTCCGCGGCGGCGACATGGGTTCCCTGCCTGCGGTGATGGGCCTCGTGGTGCTGTTCGTCGTCTTCACCTCGCTGCGACCCGAGACGTTCACCAGCAACCTCAACATCGCCAACCTGATGGTGCAGGCCTCGGCCATCTCGGTGCTGGCCATGGGGCTGGTGCCGGTCCTCCTGATCGGGGAGATCGACCTCTCCGCCGGTGTCACCGGCGGGATGGCCGCCGGGTTCGCGGCCGTCGCGCTCGACCGCAACGGCCAGCCCTGGCCGGTGGCGGTGCTCATCGCCCTCGCCGTCGGTGCGGCGGTCGGCGTGACCATCGGCCTGCTCGTGGCCAAGCTCGGCATCCCGTCCTTCGTGGTCACCCTCGCCTTCTTCCTCGGCCTGCAGGGCATCACGCTGAAGCTGATCGGTCTCGGTGGCACCGTGCCCGTCCGCGACGAGGTGCTGCGCGCGATCACCATCAAGTCGATGCCGGTGCTGGCCGGGTGGATCCTGGTCATCGCCCTGCTCGCGCTGTACGGCGGCCTGCTCTTCTGGCGCCAGTCGCGCCTCGCCGCCAAGGGCCTGCACCGGCCGCCGACCTCGCTGCTCGTGGTCAAGTTCGCCGGGCTGTGCGCGGTGATCCTGGCGATGACGGCGCTGCTGAGCCAGAACCGCAGCCGGATCCCGACGTTCACGATCGAGGGCATCCCCTACGCGGTGTTCCTGGTCGGCGCGCTGCTGATCTTCTGGAGCGTCGTGTTCGGGCGCACGGGCTACGGCCGGCACATCTACGCGATCGGCGGCAACGCCGAGGCCGCCCGCCGCGCCGGCATCGGCGTACCCCGGCTGAAGGTCTCGGCGTTCGTGATCTGCTCCTCGATGGCCGCCATCAGCGGCATCATCAGCGCCTCCTACACCGGCAAGGTCTCGCCGGGCAGCGGCGCCGGCAACGTGCTGCTGTACGCCGTGGGAGCGGCCGTGATCGGCGGCACCAGCCTGTTCGGCGGCAAGGGCCGGATCAGCGACGCCGTGATCGGCGGCATCGTGATCGCGACGATCGACAACGGCCTCGGCCTGCTCAACCAGTCCGCCTACATCAACTACATCATCACCGGCAGCGTGCTCCTGCTGGCCGCGTCGGTCGATGCCATCTCGCGCAGACGGCGCTCCGCGACAGGGACTTGACGTGGCGCGCACCCGTGGCGGCACCGGCACCAACCAGGAGGCGGTCCGCCGGCACAACCTCGCCACCCTGCTGGGCCACGTGCACCACAGCGGGGGCATCTCCCGCGCCCAGCTGACCGAGCGGATGGGGCTGAACCGCTCCACGATCGCCGACCTGGTGCGCGAGCTCGAGGATCGCTCCGCGGTGGTGCAGTCGGTGCCGGAGACCGGCGGCACCACCCGGGCGGGGGCGGGCCGGCCCTCCATCGACGTCAACCCCGCGGCCGACGCGGTCTTCGTGCTGGCCGCCGAGGTGGGGGTCGACACCATCGAGGTCGCGCGGGTGGGTCTCGGCGGTACGGTGCTGGACCGCAGCTCGACCCCGACCCCGGAGGACCCTGCCCCGGAGGCGGTCGCCGACCTGCTCGCCGAGATGGCGCGCAAGATGCTCACGTCCGGCGAGCAGGGCCAGTTGGTGGGCATCGGGCTGGCGCTGCCCGGCGTGGTCACCAACAGCGCCGGGCTGGTCCGGTTCGCGCCCAACCTGGGCTGGTCCGACGTACCTCTCGGGGCGATGCTCAGCGGCCGGATCGGCCTGCAGGTGCCGGTGCACCTGGGCAACGACGCCGAGCTGGGTGCTCTCGCCGAGCACATCCGCGGGGTCGGCCGGCACAAGGCCAACGTCATCTACCTGTCCTGCGACGTCGGTGTCGGTGGCGGAGTCATCGTCGGGGGACAGCCGATGATGGGGGCCAGTGGGTACGCCGGCGAGGTCGGCCACGTGCGGTTCAACCCACGCGGCAAGAAGTGCCGCTGCGGCAACGTCGGCTGCTGGGAGACCGAGATCGGCTCGCACGCGGTGGCCGAGGCGGTGGGCTGCCCGCCGGGAGAGATCCACGACCTGGAGAAGTACCTGCAGCCCGGCACCAAGCCACCGGCGGCACTGCGGCGGCTCGGCCGGTCGCTGGGGCTCGGTCTCGGTGGCCTCGTCAACATCTTCAACCCCGAGATCGTGATCATGGGAGGCGTGCTGCGCTGGGTGTTCCCGCTGGTCACCGACGACGTGCTCGACGCGCTCGACGCCTGGGCGCTGCGCGCGCCGGCCGAGCAGGCCCAGATCGTGCTGCCCTGGCTCGGCGGTGACTCGGTGATCCTCGGCGCCAGCGAGCTCGCCTTCAACGACCTGCTGCACGACCCGGTCGAGGTGCTCGGCGCCCGCCCGAGCAAGCTGCCCGCCGGCCACGCCTGACGGGTCAGGCCGGCAGCCGGCGCCCCTCGAACACCTCGTCCAGCGCGTCCACGGCGGCCCCGACCGAGGCGGCGTGCAGGCCCATCGTGCTCAGCGCGACCTCGCAGTCGCTGCCGGTGAAGCTCTCGGTGAGCGCCTCACGGACGGAGGGGACGAGCACCTCGCCGAGCGGCACGAACGCGCCGCCGAGCACGACCATGCGCGGGTCCAGTGTCACCGCGAGCTGGGCCACCCCGCGGCCCAGCGCGGTCCCGATCCGGCGCAGGTTCCGACCGGTCGACCCATCGGCGGCGAGCCGTTCGGCGTACGCCACCGGGTCCTCGCCCGCTCCGACGGCGATCCCGGTGGCCTCGGCCAGCGCCCGCTGTCCGACCAGCGCCTCCCAGCAGCCGGTGCGGCCGCACGCGCAGCGAGGCCGGCTGTCCCCGACGCGCAGGTGCCCGACCTCGCCGGCGAGGCCGTGGGCACCTCGGAGCACACGCCCGGACGAGACGATCCCGGCACCGAGGCCGACGGTGCCGGTGAGGTAGACGAAGTCGTCGACACCGACGGCCACGCCACGGATCCCCTCGGCCCGCGCGGCGCAATTGGCGTCGTTGTCCACCTCGACGGGCACGCCGGGCGGCAGTCCGGCCCGGACCCGCTCGGCGAGCGCGAGGCCGGTCCACCCGAGGTTCGGGGCGTCCACGACCACCCCGCGGTGGCGGTCGATCAGTCCGGGGACGGCCACGGTCAGGCCCGACAGGCGCACGCCCTCCCGAGACAGCCGGTCGGTCTCGGCAGCGACCAGGAGCAGGAGCTCGTCGAGCTGGGCAGCGCCGGTCTCGTGCGGCACCTCGACGAACGACAGCTCGTTGCCGGCCAGGTCCACCGCGGTCGCCGCGAGGTAGTCGACGTTGACCTCGACACCGAGTCCGGCGTGCGTGCCACCGGCCAGGTTCAGCGGGACGCTCGGACGACCCCTGCCCGACGGTGCGGAGCTCCCCGCGGTCACGGCTCCGACCTCTTCGAGCTGGCCGACGATCGTGCCGACGGTGGCCTTGACCAGTCCGGAGCGGCGGGACAGCTCGGCCCGGCTGAGTGCGCCCTCGTCGCGGAGCAGCCGCAGCACCAGCGCAGTGTTGCGCCGGCGGACCTCGTCGGTGCCTGCCGGGCCGAGGCCGCTCGCCACGCTCAGGGGCGTACGCCGTACAGGTGCTCCAGCGCCAGCTGGTCGAGCCGCTCGAAGGCCATGCCGCGCTCACCGAGTGCGTCGACGTCGGGCGGCGCGGCCCCGTCGAGGTCCTTCCAGGTCTCGCCGGCGTCCAGCGTGGGCACGGCGAGCTCGGGCAGTCCGGCGGCCTCGAGGGCGTGCTGCACCTCGGGGTCCGCCCGGAACGCACGCGCCTTCTCGCGCAGGATCAGGTAGTTGCGCATGCACGCCTCGGCGGCGACCCAGACCCCGGCGTCGTCCTCGGTGCGCGGGGTCTTGTAGTCGAAGTGCACCGGGCCGTCGTACCCGCCTGCGAGCAGGGTGTCGACCACCCAGAACGCCCCGCGCGCGTTGCCGGCGCCGAAGCGCAGGTCCTGGTCGTACCGGGGACCGTTCTGCCCGTTGAGGTCGATGTGGAAGAGCTTGCCCTGCCACATCGCCTGCGCGTAGCCGGCGGCGGCGTTGAGGCCGGCCATCTCCTCGTGGCCGATCTCGGGGTTCACGCCGACGAGCTCGGGCCGCTGCAGTGTGTGGATGAACGCCAGCGCGTGGCCGATCGTCGGCAGCAGGATGTCGCCGCGCGGCTCGTTGGGCTTGGGCTCGATGGCGAACTTGATGTCGTAGCCGCGGTCGGTGACGAACTCGCCGAGGATGTCGAAGGCCTCGCGGTAGCGGTCGAGCGCGGCGGCCACGTCCTTCGACCCCCCGGACTCCGCGCCCTCGCGGCCACCCCAAGCCACGTAGACCTGCGCGCCCAGCTCGGCGGCGAGGTCGATGTTGCGCATCACCTTGGTCAGTGCGAACCGGCGTACCTCGCGGCGGTTGGAGGTGAGCGCGCCGTCCTTGAACACCGGGTGGCTGAACAGGTTCGTGGTGGCGGTGGTGACCTTCATCCCGGTCTCGTCGAGCGCCTTGCGGAACTCGTTGAGGATCCTCTCGCGGCCGGCGTCGTCGGTGCCGAACGGCACCACGTCGTCGTCGTGGAAGTTCACGCCGTACGCGCCGATGCGGGCCAGCTCGTGCACCGCCCGGACCGGGTCCATCGGCGGTCGGGTGGGCTCGCCGAACGGGTCGCGGCCGGGGTACTGCACGGTCCAGATGCCGAAGGAGAACTTGTCCTCGGGAGTGGGGGTGAGGTCCATGGACCTAATTTATACGAGTGTTGAACTAAGTCAACGCCTCGAGGCTCAGAGGGCGTCGTACGTCGTGGAGCGCTGGACGACCGGGCGCCCGATGCCGGCGCCGATCTCCACAAGCTCCTCGACGGTCTTGGCCGAGCCGTGCTCGGAGCCGGCCATCCGCGAGATGGTCTCCTCCATCAGGGTGCCGCCCAGGTCGTTGGCGCCAGCCCGCAGCATCGCGCGGGTGCCCTCGACGCCGAGCTTGACCCAGCTGGTCTGGATGTTGTCGATGCGCCCGTGCAGCAGGATGCGCGCCATCGCGTGCACGGCGAGGTTGTCGCGCAGCGTCGGCCCCGGCCGGGCCACCCCTGCGAGGTAGATCGGCGCGGAGTGGTGCACGAAGGGGAGCGGCACGAACTCGGTGAAGCCGCCCGTCGCGTCCTGGATCCGGCTGAGCACCCGGAGGTGTTGCACCCAGTGCCGCGGGTTGTCGACGTGGCCGTACATCATGGTCGAGCTCGACCGGATGCCCACCCGGTGCGCGGTGGTGACGACCTCGATCCAGGTCTGCGTCGGCAGCTTGCCCTTGGTCAGCACCCAGCGCACGTCGTCGTCGAGGATCTCCGCGGCCGTGCCGGGGATGGTGTCCAGCCCGGACTCGCGCGCCTTGATCAAGAAGTCCTCGAACGACAGCCCGGTGCGGCTGGAGCCGTTGACGATCTCCATCGGGCTGAACGCGTGCACGTGCATCTGCGGCACCCGCTTCTTCACCGCCGCGGCGAGGTCGAAGTACGCCGTGCCGGGCAGCTCCGGGTCGATCCCGCCCTGCATGCACACCTCAGTGGCCCCGAGCCCCCACGCCTCCTCCGCGCGGTCGGCCACCTGGTCGAGAGACAGCGAATAGGCGTCGGCATCGGTGCGCCGCTGGGCGAACGCACAGAACCGGCAGCCGACGTAGCAGACGTTGGTGAAGTTGATGTTCCGGTTGACCACGTACGTGATCTCGTCGCCGACGGTCTCCTTGCGAAGGTCGTCGGCCAGCCGGCAGACCTGCTCGAGCAGCTCGCCCTCGGCGGTCATCAGCGTCAGCGCGTGCTCGTCGGACAGGTTGGCCGGGTCGGCTTCGGCGGCGCGGAGGGCGGCGAGGCCGTCGGCGGTGAGGCGGGTTTCCGACCCTGCGGGCCGCGCGGCGCTCTCGGCGGCCTCCCGGACAGCGTCCCAGTCGCCGTAGACGCTCTCGAAGTCCGAGCGCCGGTCGTCCGTCCGGCCCACCGTGTCGACGTCGCGGTGCAGGTCGACGTGGCCGATCGATGCGAAGCCCCCGTCGGGCTCCTGCCAGGGCCGGCCCTCGGGGCGGACGCCCTCACGGGCCAGGCCGTCGTCGTCGGCGAGGGCGGCCACGTGGGCGGAGACACGGGGGTCGATCCACGGTTCGCCGGCGACGACGTACTCGGGGTGCGCGGTCAGGCGTGGCCGCAGCTCGAACCCGCAGGCCGCGGTGATCTCGCGCAGCCGGTCGAGGGAGGGCCAGGGCCGCTCGGGGTTCACGTGGTCGGGGGTGAGCGGGGAGACGCCGCCCCAGTCGTCGACGCCGGCACCGAGCAGCGCGGCGCACTCGCCGGAGTCGGGCTCGGTGTCGACCAGGTTGGGCGGGGCCTGTAGCCGGACCTTGGGGCCGAGCACGATGCGGGAGACGGCGATGGCGGCGCGGTACTCGTCGAGGTCGAGGTCGTCGGTGTGCCGCATGGCGGTGTCGGGCTTCGCGCGGAAGTTCTGCACGATGACTTCCTGGACGTGGGCGTACTGCCGGGCCACGCGGCGCAGCTCGAAGATCGACTCGGCGCGCTCGACGAGAGTCTCACCGATGCCGATCAGCAGGCCGGTGGTGAACGGGATCGAGAGTCGGCCGGCGTCCTCGAGCACCCGCACACGAACCGCGGGGTCCTTGTCGGGAGAGCCGTGGTGGGCCTGGCCCTTCTCCTCGAAGAGCCGCCGCGAGGTGGTCTCGAGCATCATCCCCATCGAGGGGGAGACCGGCTTGAGCCGGTTCATCTCCTCCCACGACATCACGCCGGGGTTGAGGTGGGGCAGCAGCCCGGTCTCCTCGAGGACCTTGATCGCCATCGCGCGGACGTAGGCCAGCGTCGAGTCGTATCCCTCGGCGTGCAGCCACTCCTCCGCCTCGGGCCAGCGGTCCTCGGGGCGGTCGCCCAGCGTGAACAGCGCCTCGGTGCAGCCCAGCTCCGCGCCCTGCCGGGCGATCTCGACGATCTCGTCGGGGGAGAGGTACGCCGCCTCGCCGGCTCGTGCGAGGTGGCCCGGGGTGGTCACGAAGGTGCAGTAGTGGCAGCGGTCCCGGCACAACCGGGTGACCGGGATGAACACCTTGGGCGAGAAGGTGATCACGCCCGGGCGACCCACGTCGGCGAGACCGGCGTCGCGGACGCGCGCGGCCACGGTGCACAGCCGGTCGAGGTCCTCGCCCCGGACGGTGAGCAACACGGTGGCCTCGTCGAGGTCGAGGGCGGCTCCCCGCTCGGCGCGGGCGAGGGCGCGGCGCACCTGTTGCGGCGTGACCTGCTGGGCTGTCGGGTCAGGCTTCATCGCCGCTCAGGCTATCCCCGAGCGGCCGCGTGCGGGGCAGGGCTCCGGAAGCGGGAGCCCGAGCTCGGACAGGACCGCGCGCAGCACGTCCGGACGATTCGTGATCAGACCGTCCACACCGGACCCGATCAGGTCGCGCATCACCCCCGGATCATCCACGGTGTACGGGATCACCTCGAGTCCCGCCGCGTGCGCCTCCGCGACCATCTCCGAAGTGACCAGGCTGTGTCGGGGGGACATCGCCGAGTAGCCACGGTGCCGCGCGGCGGCGACGACGTCGCCACCGAAGTCGTCGACGTCCACGCCGGCCATCCACGGTGACGCCCCCGGCAGACCGACCTCGAGGTAGCCGATGTTGGTCAGCACGTTGAGCCGGATCTTCGGGCTGGCCCGGGCGACCAGGTCGAGCACGTGCCAGTCGAAGGACTGCACGGATGCGCGTTCCGCGAAGCCGTGCTCCTCGAGCATGCCGCAGACCACCTCGGCGAAGCGTTCGCGGGGCGCGACCTCGTCGGGTTGCACGGCGTCGAACTTCGTCTCGATGTTGAGGCGGACGTCGGCACCGCGGGCCTCGACCAGCGCGATGAGGTCGGTCAGCCGCGGCAACGGCACCCTGTCGGCGGGCAGCCAGGCGATGAACTCCCCATCGGGCAGCACCCGTTCGTGGGACAGCACCGGCTGACCGTCCTGGGTGATGTGGACGTCGGTCTCGAGGGTGGAGACCCCCAGGTCCAGCGACAGGCCGAAGGCTCGCAGCGAGTTCTCCGCGGCGAGCCCGGCCCCACCGCGATGGGCCTGGAGGTCGAAGGTCAGGAGACCCACTCCTTGAGCTGCCGGACCAGACCGGCCGGGTCGTCGCTGACCGGTGCCACCTGCAGGTTGGTCACGCCGGCCTCGCGGAACGCCGCGATGCGCTCCCTGACGTAGGACTCGGGACCGACCAGGTGCGCCTGCTCGAGGAGCTCCAGCGGAACCGCCGCCTCGGCCTCCTTCTTCCTGCCGTCGAGGTAGAGGTCCTGGATCTTCTTCGCCTCGGCCTCGTAGCCGTACTGGCAGACCAGGTCGTTGTAGAAGTTCTTGCCGCGCGCCCCCATGCCGCCGATGTAGAGGGCGGCCATCGGGCGGGCGAAGTCGAGCATGCCCTTGACGTCCTCGCCGACCGCGACCATGCCGCCGGCGGAGATCTCAAGAGGGGCCAGGTCGGGGCTGCGCCGTGCCCTGCCCGCCTCGAGCGACTCTCCCCAGACCTTGGCAGCTCCCCCGGGGCTGAACAGGAACGGCAGCCAGCCGTCGGCGTACTCCGCGGCGCCCTGTACCGACTTGGGTCCGAGCGCGGCGATGTAGAGGGGTACCGCGGGCCGCTCCGGCCGGGTGAGCATCTTCAGCGGCTTGCCCAGGCCGGTGCCGCGGTCGGGCGGTAGCGGCAGCTCGAAGCTCTTGCCGTGGAACTCGATCACCTCGCGGCGCAGGGCCGCGCGGATGATCTCGATCGTCTCCTTGGTGCGGCCCAGCGGCTTGCTGTACGGCAGGCCGTGCCAGCCCTCGATCACCTGCGGGCCCGAGGCGCCCAGCCCGATGATCGCCCGGCCTCCCGACACGTTGTCGAGGCCCGCGGCGGTCTGCGCGATCAGGGTGGGCGTGCGCGAGTAGACGTTGAGGATCGCGGCGCCGATCTCGATGGTGTCGGTGACGGCGGCCAGGTAGCCCATCAGCGTGGGGGAGTCGAAGCCGTAGGCCTCCGCCACCCAGACGGTGTCCAGCCCCGCCTTCTCCAGCGCGACGACCTGGTCGGCCGCAGCCCGCGGGTTGCCGTCGTACATCAGCATCGTGGAGAGCTTCATGACCGTGACAGTATTGGTGTCACGGTCAATCCGCTACAGCCACGTCGCCGCTGCGACGCAGATCACCGACCGCTTGGCGTACCGACCAGCTCGTCGGACCGACCCTCGTGCTCCGGCGGCAGCGCCTCCGCGCCCGCACCGTCGCGGTCGAGCTTGCTCGGCCACCAGATCTTGTTGCCCAGGTCGAGGTTGATCGCGGTGACCAGCACCGACCGCACGATGATCGTGTCGAGGATGACGCCGAGCGCCACCGCGAAGCCGAGCTCGACCAGGAACACCAGCGGCAGCGTGGCGAGGACGCCGAACGTCGCCGCCAGCACCAGTCCGGCCGAGGTGATCACACCACCGGTCGCCGAGAGCGCCACGAGCGATCCCTGGCGGGTGCCACGCGTCATGGTCTCCTCGCGCACGCGGGTCATCAGGAAGATGTTGTAGTCGATGCCCAGCGCGACCAGGAACACGAACACGAACAGCGGGAAGCTGGGATCCGCGCCCGGGTAGTCGAAGACGTAGGTGAACACCAGGGTGCTGATGCCCATGGTCGCCCCGAACGAGAGCACCACCGTCGCGATCAGGATCAGCGGCGAGGCGATCGCCCGCAGCAGCAGCATCAGGATCAGCAGCACGACCACGAGGGTGACCGGGATGATCACCTTGGAGTCGCGGGTGTTGGCGTTCAGCATGTCGTCGTACAACGCGGACTGGCCGCCCACGAGGGCGTCCGCGCCCTCGACGGCGTGCACGGCGGTGCGCACCTCCTCGACCGTGTCGAACGCCGCCGTCGTGGTGGAGTCGACGGTCAGGTTCGCGGTGATGAACGCGACCCCGTCCTGCACGATCGGCTCGGAGGGCTCCTCGAGGTTGTCGATGCCCCGCATGGCCTCGGCGACCTCGGCGCCCTGGTCGGCGTTCGCCACCACCATGACAGGGGTCGAGGAGTCCGCCAGCCCGTGCTCCGTGAGCACCCGCTGGCCGGTCACCGAGTCGAAGTCCTTGGTGTAGGTCTCCTCGGTGGACAGCCCGTTGGTGTTCAGGCTGAACGCCGCGAGGGAGGCGACGGCGAGCGCCACGGAGGTGACGACCCACACCTTGCGCGGCCGGCGCGCGATGCTGTTGCCGACGCGGGCCCAGATGCCGGTCGAGGTCGGCTCGTCGGACGCGAAGGCGGGCCGCTTCGGCCAGAAGATCCAGCGACCGAAGATGACCAGCAGTGCGGGCAGCAGCGTGATCATCGCCAGCAGGGCGACGGCGACGCCGATCGCGGCGACCGGACCGAGCCCGGAGGTGGAGTTCATCTCCGCGAGCATCAGGCAGAGCATGCCTGCGATGACCGTGCTGCCACTGGCGATGATCGCCGGGGTGGCCCGGTGCAGCGCGAACGCCATCGCCTCGTGCCGGTCCTCGTGACGGCGCAGTTCCTCGCGATATCGGGCGACGAGCAGCAGGGCGTAGTCGGTGCCCGCTCCGATCACCAGGATCGAGACGATCGCCTGGCTCTGCCCGTTGACCGTCAGGTCGGCGTACTTGGTCAGGAAGTAGATGAGTCCGAGCGACGTGGACAGCGCCACGACGACCGAGAAGATCGGCAGTGTCCACAGGATCGGGCTGCGGTAGGTCAGCAGGAGCAGCAGGATCACGACGCCGAGCGCGGCGAACACCAGCGTGCCGTCGAGCCCCTCGAAGGACTCCGCCGAGTCGACCGCCTGGCCGCCCGCGCCGGAGATGTAGACCTCACCGCCGTCGACGCCGGTGATCTCGTGGATCTCGTCGGCGATGTCCGGCATCTTGTTCCAGCCGTTGACGCCGAGGTCGAAGGTGACCGTGGTCTGCGCGGCCTGGCCGTCCTCGGAGGGGATCGGGCCGATCACCTGCTCGCTGACGTCGTCCATCTGCTGCAGCTCGGCGGCCTGCTGCTTCAGCGCCGCCATGTCCTCGGCGGTGAGGCCGGACTCCTTCTCGTAGACCACTGTCGTGGGAATCGCATTCGGGTCCTGGAAGGGCTCCATCTTCTCCAGGGCCCGGGTCGACTCCGCATTGCCGGGCAGCCAGGACGACGCCTCGTTGTTCTGGACGTCGGTGAGCTTCCCCGCGAAGCTGCCCAGGATGACGAAGGCCGCCAGCCAGAAGGCGAGCACGAACCACTTGGTGACACGGCCGGTGAGCTTGCCGGCGATCTGACGATGCATGGGTCAACTCCATCAGGCGGGCACCCCAGGGCGCCATCGGTTATTACCCTGAATCGACCCCGGTACAGACCGGAAGTCATCGATCCGGTGTCGAAAATCTTTCCGGCGCCAGATGTGTCCGGGATGTCCCTGCCGACCGGGCAGTTCTGGTTGCTCGAATCGCGCCGACCGGGCAGGTCTGGTTGCTGGAATTGCGCCGACCGGGCAGGTCTGGTTGTCGGAATCGCGCCGACCGGGCAGGTCTGGTTGTCGGACCCTGCCTACGGTGGGCGCATGCAGACCTTCGGCACGCTGACGATCGAGCCCGCCCGCGAACATTCCGACCTGCTGGCCGCCCCCGTCCTCGAGGCACTGTCCGGCTGGGCGCACTCGAGCGAGGTCGGCGTCGCCGCGATCGACCCCGAGCTGGCCGGCACCGCGGCGATGACCGAGGCCTACGACGTACCGCTCGAGGCCAGCGCCAACTGCGTAGTGGTGATGGGCAAGCGCGACGGCGTCGAGCGCACCGCAGCGTGCGTCGTACGTGCCGACACCCGCGCCGACGTCAACAACGTCGTCAAGCGCACCCTCGACGTGCGGAAGGCGTCGTTCCTCGCGCACGACCGCGCGGTCGAGGAGACCTCGATGGAGTACGGCGGCATCACGCCGGTCGGACTGCCGAAGGAGTGGCGGCTGTTCGTCGACGACGCGGTCACCGCCATCGACCTGGCGATCATCGGCAGCGGCATCCGTGGCTCCAAGCTTTTCCTCCCCGGTCGGCTCCTCGCCGAGCTGCCCGGGGCCGAGGTGATCGAGGGGCTGGGTCGCTGAGGGCCGGTCGGCGGGGTTCGGCCAACCAGAACTGCCCGGTCGGCCGGTTGCAGGCAACCAGAACTGCCCGGTCGGCGGGCTACAGGCCGAGCGAGCGTCCGATGATCTCCTTCTGGATCTCGGTGGTGCCGCCGTAGATCGTGGAGATGCGGCTGTCGAGGTAGGCCCGGGCGATCGGGAACTCCATCATGTAGCCGTAGCCGCCGTGCAGCTGCACGCCCTGGTTGACCAGCTTGTTCTGCAGCTCGGTGGCGTACCACTTCGCCATCGACGCGTCGACAGCCTCGAGCTCGCCTTCGAGGTGCTTGAGCAGGCACTCGTTGACGAACGCCCGGGCGACCCGCGCCTCGGTGGCCATCTCGGCGATCAGGAACCGGTTGTGCTGGAACTTCCCGATCGGCTTGCCGAACGCCTCGCGGGTCTTGGCGTAGTCCAGGCACAGCTCGACGATGTACTCGCAGGCAGCGACGGCCTGGGCAGCGATGATCAACCGCTCCTGGGGGAGGTTCATCATCAGGTAGATGAACCCCTCGCCCTCCTGGCCGAGGAGGTTGTCCTTGGGCACCACCACGTCGGTGAAGGACAGCTCGGCGGTGTCCTGGGCGTGCAGCCCGATCTTGTCGAGGTTGCGCCCGCGCTCGAAGCCCTCCATGCCGCGCTCGACCACGAGCAGGCTGATGCCCTTGTGGCCGGCCTCGGGGTCGGTGCGGGCGACGACGATCACCAGGTCGGCGTTGATGCCGTTGCTGATGAAGGTCTTCGACCCGTTGAGCACGTAGTGGTCGCCCTTGTCGACCGCGGTGGTGCGCACGCCCTGCAGGTCGCTGCCGGCACCGGGCTCGGTCATCGCGATCGCGGTGATGGTCTCGCCGGAGACGCAGCCGGGGAGCCAGCGCGCCTTCTGCTCGTCGGTGCCGAGGGTGGTGATGTAGGGGACGATGATGTCGCTGTGCACCGAGAAGCCCGGTCCGTTGGCGCCGGCGCGGGCCTGCTCCTCGGAGAGGATCACGTTGTAGCGGAAGTCGTCGACGCCGGGGCCGCCGTACTCCTCGGGGACGTCGAAGCAGAGCAGCCCCGCCTCGCCGGCCTTGAGCCACAGCCCGCGCGGCACGATCCCGTCCTTCTCCCACTGGTCGTGGTGGGGGACGACCTCGCGCTCGAAGAAGGTCCGGACGGTCTTCCGGAAGTCCTCGTGCTCGGCGGTGAAGACGCTGCTCATGTGGGTCCCATCGATGGAGGTGCTGATGGCAGAAACAATGTGCCAGTTCTACTGTTACAGTCAAGCGCGGGAGGTGGACGACGGTGAGCGCAGAGGCTGATCCGGGCTCCGACGACCAGCTCTACACGGTCGACGAGCTGGCCGCGGTGACCGGCATGACGGTGCGTACGACGCGCTACTACGCCGGTCTCGGACTGCTCCCGCCACCGATGCGGCGCGGCCGGATCGCCTACTATGCCGAGGCGCACCGCGCGCGGCTCGAGCTGATCCGCGCCCTCCAGGACCACGGGTTCACCCTGTCCGCGATCGAGCGCTACCTCAGCCGCGTCCCCCTCGACGCCAGCGTCGAGGACCTCGCGCTGCAGCGCGCCATGCTGACGTCGTGGGGCACGGGCAAGCACGAGCGCGTCACCCGGCGCCAGCTCGCGACCCGCGCCGGTCGCCGGCTCACCGACGAGGACGTGGCGCGGCTGGAGAAGACGTACGCCGTCCGGGCCGACGGGGACCGCTACGAGGTGCTGCCGCCCTTCGAGGTGGCGCTGAAGCTGCTCGACCTCGACATCCCCTTCGACTCCATGCAGGAGGCGTCCGAGGCGATCACCCGCCACATGGACGCGCTCGCCGACGAGCTCACCACCATCCTGCGCACCCGGGTGCTCGGGCCGTTCCGCGACGCCGAGCACAGCGAGGCCGACAAGGCCCGCTTCGAGGTCACCATGTCGCGGTTGCGCCAGCTGACCCTCGAGGCGGTCGTGGCCGGTTTCCAGCGCGCGGCCAACCAGGTGATCACCCGGTCGCTGTCCGGCTCCGCCGACAGATGACGGGCGCCGAGAGGTGACAGAACGGCCCGGGTCCGCTGACCCGGGCCGCTCCCGCGCGTCACTGAGGGCGGTGGCTCACTCCTTGGGCATCACGGCCCACATCACGGCGTAGACGATCGGGCCGACCGGGAAGGTCACCACCGCCGCGATCACGGCGAGCACCCGCACCACGGTGGGGTCCACGCCGAGGTAGCGGGCCACCCCACCGCAGACGCCGCTGATCGGGGCGTCGTCGGCGGTGCGGGTGAGCCGGCGGTATCCCGGCGGGGGCGGGGTGTGGAACGGCGGCTGCTGCGGCGGCTGGGCCGGGGCGGGGTCCTGGGGCTGCTCGGTCATCGGATCTCCTCGGTGGGCTCGTGCTCGTCGTACCCGCCCTGATCGGGGTACGTCGCGTGGTTGTCCTGCTGGGCGTAGTCACTGGTCTCGCGGCTGCGCCGGTTGCGGCTGCTGGCCAGGCTCGCGGCCAGGCCGACGACTCCGGCGATGATCAGCATGCCGGGGGCCAGCACGGCCAGGCTGTCGGTGTCGATCACCTCCGCCTCGACCAGGGCCCACGCCCCGGCGAGGCCGAGGAAGAAGAGCCCGAAGACGAGATGGGTGATCTTGACGCTGCGGTCAGCGGGGCTGTCGATGTCGGACATGGGGATGCTCCTTTGGGTCTGGTCAGTTGTGGTCGACGGTGATCTGGCCGACGCGGGCGTCCACGTCGAGGGTGATCCGCGGGGCGTTGGGGATGCCCCGGCTCAGCGTCCGCTCCAGGGTCAGGTCGAACCCGCCGCGGCTGACCTCACCGACGCGGATCTCGCCGGCGTAGCGCATCCGGGCGTCGACGTCGACGTCCAGCCCGGGCGGCACCCAGACCGTGATCTCGCCGGCGTTGAGGTGTACGTCGATCTCGCGGCCGTCGAGCGCCTGCAGGTCCCGGACCCGGGTCAGGTCGACCACGATCTCGCCGGTCGAGACCGAGTAGTCGTCGGCCACGGTGGCCGCGATCAGCGGGGTCGCCACCAGCTCGCGGTTGTCCACCTCACCGCCGGTCGCGGCGTCGGCGGCTCCGGTGATGGCCAGGGCCACCGAGCCGGCGAGGCCGAGGGCGATCAGTCCGCCGGGTCGGCCGACGAACGCGCCGACCAGCAGCATCACGCCGGTGATCGCCAGGGCCACGGCGGCGTAGGTGGCGATCGGGAACGACACCGTGGTGTCGATGATGCCCAGGGTGCCCATGGCGATGGCGATCAGGGCGACGGTGGGCCAGAACAGCACCAGACCGGTGCGCCTCGGCTTCGGCGGCGGCACGTAGGCCTGCGGCTGGGGCGGCATCCACGCCGGAGGCGCCTGGCCGTAGGCGGGCGTCGTGCCCGCGCCCGTGGCGGGGTCGGTGGCGCCGGAGGGCGCATCGGTGACGGACATGGCGGTTCCTTCCGGGGTGGTGGTGCTCGGGGGGGCTCCTCCGGGTGAGGTGGCGTTGCCCCAGGGAGCGGGGGGCGGGGTGTTGCGACGGCGGTCGCGGTTGGCGAACACGACGATGGCGATCACGGCGAGCACGAGGATCGGGATGGGGAAGCCCCAGCTCCAGCCCTGGTCGCTGAACGTGGTGCCGACGAAGACGAGGCCCGCGAGCACGGCGGCGCCGAGCAGCAGCGCCCGGCGTACATCGGTGCGCGTGTCGATCGGGGCGTGGTTGCTCTGGTCGTCGGGCAGGAAGAGCCACGCGGCGCCGTACAGCAGCAGACCGGCACCGCCGAAGAAGCTGAGCACGACCAGTGCCACCCGGATGACGGTCGGGTCGATGTCGAAGTGCCGGCCGAGGCCGCCGGCGACACCGGCGATGTAGCGGTCGGTGCTGCTCCGGCGCAGCCGGTCGAGGTCGCGCATCTGGTCGCGGCTGACCCGCGGTCCGTTCGGGCCGCCCCGGTGGTCGGCGGGCTGGTCGCCGGCCGGGCCGGGGTCGGTCTGGGTGCCACTGGTCTCGTTCATGCCACCAATCGTGTCCCTCCGAGGGGGTGCGCGGTATCGGGGACTGCCCTGAATCGCGGGGACGAAGGTCCCGGGTCACACCTGATGTCCCTCAGGGGTCGCGGGTGTCACGATGTCGGCAACATGGACACCCCTGCCCCTGCCCCGACCGCCTTCACGCCCAACGTGGAGCAGCCCCGGCGCGCCCACCGGTCGACCGACGACGCGATGATCGGCGGCATCGCCGCGGGTCTCGCCGAGCACCTCGGCCTGCCGGTGCTGTGGGTGCGGGCCGCGATGCTCGGGCTGGTCGCGTTCGGCGGCTTCGGCGCGGTCCTGTACGCCGGGCTGTGGCTGGTGCTGCCGGCGGAGAAGCACACCGAGTCCCGCTCCCCGGGCCTTGACGCCGCCACCCGGCAGGGGAAGCGGCAGGGGGCCCGGCAGCGCCGCCGGCTGATCGACTACGGGCCGCTCGTGGCGATCGGCGCGATCGCGCTCGGGGTGCTGGGACTGATCACCGTCGCCACCGGCACCACCCTCGCGGTCGGTCCGTTGCTGCTCGCCGTCGCCGGCGTCGCGGTGCTGTGGCGGCAGGCCGACGAGGCGCAACGCGAGCGGTGGCTCGACTCCTCGGGCCGGCTCAACCCGCTGCGCGCGGTGGTCGGCCACGGTGGCTGGGCGGCGTACCTGCGCATCATCGCGGGCGTGCTGCTGCTGATCGCGGCGATCGTGCTGTTCTCGCTGCGCTCGGGCAGCCTCGTGGTGGCGCTCAACGTCGGCTTCGCCGCCGCGCTCGGCATCATCGGGCTCGGCTTCATGGTCGGGCCGTGGCTGTTCCGTCTCTCTGCCGACCTCAGCGAGGAGCGGGAGGCCCGGGTGCGGTCGGAGGAGCGCGCCGACGTGGCGGCCCACCTGCACGACTCGGTGCTGCAGACTCTGGCGCTGATCCAGCGCTCGGCCGGCGACTCGGCCACGGTGTCCCGGCTCGCGCGGGCGCAGGAGCGCGACCTGCGGGCGTGGCTCTTCGACAGCCCCGCGGGCGGCGCCACCACCCTGGCCGCGGCATTGCGAGAGGCGGCGGCCGCGGTGGAGGACGACCACGGGGTCCCGGTCGAGGTCGTCTGCGTGGGGGACGCACCGCTCGCCGAGGACGAGCGAACCGTGGTGCTCGCCGCCAGGGAGGCGATCGCCAATGCCGCCCGGCACTCGGGTGCCTCGCTCGTGGACGTCTACGCCGAGGCGACCCCGGCCGGGATCGAGGTGTTCGTGCGCGACCGCGGGGCCGGGTTCGACCTCGACGGCATCGGCGCCGACCGGCAGGGCATCCGGTCGAGCATCCAGGGCCGGATGGACCGGCACGGTGGCACCGCCACCGTGCGCAGCACGCCAGGTGAGGGCACCGAGGTCCGTCTGTTCATGCCCGCCACCGACCACACCACCAAGGAGAGCTGATGAGCGCCCCCAACCGACGCACCGTCGTGATCGTCGACGACCATGCGATGTTCCGCACCGGCGTGCGTGCCGAGCTCGGCAACGCCGTGGACGTGGTGGCCGAGGCCGCCGACGTCGACCAGGCCGTCGAGGCGGTGCTGCAGCACCGGCCCGAGGTCGTGCTGCTCGACGTGCACCTGCCCGGGGGCGGCGGCGCGGAGGTGATGCGGCGTACCGCGACCCAGCTGGGGCAGGGGGAGAACCCCACCCGGTTCCTGGCGCTGAGCGTCTCCGACGCCGCCGAGGACGTGATCGGCACCATCAGGGCCGGCGCGCGGGGCTACGTCACCAAGACGATCACCGGCCCCGAGCTGGTCGCCGCGATCGAGCGGGTGGCCAGCGGTGACGCGGTGTTCTCGCCGCGGCTGGCCGGGTTCGTGCTGGACGCCTTCGCCGGCACGATCGAGGTCGCGCAGGTCGACGAGGACCTCGACCGGCTCACGGAGCGGGAGCGTGAGGTGATGCGGCTGATCGCCCGCGGCTATTCCTACAAGGAGGTCGGGTCCGAGCTGTTCATCTCCATCAAGACCGTGGAGACCCACATGTCGTCGGTGCTTCGCAAGCTGCAGCTGTCCTCGCGGCACGAGCTCACCCGCTGGGCCTCGGACCGGCGGCTGCTCTAGCAGCAGCCGGGCGTCAGCCGGGCAGCAGCCGGGACCAGGTGGGCCGCCACGGCGCGGAGCGCTGCGCCATCTCCCAGGCCAGGTCCTCGAGCCCGGGACCCTCGCCGGCGTTGACGACGCGGTACCACTCCGGCCAGCTGTCGAAGGCCCGGTCGAAGGAGACCAGGGTGCCGTCGAAGGTCACCCGGGCGAACAGCCAGGCGCCCGACTCGGTGCTCGCCTCCTCGTGGTGCAGGGCGGCGAGCACGTTGTCGAGGGTGTGCACGGTCGCACGCGGCAGCCGGGTGTTGTACGCCGAGGTGGTCATCCGTCCGCGCAGTGCCATCACGGCGTACTCGAAGGGGACGTCGGGGCCGTTGACCCGTGCCCAGTGCACCAGGCTGGGCGGGCGCTGGATCAGCATCCGGTCGCGCTCGGGTGACTCGCGCATCTGCTCGTGGATCTGGTCGCGCAGGCGGGTGCGCACAGCGCCGAGCCGGCGGGTGGGGGAGCCGGCGGCGGCCGCACGGACGAGGGCGACCGCCTCGTCGAGGTGGGGTCCGTCGATCCACGGCGCCAGGGCCGCCGCGTCCGTCGTACCGGCCCGGACCACGGCGGCCGCGTGCGGGTCGACGCCGAGGATCGGCCGCAGCAGGTGCACCACGCCGGTGTCCTCCGCGGGCGAGCTGTGGTCCCACTCCCCGTGGGCGTGCCAGGCCATGAACGAGGGCCGCCTGGCCAGGGTCGCGTCGGTCACCGCCCAGTCGGGTGCCCCGTGCCGGGCGTCGGGTGGCGCCGGCGGGACCTGGGTGGAGCGGCCCCACAGGACGGAACGCGTGCGCAGCACTCGCTGCAGCCGGAGCCAGGACCCGTCGGCTGCGTCCAGGTGGAGCACGCCGTGGCGCTCGTCGTACCCGCACGCCGCGTCGTGACCGGCGCGGTGCAGGGCGGCGAGGAAGACCCACGACCACCAGAGGTCGGCCGGGTCGGGGAGGTCGTCGATCTCCACGACAGGCATCCTCCGCGCTCGACGGGCTACTCGGCCACCCCGGCGAGGGAGGCGTCGATCAACCACTCCACGGGAGCGCGGTCGTCGGTGTAGACGGTGCCACCCTCGAGGCCCGGTTCGAGCCGGTCGGCCGCGTCGTTCGCGACCTCGGCCACGTCCTCGGGCAGGTCGGCCTCGCGGAGCTTCTGGGCCGGGTCGAAGTCGCCCTTGGTCGCCACCAGGACGGTGTTGGACTCCGCGACGGGGTCGCGCCACACGCGGTCGGCGCCGAAGGTCTCCTTCAGCGTGGCGGTGAGCACCTTCTCCAAGTCGTCGTTGCCGGGCACGTGGCCGACGTTGACCGACACCGTGCCGCCGTCGGTGAGGCGGTCGCGCACGACGTCGAAGAACTCGCGCGTGGTCAGGTAGAACGGGATGTAGGGCTGCCGGTAGGCGTCGACGAGGATCGAGTCGAACTTCTTGGTCTGCGCCTGCAGCCACGGCCGGGCGTCGGCGTTGTGCTTGGTGATCTTCTCGCCCTCGAAGTCGAACAGCTCGCCGCCGACCTCGGTGACGTCGGGGTCGATCTCGACGGCGTCGATCTCGATGTCGGGGAAGTAGTGGTCGAGGCCGCGCGCGACCGTCCCGGCGGCGCTGCCGAGGTTCACCACCCGCTGCGGGTGATGGTTGCCGCTGAAGGAGTGCACGAGCATCGCGTCCCAGTAGCCACCGATGAGGTAGTCGTCCTCGCGGTAGATCGAGTGAACAGCCTGGCCCTCGTTGAGCTCGAGCACGCGCTCACCGTCCGCCTGCTGGATCACCCGGGCGTACTGGTACTCGGTCTCCTTCTCCCAGATCACCTCGCCGTCGGTGGTCACCGACTTGGTCGCGCCGACGGGGATCAGCATCAACAGCGCGATCACCACGGCCACCGCCGCTCCGGCCACCAGGTGTCGCCGGCCGAGCGTGGGCAGCACGAC
>DASSLA010000063.1:0-47325 GCA_035689885.1 Marmoricola sp. | reverse complement strand
GTCCCGACGCGCTGAACTCGTTCACCGTCACGATGGCGCGCGAGCTGGAGCAGTTCTTCACCGCCGCCGCCCTCGACGACTCGATCGCCGCGGTGGTGGTGACCGGCGCTGGCCGGGCCTTCTGCGCCGGGATGGACCTCTCCGCCGAGGGCAACGTCTTCGGGCTCGACGAGTCGCTCTCCCCCACGCCGCAGGACCTGCAGGAGCGCCTCGACGACCCGGAGATCCGGGACGGCGTGCGCGACACCGGCGGCCGGGTGACCCTCGCGATCCACGAGCTGCCGAAGCCGGTGATCGCGGCGATCAACGGCCCCGCCGTCGGCATCGGCGCGACGATGACGCTGGCCATGGACATCCGGATGGCGTCCACGAAGGCTCGCATCGGCTTCGTCTTCGGCCGGCTCGGCATCGTGCCCGAGGCCGCCTCCACCTGGTTCCTGCCCCGGATCGTCGGCCTGCAGCAGGCGCTGGAGTGGGTCTACTCCGCCGACATCCTCACCGCCGACGAGGCGCTCGCCGGCCGGCTGCTGCGCTCGGTGCACGAGCCCCACGACCTGCTCGGGGAGGCCCGCGCGCTGGCCCGCCGCTTCGTGGTCGGGCGGTCCCCGGTCGCGCTCGGGCTGACCAAGCAGCTCGTCCACCGCAACGGCGCCGCGGCGCATCCCCTGGACGCGCACCGGGCCGACAGCCTGGCGATGTTCCACACCAGCACCGGCGACGGCAAGGAGGGTGTCGCGGCGTTTCTGGCCAAGCGCGACCCCGAGTTCACCGGTCGGGCCAGTCGGCTGCCGGAGGTGTTCCCGCCCGGGTGAGCCGCCTGCGACACAACGCTGATGTCGCGGTGACACCGTTTCGACGTCGCGCTGGCGTCGAACCGACACCATCCTGACATTGACATGACGTCATAATGGTGTCATCATGGCGTCATGGAACTCACGTCGTACGTCGAGAGGTTGCGCGGCGACCTCACCGCAGCCGCCGCCGCGGGCGGGCCCGAGGCCCAGGCCGCGGCCGAGCGGCTCGCCCTCGCGCTGGACCCCGCCACCCGGATGGTGCTTCTCGAGGCGCTGTCCCAGGCCGCGGACGAGATCACCGGAGCCCTCGACCAGGAGGCCGTGGACGTCCGGATGAACGGCCGGGAGCCGGAGTTCGTGGTCACCCGCCTCGAGTCCGCCGCCCCGCCCGCTCCCCCCGCTCCCCCGGAGCCGCCCGCGGCGCCCGAACCCGAGGACGGCACCACGTCGCGGATCACGCTGCGGCTCCCGGAGTCGGTGAAGACACGCGCCGAGGAGGCCGCCGGCCGGGTCGGCCAGTCGCTGAACAGCTGGCTGGTCGACGCAGTCAGGGACGCCCTCGACGGCAGCCGGGTCGACCTCCAGGTCGGCAGCAACAGGATCACGGTGACCGGAGAGGCCGGCCGCCGCAGGCACGCCAGGGGCTGGGTCGGATGACGACCCGGTCGGCGACAGGACAGGAGAACATCGTGCACACCTTCGAGACCCCCACCCCGGTGCGCGTCATCGTCAAGACCGGCGCGGGCCACGTCACCGTCACCGCGGAGGACACCCAGCGCACCACGGTCGAGCTGACCGCGCTCAACTCCGCGGGCGAGCAGGTGGTGGCCGAGACCGTGGTCGAGCACCGCGACGGCACCGTCCTGGTCGACGTCCCCCGGGAGCGCCCCGGCCTCTTCCGCACGGGACCGTCGGTCGGCGTCGTCGTCACCTGCCCCCGCGGCAGCGAGCTCGACGCCGCGTCCGGTTCCGCGGACCTCCGCGCGCTCGGTGAGTACGCCGGCGCGACGATGCGCACCGGCTCGGGCAACATCTCGCTGGAGAGCGTCACCGGTCCCGGCACCGTGAAGACCGGGTCGGGCGAGATCCAGATCGACCGCAGCACCGGCCGCACCATGGTGGCCGTCGGGTCGGGCAACGTCCGGGTCGGCGAGGTCGCCGGCGAGCTGGTCACCAAGACCGGCTCGGGTGACGTCGAGGTCGACCGGCTGGACGGCTCGCTGGTCACCAAGTCCGGCTCGGGACGGCTCGTCGTCCGACGCGCGGACTCCGGCACGGTCAACGCCAACGGGGCCAGCGGCAACGTCAGCGTCGGCATCGCCGAGGGCACCGCCGCGTGGCTCGACGTGTCCACGGTGAGCGGTCGGGTCCACCAGGAGCTCGGCGCGACCGACCCGCCCGGCGAGGGCAGGCCGACCGTGGAGATCACCGCCCACACCGTGAGCGGCGACCTGAGGATCCACCGGTCATGAAGCGCCCGAAGATCCGTCGCACCGGCTCCGCCATGCAGGGCTCCCGTGGTGGCCCCCGGACCCCCGCACCACCCGACCCCGAGACGATCCGGCTCCGGATGCGCCGCGAGGCGTCCGGCGCGGGGCCGTGGGTCACCGCGTGAGGTCCGGGACCTCCCCCGAGAGCTCCCAGCGGGCCACCCACCAGGCCACGCCGTACGGCGCATCCGCGTAGGTCACCTCGGCCCGCACGGTCCGGCCCTGCACGACCCCGGCGAGCACGTGGAAGGCGGCGACCCCGTCGCACCACACCTCCTGCGCGAGCCGGGGGTCGAGGCCGGCCAGGGCGGCGGCGTCACCGGAGCGCAGCGCCCGCTCGACGGAGTCGTCGAAGGGCACGGCCTCGGGATGCAGGTGGCCGGGGGCCTTCTCGCCACGGCTGGCCGAGCCGTCGGCCGTCACCAGCAGCGCGGCGGGTGCGGAAACGACGCGCAGGGCCTCCGCGACGCCCGGGCCGGCGACCCACTCCTCCGGGGTCGGCCCCCGCCCGGCGAGCAGGTGGCGGGCCACCCGGTGCCCGAGCGGCTCGCTGATCCCCCGCGCACGGTTGGCGGGGTCGAGGTCGGGCGCCACCACGAAGAGCCGCTCGGGGTCCTCGCGCAGCAGCCCGTCGACGGCGTCGCGTGCCGCCGTGCGGAGCTCGGCGACCGGGTCCTCCACCGAGCACGGCGGGAGCAGGGCGCGCGGGGTCGGCAGCACCAGCACGTGGTCGATCACGCGAGCCCCCGGATCGTGCGCGCCGGGCGGCGGACCCCCTGGATCACGTCGACCATGTCGACGACCTGGCGCGTCTCGACCACCTCGTGCACCCGGAAGATGCGCGCGCCGTGCAGCGCCGCGATCGCCGAGGCCGCGAGCGTGCCGGTCAGCCGCTCCCCCACCGGCAGGTCCAGGGACTCCCCGACGAAGTCCTTGTTGGACAGCGACACCAGCACCGGCCACCGGGTCGCGACCATCTCGTCGAGCCGGCGAGTCAGCTCCAGCGAGTCCCAGGTCGTCTTGCCGAAGTCATGCGCGGGGTCGATGACGATGCGGTCGCGGTCGACCCCGGCGGCCAGGGCCCGCTCGGCGTAGGCCGTGGTGTCGGCGATGGCGCTGGCCACCACGTCGGCGTACTCGATGCGGTGCGGGCGGGTCCGCGGGGTGACGCCCCCGGTGTGCGTGCACACGATCGCCACGTCGAACTCGGCCGCGACGTCGACGAGCCCGGGGTCGGCCCCGCCCCAGGCGTCGTTGATGACGTCCGCCCCGGCCTCGCAGGCCGCGCGGGCGACCGGGGAGCGCCAGGTGTCGACACTGATCACCACGTCGGGCCAGGCGGCGCGAACGCGCTCGACGAACCTGATGGTGCGCGAGATCTCCTCCTCGACACCGATCACCTCGCCGGGCGCGGCCTTGATGCCGCCGACGTCGACGATCTCCGCACCCTGCTCGACCACGTCCGCGACCCGCTCGAGCGCGGCCTCCTCGGCCCAGGTCGCGCCCTTGTCGTAGAAGGAGTCGGGGGTCCGGTTGACGATCGCCATCATCAGCCGGCGGTCGTCGGCGAAGTGGTGCCGGCCCAGGCGCAGGGTCATGCGCCGATCCTGCCACCGACCTCGACGGCCGGTGGCCGCTCCACCACGGGCACCTCGCGGTCCTGCAGCTGCACGGTGTCGAACCGGTCGCCGTGCGAGCGCTGCCGCGAGGCCGCGATCAGCTGCACGGCCATGCCGCCGAGGTCGCGCAGCGCCTGGTGCCGGTGTGCCCGGCGACCGAGGTCGACCTGCGCGATGGACCCTGGCCCGAGCAACCGGTGGGTGTCGATCAGCACGGCGAGCTCCACGGCGTACCCGGTCGGGACGGCGAGCCGCTCGAACACGCTGCGCCGCACCGCCCACTCGCCGGCGAGCGGCTGCGCGAGCCAGGCCAGCTCGGGCCAGTCCATCGCGATCAGCGGACGCGCCACCAGCTCGGTCACCCGGCCACCCTCCAGCGAGCGCTCGCGTCCGGCCTCGTCGACCACGGGGCGCTCGTAGAACCCCTTGACCAGCCCGACCTCGGGGGCGGTGAGCAGCGGCCCGAGCAGCCCCCGCACGAAGTGGGTGTCCCAGTCGAGCAGGTCGGCGTCCATGAAGACGATCAGGTCGCCGCTGGTGACGAACTGCGACTTCCACATCGCCTCGCCCTTGCCGGGGTGCGAGCCGAGGTCGGGCCGGACGTCCCGTGACCGGTGGACCACGGCGCCGGCGTCGGTGGCCACGTCGTAGGTCGCGTCGGTGGAGTCGGAGTCGATCACCACGATCTCGTCGAGCAGCGCCGCCGTGTCCATCAGCGCGGAGCGCACCCGGGTCACCACGTCGCCGACGGTGGCCGCCTCGTTGCGCGCCGGCACCACCAGGCTGGTGGTCAGGCTCGCGGCCCGCTTGCGGGCGAGGAGCTCCTCGAGCTCCCAGGCCTGCCAGCGGTACGACGGGCCGCCGCCCATCAGATGTCCGTCACCCGGATGCCGGCATGCGCCTTGTAGCGCCGGTTCACGCTGATCAGGTTCGCGGTCAGTGCCTCGACCTGGTGGGCGTTGCGCAGCCGCCCGGCGTACACCCCGCGGACGCCGGGGATGGTGCCGGCGAGGTCCCGCACCAGGTCGGTGGCCTCGCGGACGTCGCCGAGCACCAGCACGTCGGTGTCGACGTCGGTGACCTCGGGGTCCTCGAGCTTCACTGCGCTGACGTTGTGGAAGGCGCCGACGACGGTGCTGTCGGGCAGCAGCGCCTCGGCCTGCTGGGCGGCGGAGCCCTCCTCGACCGGCAGCGCGTAGGCCCCCTTCTTGTCGAAACCGAGCGGGTTCACGCAATCGACGACGACCTTGCCGGCCAGGGCCGGGGCGAGGTCGCGCAGCAGGTCGCCGTGGCCCTCCCACGGCACCGCCACCACCACGATGTCGCCGGCGGCAGCAGCCCCCGCGTTGTCGGCGCCGGTGACGTCACCACCTGTCGCAGCGGCCAGCGGCCGGGCGGTCTCCTCGGCGCGCTCGGCGCTGCGGCTGCCGATCACCACGGGCAGCCCGGCCGCGGCGAACCGGCGGGCGAGGCCACGGCCCTGCGGGCCGGTGCCGCCGAGCACGGCGACGGTGGTGTCGGTCAGGGACTCGGGCAGGCTCATGTGTCGTCTCTCCTCGGCGGTCTCGGCCCATCCTTACCGGGCGCGGGTCGAGACGAGCACACGGGGTGGCCCGATGAGACGAACGCGCCCCACACCTCACCTGGGCACGGAGAAGGGCCGCCCGGACGGACAGGCGGCCCCTCGACCTGGACGGCTCAGCTGGTGATCGCCGCGGTCTCGTCGCGGTCCTCGATGCCGGCGATCTCGACCTTGCGCGGCTTCGCCTTCTCCGCCACAGGGACGACGAGGCGCAGCACCCCGTCGGCGTAAGCGGCCTCGATCCTGCTCAGGTCGAGGTTGTCGCCCAACACCAGCTGGCGACTGAAGGCACCGCGAGTGCGCTCGGCGGTGAGCATCTCCCAGTCGCCGTTGCGCGGCACCCGCTCCGCCCGGATGGTCAGGACGTTGCGCTCGACGTCGATGTCGATGCTCTCCTTGGCGACGCCGGGCAGGTCGAGCTCCAGGACGAAACGGTCACCCTCACGCCACGCGTCCATGGGCATCACGGCCGGACGGTTGGTGGTGCCGAGGAGCTGCTGGGTGAGTCGGTCGAAGTCACGGAACGGATCGGTGGTGCGAAGCAACATCACGTGGCCTCCACTGCTGCTCGAGGTCCAGGCCCCAACCTGTGACCTATACTTTTGATTACAGGTTTTATATAGCGCGCATTTACGGAAGGATCAAGTCCGGAGGTGATCACCGTGCCGAAACCCACCCGGACGTCCGACGACAGCGGGGTCTTCGCGATCTCGGTGGCCGCGGGGATGGTCTCGATGGAGGTGCAGAACCTGAGGGTCTACGAGCGACGAGGCCTGATCGAGCCCGACCGCACACCCGGAGGCACCCGCCTCTACAGCCGAGCCGACATCGAGCGCCTGCACCGCATCCGCGACCTCCTCGCCAAGGGCCTCAACCTCGCGGGAATCCGTGAGGTCCTGCGGCTCGAGGTCGAGCTGGCCCGGCTGCGCGAGGAGAACGAGCGGCTTCGACGCCGGCGGGCACGCCGGTGACCCCGGTGACCCCGGTGACCCCGGTGACCATCGGCCCTGTCGAGCGGCCGCACGGTGCCCTACGGTCACCGTGAGCACCGCATCGACCGGAGGGACCACGGCATGAGACTCGTCTACGACTTCACCGAGGGCGGCATGGAGCAGAAGGACCTGCTCGGCGGCAAGGGTGCCAACCTCGCGGAGATGACGAAGCTCGGGCTCCCCGTGCCGCCCGGGTTCACGATCACCACCGAAGCGTGCCGAGCCTTCCTCGAGGTCGGCGACTTCCCCGAGGGCCTCCGGGGGGAGGTGGACGAGCACGTCGCGAACCTGGAGAAGACCCGCGGCAAGCGGCTCGGCGACCCCGAGGACCCGCTGCTGGTGGCAGTGCGCTCGGGCGCGAAGTTCTCCATGCCCGGGATGATGGAGACCGTCCTCAACGTGGGCCTCAACGACGAGTCGGTGAAGGGCCTCGCCGCCGTGACGGGCGGGGACGAGCGGTTCGCGCGCGACTCCTACCGGCGGCTGCTGTCGATGTTCGGCTCGACGGTGCTCGGGGTCGACGGCGAGGTGTTCTCCGAGGCGCTCGAGGACCTCAAGAAGCGCCGCGGGACCAGCGACGACCTCGAGCTCAGCGCCGACGACATGGGCAAGCTGGTCTCGACGTACCAGGAGCTGATCCGCGAGCACGCCGGGCGCGACTTCCCGCAGGACCCGCGCGAGCAGCTCGACCTGGCCATCCGCGCGGTGTTCGCGTCGTGGAACACCGAACGCGCCATGCTCTACCGGCGGCGAGAGCACATCCCCGACGACCTGGGCACCGCGGTCAACGTCTGCTCCATGGTGTTCGGCAACCAGGGCATGGACTCGGGCTCGGGCGTCGCGTTCACCCGCGACCCCGCCTCCGGGGCGCAGGGGGTGTACGGCGACTACCTGCAGAACGCCCAGGGCGAGGACGTGGTGGCAGGCATCCGCAACACCGTCCCGCTCGCCGACCTGCGCGACATCGACCCGCAGTCGTACGACGACCTGCTCGACATCATGCAGCGGCTGGAGAAGCACTACCGCGACATGTGCGACATCGAGTTCACCGTCGAGCGCGGCAAGCTGTGGATGCTGCAGACACGGGTGGGCAAGCGCACGGCCGAGGCGGCGTTCCGGGTTTCGACCCAGCTCGCCGACGAGGGGCTGATCGACCTCGACGAGGCTCTGCGCCGGGTCACCGGTGAGCAGCTCGCCCAGATGATGTTCCCGCGCTTCGACCGCGAGTCGGCCCGGTCGCTGATCGGCAAGGGCATGAACGCCTCCCCCGGCGCGGCCGTGGGCAAGGCCGTCTTCGACTCGCAGACCGCGACCGAGTGGGCCGAGCGCGGCGAGGACGTCATCCTGGTCCGGCGCGAGACCAACCCCGACGACCTCGCCGGCATCGTGGCGGCACGCGGGGTGCTCACCAGCCGGGGCGGCAAGACCTCCCACGCGGCGGTCGTGGCGCGCGGAATGGGCCGCACCTGCGTGTGCGGCGCCGACAGCCTGGACGTGGACGTGGCGAAGCGCCGGTTCACCACCAGCGACGGCCTGGTCGTCAACGAGGGCGACCTGATCTCGATCGACGGCACCACCGGCGAGGTGTTCGAGGGGTCGGTGCCGACCATGGACTCGCCGGTGATGCGCTACTTCGAGGGCGAGTCGGCCCCGGAGGCCGACGAGGACGGCGACGAGCTGGTCGCAGCGGTGGCGCGGCTGATGGACCACGCCGACAAGGCACGGCGGTTGGGTGTGCGAGCCAACGCCGACACTCCGGACGACGCGGCGCGGGCACGGCGGTTCGGCGCCCAGGGGATCGGGCTGTGCCGCACCGAGCACATGTTCCTCGGGCCACGGAAGGCCTTGGTGGAGCGGCTGATCCTCGCCGAGGGCCACGAGGAGCAGGAGGCGGCGCTCGCCGAGCTGCTGCCGATGCAGCGCGACGACTTCGTGCAGATCCTCGAGGCGATGGACGGGCTGCCGGTGACGATCCGGCTGATCGACCCGCCGCTGCACGAGTTCCTGCCCGACTTCACGGACCTGGCGGTCGACGTGGCCCTCGCCGACGAGCGGGGCCACCACGACGAGCGGGCGACCACGATGCTCGCCGCGGTGAAGCGACTGCACGAGCAGAACCCGATGCTGGGGCTGCGCGGAGTGCGCCTCGGCATCGCCATCCCCGGTCTCTTCGCGATGCAGGCCCGGGCGATCCTCGAGGCCGCGGCGCTGCGTCGCAAGGCCGGGGGCGATCCTCGGCCGGAGATCATGATCCCGCTGGTCGCGAGCCCCAAGGAGCTCGCCCTGGTACGGGCCGACATCGACGAGGTGGCCGTCGAGGTGGAGAAGGAGAACGGCACGGCCGTCGACTTCAAGGTCGGCACGATGATCGAGCTGCCGCGGGCGGTGATGGCCTCGGGCGAGATCGCGCAGACGGCGGAGTTCTTCTCGTTCGGCACCAACGACCTGACCCAGATGACGTGGGGGTTCTCCCGCGACGACGTCGAGGCGTCGTTCTTCAGCACCTACCTCGAGCATGGCGTCTTCGACGTCTCGCCGTTCGAGTCCCTCGACGTCGACGGCGTGGGCGAGCTGGTGCGCCTGTCCGTGGAGGCCGGACGGGCGGCGCGGCCCGACCTCCACCTCGGCGTGTGCGGCGAGCACGGCGGCGACCCGAGGTCGATCCACTTCTTCCACGAGGTCGGGCTCGACTACGTGTCCTGCTCGCCGTTCCGGGTCCCGGTCGCGCGGCTCGAGGCGGCCCGGGCCGCACTGGAGGACGCCGACCAGGCGTGAAACCGATCAGGCCGGAGCGGCCAGGAAGCTGGGCGCGGCCTCGTGGGCGGCCTCCACGGTCGCCCACCCCGGCGCGCCGAGGGTGACCACCGAGACCGGGAAGATCCCCTGGTCCTCCTTGTCGATGTGCACGACCAGCTCGTCGAGCATCCGGGTCAGATCGCGGGCGAACTCCGGCGACACCGGGTCGAGCTCGTCGAGCTGGACGTCCAGCGCTCGGTGCTCACCCTCGAGCTCGGCCACCGCCCCGGCGAAGTCGCCCTGCTCCTTGAGGGCCGCGAAGATCCCCGCCTCCTCGCGGGCGACGTGCGCCAGCAGCAGGTCGGTCAGCCGCGCGACGGTGGCCATCGCCCCCACACGGTCCTCCGCCGCGAGCTGTCGCCGCACCTCGCCCTCGAGGTCGAGCAGCGCCAGGTGCTCGTCCATCAGCTCCGCGATCGGCTCGACGCCGCGGCAACCGCAGTGGTCGCACATCCTCTGCTCCTCGTCCCTCGTGTGCCTCACGCACCCCGGCGCAGCAGTCGCAGCCGCCAGGCCTCGGGACCGCGCTCCAGGTAGCTGACCTCGAAGGCCCCGGGGCTGCGTTGCTCGAGCTGGGCCAGCAGCGGCACCGGGTCGTGCGGGGCGACCAGCACCAGCGCCGTACCGACTCCGAGGCTGTCGAGGGCACCGAAGATCGTGGCGTGGCGGATCGCGTGCGGCACCGTCCGCGCGTCCAGCTCGACGTCGCCGGCACCGTCCTGCTCACCGCAGCCGCAGCTGCCGCCGCAGCCGGACCCACCGGGCTCGGCGGCGGCGTGCTCGTGGCTCCCCTCGTGGCTCCCCTCGTGGCCCAGCTCGTGGTGCATGCCGTCGAGCAGCGACACCAGCGACACCGAGGGCTCGGCGGCGAGGAACGGCAGGACCTGGTCGTTCTCCTTGGCCATGTGGGCCAGGAACAGCTGCTCAAGCGAGAACGCGGCACCGGCGGCGGCGACGGCGTGCGGTGCCTCCGCCACGCGGTCGACCAGGTCGGTGATCACCCGGTGGTCGGCGACCAGCGCCTCGACCAGCAGCCGCGCCTCGGCCCGCTCCGCCGCTGCGGCGTAGATCGTCGCCTCCTCCGCGGCTGCGTGCGGCAGCAGCTCCTGCCGCGCCCACGCGACGACGGCATCGCGCTCCGCCACTGCGTCCTCACCGCGATGCGCTGCTCGCTGCAGGGCGGTCACCTTGCCTCCGAGCGCGCCCGCCATCGCGGCGTGGTGCTCGCGGATCGCCTCGACGGCGTCCAGGTCTGCCTCGGTCGAGGCCACGACGATGTCCATGCTGAGTTCCTCTTTCGCTCCCCGGCCCCGGCTGGGTGCCGCCGCGCTGATTTTAGTACACTCAACTCCGTGGAAAAAATCGACCGTCGTGGACCGCTCCCCGCGCCGCCGCCGACCGGGCGCGCGATGTCGGCGTCCCGTGCTGCCCTGCTGGAGGCGTTGCGTGGGCGCGACGAGCCGGTGGGTCTTGCGGAGCTCATCGAGGAGACCGGGCTCCACCGGAACACCGTGCGCGAGCACATGGACGCCCTCATCGACGAGGGCCTGGTCGAACGGCATCGCGCACACGCTGAGGGTCGCGGACGACCCGCGTGGCTCTACCGCGCGACGTTCGGGCCCCGGGCGACGGCCGGCAACGAGTACGCCGCCTTGGCCACCGCGCTGGCCACGACCCTCGAGCGCACCAGCGACCGCCCGGCCGAGGCCGGTGCCGACGCGGGCCTCGCGTGGGGACGCCAGCTGGCCGAGCAGGCCGGCGAGCCCGACCGGGGGACGGGGGCGGCCGCCCGCCGCAAGGTGGTCGAGATCTTCGACCGGATGGGGTTCGCGCCGCAGGCCGACCGGTCGTCGGTGGAGGTGCTCCTGACCCGGTGCCCGCTGCTCGAGGCGGCGCACGAGTCGCCGACCGTGGTGTGCAGCGTGCACCTGGGCATCGTGCGCGGCGCGATGGCGGCGTACGGGCACGACGGGAGCGCCAGCGAGCTGCACCCGTTCTCCCACCCGCGGGGTTGCCACCTCCGGCTGGTCGCGGACGCCGAGAAGGATCGTCGATGACCGTCGTCACCGGAGCCGAGGTCGGCACCGTCGAGCGGTCGGCTCCCCGTCGGCGGCAGCGTCGCCTCCCGCTCCACGCCGTCCTGCTGCTGCCGGGAGCGGTGGCGCTCCTGGCGGGAATCGACGCCGCGCTGCTCTTGATGGAGGTGCCGGCGCCGGTCTCCACCGAGCGCCTCCCGGTGGTGCACGGGCCGCTCATGGTCCTCGGCTTCCTGGGCACCCTGGTCTCGCTGGAGCGGGCGGTCGCGCTCCGCCGTCGCGTGGGCTTCCTGGCGCCAGCACTCCTCGGCTCGGGCGGGGTGCTGCTGCTGAGCCCGGCCCCCCTCCCGATCGGCCAGTGGCTGCTCGTCGGCGGGGCCGGTGCCCTGGCGCTCACCTACGTCCCGCTGTGGCGTCGCCAGCGCGACGACGCCGTCCTGGTGCAGGCCCTGGGCGCGGTCGCGGCCGGAGGGGGCGCGCTGCTGTGGACCGCGGGCCTGGGGGTCCCCGACCTGCTGCCGTGGCTGTGCGGGTTCGTGGTGCTGACCATCGCCGGCGAGCGTCTCGAGCTGGCCCGCTTCGCGATGGGCCCTTCGGCAGGGACGGTCCTGGTGCTCGCCGCGTCGGCGTACGCCGGCTGCCTGGTGGCCACCCTGCTGTGGCCGGCGGTCGGCCACCCACTGCTGGGGGTCGTGGTGCTGGGACTGGTCGGCTGGCTCTTCACCCATGACGTGGCGCGACGCACCGTGCGGTCCACCGGACTGGCACGGTTCGCAGCCGTGGGGATGCTGGCCGGCTATGGCTGGCTGGTCGTCGCCGGTGCCCTCTGGTTGGTCGGGACGCCCACCGGAGCGGCGTACGACGCGGTGGTGCACGCGGTCTTCCTCGGCTTCACCATGTCGATGGTGATGGCCCACGCGCCGGTGATCCTGCCGGCGGTGCTGCGCCAGCCGCTGCCGTGGCACCCCGCGATGTACGGGCCCCTCGTGCTGCTGCACGCCTCGCTGGCGCTACGGCTCTGGGTGGGTGATGCCCTCGGCTCGTCGGCGGCCTGGCGCACCGGCGGTGTGCTCAACATCGTCGCGCTGTTGTCGTTCGTAGCCGTCGCCGTATGGGTCTCTCGGCGCGGGAGGCGCCCGTGAGCGCTCCGCCCGCCCCAAGGCCCGCCGGTCGCGGCTTCTGGCCGCTGCGCGACCTGCCGGTCGTGGTGTGGCTGGTGCTGCTCGTCGTCGCCACGCTCGTGCACCCGGTCGTGCCGGCGCCGCGCTGGCTGATGATCCACCTGCTCCTGCTGGGGGCGGTGACGCACGCGATCCTCGTCTGGAGCACCCACTTCACCGAGACACTGCTGCACGTGGTCGGCCCGAGTCGGCGCCAGCAGTCCGCGCGGCTGGCGACGCTCAACCTCGGCGTGCTCGCCGTGGTGGCGGGAGTGCTTTCCTCGACCTGGCCGGTGACGGCGCTCGGCGCTGCCGGGGTGGTCGTCGCAGTGGTGTGGCACGGCGTGGCCCTGGTGGGGATGCTGCGGGGGGCGCTGCCGTCGCGGTTCGCCCCGGTCGTGCGCTACTACGTCGGCGCGGCGTGCTTCCTGCCGGTCGGCGCAGCGCTCGGTGCCACGCTGGCCCGCGACCTCGCCCAACCGTGGCACCAGCGGCTGGTGCTGGCCCACGCGGCGGTCAACCTGCTCGGCTGGATGGGCCTGACCGTCGCGGGCACGGTGGTCACGCTGTGGCCGACCATGCTGCGCACCCGGCTCGACGACGGCGCCGAGCGCTCGGCCCGACGCGCGCTCCCGATGCTCGCCGGTGGCGTGGTGCTCGCTGCGGCGGCCGCCACGGCCGGACAGCTGCAGGTCACGGCGCTCGGGCTCGCGGTCTACCTCGCCGGGCTGGCGATCGTCGGTGTCCCGCTCGCCCGGGTGACCCGGCGCAAGCCCCCGAGCACCTTCGCCACCTGGTCGGTCGGCGCGGCGGCGTTGTGGTTGACCGGCTGCCTGATGGTGCTCGCGGTCGGCGTCGGCACGTCGTCGAGCTGGGGCGAGGCCGGCGACCGGTTCGAGGCCGTCACACCCCTGATCGCCGCCGGGTTCGGCGCCCAGGTGCTGCTGGGTGCGCTGAGCCACCTGGTCCCCGTGGCGCTGGGCGGCGGTCCAGCGGTGACCCGTCGTACCCACGCCAGCATGGACCGCGGCGCCGCACTGCGCGTGACCGGCGCGAACGCGGGTCTGCTGGTCTGTGCCCTCCCGGTGCCCAGCCTGGTGCGGGTGCTGGCGTCGATGGTCGTGCTGGTCTGCCTCGCGGCGTTCGTGCCGCTGCTGTTCGCGACGCTGCGGGTACGACGTACCGAGCCGCAGCCCGGTCCGACCGGGCCCGCGGCTGCGACGCGACCACGAGGACAGAGCGCCGGACTCGCCGTCACCGGGCTGGCGATCGTGCTGGTCGCGGTCGCTGCCGGCGTCGCCCTCGACCCGACCACCGTCGGTGCAGGTACGCGGTCCGCCGCGGCGGGTGTGGTCCCCACCGGGCACACCACGACGGTGCAGGTCGAGGCGCGACACATGCGGTTCAGCCCGGCCACGGTCGAGGTGCCCGCAGGTGACCGGCTGGTGATCGAGGTGACGAACGTGGACGACCACGTGCACGACCTCGTCGTCGAGACCGGCGCCGAGAGCGGTCGGCTCTCGGCCGGCGAGACCGCGCGGGTCGACCTCGGCGTGGTCGGCCGCGACCTGGACGGCTGGTGCTCCGTGGTGGGCCACCGCCAGAAGGGGATGACGCTCACCATCGACGCGACCGGCGCCGACGAGCCCGCCTCCCGACAGCACGATGGCGACCGGCACGGAGACCACGAGACCGACCCGTCCGCCGCTCCCGACTTCATGGCCGACCCCGGACCGGACTTCGAGGCATGGGACGCAGCGCTGCCGCCGCTGCCCGCGGGCCGGGTGCACCGGCACACGCTGACCGTGCGCGAGCACGAGCGCGAGGTCTCCCCCGGCGTGACGCAGACGTTGTGGGGGTACGACGGCAAGTCGCCCGGCCCCGTGCTGCACGGTCGGGTGGGCGACCGGTTCGAGATCACCCTCGTCAACGACGGCAGCATCGGCCACTCGGTCGACTTCCACGCCGGAGCCTTGGCCCCCGACGGGCCGATGCGCACGATCGAGCCTGGGGAGTCGCTGGTCTACCGCTTCACCGCCACCCGGGCCGGCATCTGGATGTACCACTGCTCCTCGATGCCGATGTCGGCCCACATCGCCAACGGCATGTTCGGTGCGGTGGTCATCGAACCGCCGGACCTGCCGGAGGTCGACCGCAGCTACCTGCTGGTGCAGTCCGAGCTCTACCTCGGCGCCGGCGGAGGTCCCGTGGACGCCGAGAAGGTGGACGCGGAACGGCCCGACGCGGTGGTGTTCAACGGCTACGCCAACCAGTACGACCACCGCCCGCTCGTGGCACGGGTCGGCGAGCGGATCCGGGTCTGGGTGCTCGACGCGGGTCCGAACCGGGCGACCGCGTTCCACGTGGTCGGCGCCCAGTTCGACGCGGCGTACGCCGAGGGTGCGCAACTTCTCCGACGCGGCGAGTCCGGCGGCGCCCAGACGCTCGGCCTGCAGCCCTCGCAGGGCGGGTTCGTGGAGCTCACCTTCCCCGAACCGGGGCGATACCCGTTCGTCTCCCACGTGATGGTGGACGCGGAGCGTGGCGCGCACGGGCTGTTCCGGGTGACCCGCTGAGCCGGGCACTACGTTGGCCCCATGACCGAGACCACCCGGCTCGCACCTCCCACCCCTGCGGACGAGACACAGCTCGACGCCGACGCCGCCGCGGCACTGGTGGCCCGGCTGCGGGCGTCGTACTCCAGCGGCCGCACCCGCACGCTCGCCTGGCGACGACGCCAGCTCGCCGGGCTGAAGCGAATGCTCGACGAGCGCGAGGACGAGTTCGTCACCGCGCTGGTCGAGGACCTCGGGCGACCACCGTTCGAGGCGTGGGCGGCCGACCTGGCCACCACCGTGCGGGAGATCGACGACGCCCAGAAGCACCTGGGGTCCTGGATGGCCCCGGAGCGGCGCAAGGTGCCGGCCATCCTGCGGCCCGGGCGCGCGCAGATCGTGCGTGAGCCGCTCGGGGTGGTGTTGGTGATCGCGCCGTGGAACTACCCGGTCCAGCTGCTCGCCGCACCGATGACCGCCGCCCTGGCCGCCGGCAATGCCGTGGTCTGCAAGCCGTCGGAGGTGGCACCGGCGACGTCGGCGGCGTTCGCGCGGTTCCTGCCGGAGTACCTCGACTCCTCGGCCGTAGCGGTCGTGGAGGGCGGCGTGCCGGAGACCACGGCGCTGCTGGAGCAACAGTGGGACCACGTGTTCTACACCGGCAACGGGACGGTCGGCCGGATCGTCGCCGCGGCCGCCGCCCGTAACCTCACCCCCGTCACCCTCGAGCTCGGCGGCAAGTCTCCGTTCGTCGTGGCCCGCGACGCCAACATCGAGCTGGCGGCGAGCCGGGTCGCGTTCGCGCGGTTCCTCAACGCCGGCCAGACCTGCGTCGCCGCCGACCACGTGTGGGTGCACCGCGAGGTCGAGCAGGAGTTCCTCGACGCGCTGCAGGCCGAGCTGCGCAAGCGCTACGGCCGCTCGCCCCGGTCGAGCAAGGACTTCGGCCGGATGGTCTCCACCGGTCACACCGAACGGGTCAAGCGGCTGCTGGACGCCGGCGACGCCGAGGTGGTCTGCGGCGGCGAGGTCGACGTCGAGGAGCGGTACGTCGCCCCGACGGTGCTGCGCGGAGTGACTCCCGACTCGGCCGTGATGGGTGAGGAGATCTTCGGCCCGGTGCTGCCGGTGCTCACGTTCGACGACCTGGGTGAGGTCGTCGACGCGATCAACGCCGGCGACAAGCCGCTGGCGATCTACCTGTTCACCGCGTCCGACGAGACCGTCGACCGCATGCTGGGGTCGACCTCGTCGGGCGGCGTCTGCGTCAACGACGCGATGAGCCACCTGCTGGCGCCGAGCCTCCCGTTCGGCGGCGTGGGCGAGAGCGGGTACGGCGCCTACCACGGCCGGTGGGGCTTCGAGACGTTCAGCCACCGCAAGTCGGTCTACCGGCGACCGGCGTGGAACTGGGACCCGGGCATCCTCAACCCGCCGTACACGCGGTGGAAGAAGGCCCTGGTCAAGCGCATCCTCTGACCGGCGTCACCCGATCAGCTCCTCGCCCTCCCACTCCTCCTCCAGCTCGAGAGCGGCGTCCCACTCGCTGAGAATCGGCGCGTAGTCGCGCCACCACCGGTCGAACCCCTCCCCCTGCATCGCGCGGTCCAGCGTCCCCCTGTCGGGCCAGCGCTGGATCGCCAGCACGTGCGTCGCGTCGAGCACCTCGAGGCCGAGCCGCACGTCCTCGCTGAGCTCGCGGTAGTGCGGCACGATCCGGTCGCGCACCAGGGCGGCGACCTGGTCGACGGTGACACCGTCCCGCAGCCGCCAGCGCTTGTAGAGCACGACGCGGCGACCTGCCATCGCGCCACGATGAGGGAGGCTCACCGCCGAGGGCAAGGGTCAGCCCTGCCCGCGCGTCACGCTGTGTCGCAGCCAGACCACTCCGTCTGGCAGGATCTCCGCCGCCACCAGCGAGGTCGTGAGCGTGTGGCCGGATCCTCCACCGTGCCAAGGGCGACCTGCCTCGCTGGGCACCAGCACGGGATGCATGAGCAGGCTGATCTCGTCGACCAGTCCCGCCTCCAGCAGCGCGCCGTTGAGCGCGCCACCGCTGTCCACCCGGACGACTCGGGCGCCGTACCGCTCGTGAAGGGCCACCAGCAGCGCAGCGAGGTCGACCACGGCCGTCGACGACGACCAGGATCGGGCCCGTGGACGCCGGGCCGGGCAGCTCCACGTCCGCGAGCGCCGCCTCCTGGGCCAGGATCGTGTCCGCCCCGACCAGCGTGACGTCCTCGTGCCACGTGGCGGCCAGCTCGTAGAAGCGACCCACGTCCGGCTCGAAGCCCACCGTCGATCCGTCGATGGACACCGCGACGTGCAGCACCACCCGTGGACGGGTCAGGGGCTCGGCGGGGCGGTCCACGCGGGCACGGTACGCCGCTGTCGCCCAGCAGCGGACACCGCCATGACGAACGGCTCGCTCTCCGTGCTCGAGCTGCTCATCGAACCCAGGAGTGGTCCGGCGCTGCACACCCACCTGCGCGAGGACGAGCTGTGGTTCGTCCTCGAGGGCGAGTTCCGCTTCAAGGCCGGCGACTCCCGGTTCCGGGTGTCGACCGGCGGCATGGCCTTCGGGCCGCGCGGGATGCCGCACGCGTTCCAGAACCTCGGTGAGGCACGGGGCCGGTTGCTGATCGTCACCACGCCGTCGGGCGTGGAGCGGTTCTTCGAGCAGTTCGCCGAGCTGGGCAGTGGCCCCGAGGACCTGCAGGGACTTCACGACGTGGGGCACGCCAACTGGATCGAGTTCATCGGCGCGCCGCTGTCGGTCTCCGAGCCGCTCTAGCCGTCAGTCGCGCGGCAGCACCGGCTCGGCGAACGGCTGGCTGCAGAAGAGCACGCTCCACGGGCTGCAACCGATCTCGGTGCGGCTCACCTCGGTCGTGGTCTCGGCGACGACCCACGCGGGGCTGGTCGACAGGTCCTCCGGCATGCTGCCGGAGAGCGGCCTGTTCGTGTCATGCGAGTCCTGTGTCGCCAGCTCGGATGGGCAGCTCCAGTGACTGTCCTCCGCGGTCAGCGCGTCGGTCGAGCCGGTGCGGACCCGACCGCTGTACTGCGGCATCCCGTCCGACCAGTCGTCGATGAGGCGCGTGCACTCCGTCCCGCTCGTGGGTGCGTCGACGGCCCAGAGGTCCACGGCTCGCACCTCGCACTCCTGCAGGTAGGCCTGCGCGATCCACCCGGCGTCCCGGGTCGAGAAGCCGCAGCGCAGCTCCTGCCAGCTGTGCGTGGGGGCGCCGTGCTTCTGCAGCGTCCGGCGCAGCGCCTGCCGGCCCTCCGTCGCGTCGTTGACCCCTGCCTGCAGCCCGTGCTCGATGTCGGCGCGCACCTGTGGCTTGGTCCGCAGCTGCTGGTTGACCCATCCGACGGCCCCCTTGAGGACGTACGCCGCCACCACGGCCCCGACCAGGAGCAGGACACCGCGACCGATGATGCGCAGGAGGGTCTTCATGTCCTCAGGGTCGGGTTCCGAGGGAGGTCCGGACATCCGTGCAGGTACTCAGCTGCTGATCACGACGAGCTCAGGTCTGCTCACGTCCGCCGGCGGTAGCGGACCTCGCCGCTCGGCAGGTGTCGCAGGTCGTAGCGCTCGTCGTGCGCTCGGCGATGGTGCCAGCCGCACAGGGGCAACGCATTGGCCATGTCGGTGGCACCGCCCTCGGCCCAGGCGTGCGGATGGTGGATCTCGCACCACGCGAAGGGACGTTGGCACCCTTCGGCGGCGCAGGTGTCGTAGCGCCCCGACAGCACGAGGCGCTGGGCCTTGGTGTGCAGCCTGCTCTCGCGGCCCACGTCAAGCGGCTGGGAGGCGCCGCCGTAGACGACCGGGATGATCCCCGCACCGCAGGCCAGTCGTCGGACCTCCCCGACGCTCATCTCACCGCCGGAGTCGAGGCGGGCCGCAGCGAGGCCGTCGAGGAGACGCTGGTGGTCGAGGTGGATCGCGATGGTGGCGCCGACCCGCCCGTGCTGGGCCAGGCCGTCGGTGGGCAGGTGCTCGCACAGCTCGACCAGGGCCTGTCCCATCGTCTCGGTCCAGGAGAGGCCCATGTGGTTGCCGGTCGCGTCGGCGATCGTCTGGTCGACCACGGGCTCGCCGGCCTGGTTGCGGCTCATCCGCCGCGGCGAGCTGAGGTGTTGCAGGTGGGTGAGCAGCATCCGGGCCTGGGCGTCCGGGATCACGAACCGACCCGACCAGGTGCCGTCACCGTTGTCCTGGAGATTGAGCCACGTCTCGGCGGCCGCGCGCTTCTCCTCGTCCTTGACCATGTCCGACTCCTGCTGGTCGGCGTAGGCCTTCTTGACCGCGTCGAGCATGCGGCGTGCCTTGCGGCGCAGCGACTTGGTGTTCATCCGCCGGCTGACGCACGCCTCGACGAGCGCCGCGACTGCGGTGTCGCGCTCCTCGTCGGTGACCACTGACGGCATCTCCTCGGCGGATCGCACGATGATCCGCGCGTGGGCCTCGCCCAGGTCGCCGGCGGCGAACGCCTCCCGGACCGCGGGGTAGCGCTCCTGCAGCATCCGGGCCAGCCACAGCCCACCGCGCATCACGGCGGCGTTGGAGCCGGTGAGCTTCGCCAGCCACGCGTCCGTCCCGCTCGACGCGTCGGAGTCCGCCACGCGGGACGCCTCGGCCGCCCGTGCGAGCCGCAGCCGCAGCTCGCGCAGCATCCGCTCCACCCGCGTCGCCTCGGTGACCAGCATCGCAAGCGTCTCGGCGTCACCTTGAGGGAGCGGTCCCGGGGGTGCGGACTCCAGTGCCTCGCCCACGGCCTCCAGGCACGCAGCCACGGGCTGCAACGGGTGCAGGACCGGGGTGTCGGCGAGGGCTGTCATGGGTCAACCCAACCAGCGAGCACCGACAACCAAGCCTCGGAGAGCGGGGTCCAGTCCGGTATCCGGACAACGAATTTCCGAGCCTGTCAGGGGCCCCGTCCCGGCCAGCCCGTGTACCCCTCGGCCAGGTACGTCGAGCCTGCGCGCGATCCGACCACGGAGGCGAGCTCACCCTCCTGACGGCGTACGTCGAACGGGGTCGCGTCCGGCAGCCGGTGCAGCATCGTGGTCATCCAGTACGCGAAGTGCTGTGCCCGCCAGACCCGGTCCAGGGCCCGCTCGGTGTAGCGGTCGAGCAACGACCCGCCCCGCTGTCGAAGGGCACGCTCGAGCTCCTCGGCGAGCACCTTCACGTCAGCCAGGGCCAGGTTGAGGCCCTTCGCGCCGGTGGGCGGCACCGTGTGCGCTGCGTCGCCGGCCAGCAGCAGGTTGCCGTAGCGCATCGGCTCCTGCACGAAGCTGCGGAAGGGCAGCACCGTCCGGGAGGTGATCGGGCCCTCGTGGAGCGTGTGGCCGTTCGCGCCGAGGCGGGCCTGCAGCTCCTCCCAGATGCGGTCGTCGGACCAGGTGTCGGGGTCCTCGGTGGGGTCGCACTGGAAGTACATCCGCTGCAGGGTCGGCGTCCGCTGGCTGATCAGCGCGAACCCGCGCGCGGAGTGGTTGTAGATCAGCTCCGGTGCGCTCGGCGGCGCCTCGGCCAGGATCCCGAACCAGGCGAACGGATACTCGCGGTAGTACTGCCGCCGCAGCTGCTCGGGAAAGGTGTGCCGGCAGATGCTGCGCGACCCGTCCGACCCGACCAGGTAGTCACAGCGCACCTCGCACGGGCGACCGTCGAGGACGAACGTGACGCCCGGGCGGTCGCTCGTGACGTCGTGCACCGCCACGTCGCTCACGCCGTACCGCACGTCGCCACCGTCGCGCTCCCGCGCCATCGCGAGGTCCTTGAACACGTCGGTCTGCGGATACAGCTGCACCGCCGCGCCGACCAGCCTGGCGAAGTCGATGCGGTGCAGCTCGCCGTCGAAGGCGAGCGAGATGCCCTCGTGCCGGTGGCCGTCCCGCAGCACCCGGTCGGACACACCGCTCTCGACGAGCAGCTCGACGCTCTCCTGCTCGAGGATCCCGGCGCGCTGGGTCTCCTCGATCTCGCGGCGGGTGCGGATCTCGACCACCACGGACTCGATGCCCGCCCGCGAGAGCAGGTGGGAGAGCATCAGCCCGGCGGGTCCGCCACCGACGATGCCCACGGTGGTGCGGGTCGAGGACGCAGCCATGACACCGCAGTCTGCCCGCCGGCCCCCCGACGCTCTACGTTGGACGGGTGAGCAACAGCGAACCCCGGATCGCGACCGACTCCGACTCGGCCGCCGCAAGCCAGGAGCAGGTCAGCGCGGAGATCGCCGCGATCTCCGAGGAGTACGCCGCCTCGGGGACCGAGGAGACCCAGCCCCGGCTCGACTACCCGCCGTACCGCAGCAGCCATTTGCGCCATCCCACCAAGGACCTGCACCACGCCGATCCCGAGACGATCGAGCTGCACGCGCCGGTCTTCGGGCACCGCGACGTCGGCCACCTCGAGTCCGACCTGACCATCCAGCACGGCGGCGAGCCGATCGGCGAACGCATCCTGGTGACCGGTCGGGTCCTCGACGGGGAGGGGCGTCCCGTACGTCGCCAGCTGGTCGAGATCTGGCAGGCCAACGCGGGCGGCCGCTACATCCACGAGCGCGACCAGCACCCCGCCCCGATCGACCCCAACTTCACCGGCATGGGGCGCACCCTGACCGACGACGACGGGGTCTACCGGTTCACCACGATCAGGCCAGGGCCCTATCCGTGGAAGAACCACCACAACGCCTGGCGGCCGGCGCACGTCCACTTCTCGCTGTTCGGCACCGAGTTCACCCAGCGGATGGTCACGCAGATGTACTTCCCGGGCGACCCGCTGTTCGGCCTCGACCCCATCTACCAGTCGATCGTCGACCCCGCGGCGCGTGCCCGCCTGGTCGCGACCTACGACCACGACGTCACCACGCACGAGTGGGCGACCGGCTACCGGTGGGACATCGTGCTCACCGGGTCGCACCGCACGCCGATGGAGGAGGGCGCATGAGGGAGCACGACGACCTGGTCCCCACGCCGGGACAGACTGTCGGGCCGTTCTTCGGCTACGCCCTGCCGTGGCCAGGTGGTGAGGACCTCGTCCCGTCGTCGCACCCGGGCGCGATCCGCCTGCACGGCACGGTGTACGACGGAGCCGGCGAGCCGGTCCCCGACGCGCTCGTCGAGATCTGGCAGGCCGACGAGCACGGCACCGTCCCCCACGCCGAGGGGTCGCTGGTCCGCGACGGCCACACCTTCACCGGCTTCGGCCGCGCCGCCGTCGACGAGAAGGGCCACTACTCCTTCACCACCGTCGCTCCCGGGGCGGTCGACGGCAGGACGCCGTTCATCGCGATGACGGTCTTCGCCCGCGGCCTGCTGAACCGCCTGTTCACCCGGGTCTACCTGACCGGCGACGAGGTGTCCGACGCCTTCCTCGACTCCCTTCCGCACGACCGCAGGTCGACACTGGTGGCCCGCGCCCACGACGATGGGTTCGTGTTCGACATCCACCTGCAGGGGGAGCACGAGACCGTGTTCCTCCGGCACGACGGGTCCTGATGGTCGACCTGCTCTGGCCGGGTGACGAACGCGCCGGCGCGACGTACTCCCCCACCCACGTGCTGCGTGCCATGGCGGAGGTGGAGCAGGTGTGGCTGCGCGCCCTCGTTCTCCATCGAGTGGCCCCAGCGGAGGCCGACGTCGCGCTCCCGCCGCTGCAGGAGGGCGACGTCGAGGAGGTCGCGCTCGCCGCGGAGGCCGGGGGCACGCCCGTGCTCCCCCTCCTCGCGCTGCTGCGCAAGCGCCTGGGCTACACCCCCGCCGCCACCTGGCTGCACCGCGGGCTGACCAGCCAGGACGTCGTCGACACCGCGCTCATCCTGTCGGCGCGCGACACGGTGAAGGCGCTGCTCACCCACCTCGACTCGATCGTGGCCGCGCTGCGCGATCTGGCAGACCGCCACCGCGGCAGCGTGATGGCCGGGCGCACGCTCACCCAGCACGCCGTACCGATCACCTTCGGGCTCAAGGCCGCCCAGTGGCTGCGGGGAGTGCTGGACGCCCGCGACGAGCTGCGCGCCCTGCGCTTCCCGGTGCAGGTCGGCGGCGCCGCGGGTACCCGTGCGGCCCTAGTCGAGCTGGGCGGGGACGCCGACGCGCTGGTCGCCACCTTGGCCGGCGCCCTGGGGCTCGACGACGCGCTGCCGTGGCACACCACGCGGACCCCGTTCACCAGGTACGCCGACGCACTGGTGCGCACCACCGATGCCCTCGGCCACGTCGCGGCCGACGTGCTGCTGCTGTCGCGGCCGGAGATCGGCGAGCTGGCCGAGCCCGTGGTCCCCGGCAGGGGCGGGTCCTCGACGATGCCGCACAAGGCCAACCCGGTGCTCTCCGTGCTGGTCCGGCGCTCCGCGCTGAGCACCCCCGGCCTTGCCGCCCAGCTGCACCTCGCCGCCGCCACCGCGGTCGACGAGCGCCCCGACGGCGCCTGGCACACCGAGTGGTCCACGCTGGCGACGCTGTCCCGGCGCACCCTGGCGGCCGCCTCGCAGTCGGCCGAGCTCCTCGCCGGCCTGCGGGTCGACACCGACCGGATGGCCCGCACCGTCGCGGCCCATCGCGACGCCCTGCTGGCCGAGCGTGACAGCATCCGTGGGACGGCCGGGCTCGACCCCGACCACGTCGACCCGGCCGACTACCTCGGCGCCGCCGACCGGTTCGTCGACCAGGTCCTCCGGCGAGCCGGGGAGGAGGTCACGCAGTGAGCGTCCCGTCGATCAGCGTCGTGCGGATGACCGGTGCGGCCCACCGCGAGGAGCTGCCGCTGCTGGTGCTCGGCCCGTCGCTCGGCACCTCGGCCCAGACCCTGTGGGGTCAGTGCGCCCCGCACCTCACCGACGCCTTCGACGTGCTCGCGTGGGACCTGCCCGGCCACGGCCACAACCACGCCGTGCCCGAGGAGCCGTTCACGATGGCCGAGCTCGCCCAGGGCGTGCTGCACGTCGTCGACGACGTGCTGGCCCAGCGCGGCGAGCTGGGCGCTGCGTTCGCCTACGCCGGCGTCTCGATCGGTGGTGGCGTGGGACAGCAGCTCCTGCTCGACCACCCCGACCGGGTCATCTCCGCGGTGATGCTCTGCACCGGTGCGCGCATAGGTGACGCGGCGCTCTGGCAGGACCGGGTCGACCAGGTCGGCGCCTCCGGGACCCCGGTGATGGTCGCGGGCAGCGCCGAGCGGTGGTTCTCCCCCGGCTTCGTCGAGCGACACCCGGAGGTCGCCTCGCCCCTGCTGCACGCCTTGCAGGACGCCGCGGACGCCGGCTACCAGCACGCCTGCCGCGCGCTCGCCGACTTCGACGTGCGGTCCCGGCTCGGCGAGATCGACGCACCCGTGCTCGCGATCGCGGGCGCCGACGACAAGGCGACCCCGCCGGCGAAGCTCGAGGAGATCGCGCAGGGAGTACGCCGCGGCCGCCTGGTCGTGCTCGACGCGGTCGCCCACCTGGCTCCGGCGGAGGCACCCGAGACCGTGGCGCGCCTGGTCCGCGAGCACGTGCTGGGCAAGACGTCGCCGGACGCAGAGAACACCACGGTCCGAGGGCCGGCGTACGAGGCGGGGATGCGGGTGCGCCGCGAGGTGCTCGGCGCCGACCACGTCGACCGGGCCACCTCCGCCGCGACCGACCTGACGCGGGAGTTCCAGGAGCTGATCACCGAGTACGCCTGGGGCCGCATCTGGACCCGTCCGGGACTCGACCGGCGCAGCAGGTCGATGATCACCCTGACCGCGATGATCGCCCGCGGCCACCACGAGGAGCTCGCCATGCACCTGCGGGCCGCCCTCGACATCGGCCTGACCGAGGCGGAGATCAAGGAGGTGATCCTGCAGAGCGCGATCTACTGCGGGGTGCCCGACGCCAACACGGCGTTCCGGATCGCCCAGCAGGTGCTCGAGGAGTCAGCGGCGCAGCGCGGTGGTGAGCAGGACCACTGAGTCCTCCTCCACCTCGAGCGTGTGCCGACGGTCCGGCACCGCGATGAGGTGACCGGCGGCTCCCTTGCGCACCAGGTCGCCCGCGACCAGCTTCACCCGGCCCTGCAGGACCTGCACGGTGGCCTCGCCGGGGTTCTCGTGCTCGTCGAGCACCTGTCCGGCGATGATCGCGATCAGGGTCTGGCGCAGGGTGTGCTCCTGCCCGCCGTACACCGTCCGGGCGCTGCGACCGCTGGACGCCCCGCGCGCCGCCTCGAGCTGCTCGCGGGCCAGGGCGATGAGGGAGGTGTTGTCCATGGACAACCTTTCTACAGCTGCGACTGCACCCCGGCCAGCAGCTGCCGCGCCGCCACGATCCGCTGCACCTGGTTGGTGCCCTCGTAGATCTGGGTGATCTTGGCGTCGCGCATCATCCGCTCGACGGGGTAGTCACGGGTGTAGCCGTAGCCGCCGAGCACCTGCACCGCGTCGGTGGTCACCTGCATCGCCACGTCGGAGGCGAAGCACTTCGCCGAGGCACCGAAGAAGGTCAGGTCCTTGTCACCGCGCTCGGACCTGCCCGCCGCGGCGTAGGTCAGCTGACGGGCCGCCTCGATCTTCATGCCCATGTCGGCGAGCAGGAACTGCAGCCCCTGGAAGTCGGCGATCGGCTTCCCGAACTGCTGCCGCTCCTTGGCGTAGTCCAGCGCGTAGTCGAGCGCACCTTGGGCGATGCCGACGGCCTGCGCGGCGATGGTGACCCGGGTGTGGTCGAGGGTCTTCATCGCGGTCGCGAAGCCCGTGCCCTCCTCGCCGATCATCCGGTCGGCGGGGATCCGCACGTTGTCGAGGTAGACCTCCCGCGTCGGCGAGCCCTTGATGCCGAGCTTCTTCTCCGGAGCACCGAAGCTCACGCCCTCGTCGGACTTCTCCACCACGAACGCCGAGATACCGCCGCGGGTCTTCTTCTCCGGGTCGGTCACCGCCATCACCGTGTAGAACTCCGACTCCCCCGCGTTGGTGATCCAGCGCTTCACGCCGTTGAGCACCCAGCTGTCGCCGTCGCGCTCGGCCCGGCACTTCATCCCGCCGGCGTCGGAGCCGGCGTCAGGCTCGGACAGGCAGTAGGAGAAGCCGCCCTCGCCGGCCGCCAGCCGGGTGAGGTACTTCTTGCGCAGCTCCTCGGAACCGGCGATCTGCACCGGGAGCGAGCCGAGCTTGTTCACCGCCGGGATCAGCGAGGAGCTCGCACAGACGCGGGCCACCTCCTCGATCACCAGCACTGTCGCCAGCGCGTCCGCACCGGCCCCGCCGTACTCCTCGGGCACGTGCGGGGCGTGGAAGTCCGCCGCCAGCAGCGCCTTCGCGGCCTCGGCCGGGTAGCGCGCCTCCTCGTCGACCTCGGCGGCGTACGGGGCGATCTTCGCCTCGGCGACCGCGCGCACGGCCTCGCGGACCGCCTGGTGCTCCTCGGACAGGGCGTAGAGGGGGAAGTCAGTCATGCCGTCGATCCTATTCCGCGGGGTCGGCGCGGTGGCCGCCGCCCGAGCACCGGGAGGCTCGCCCCGGAGTCGGTTTGTCCCCCTCTGGGTACCGTTGGGGCATGGCAGGCTGGCAGGACCGGGACGCGGTCGACTTCATGCTCGACGAGTGCAGGACCTGGGCGGTGGTGGGCCTGTCCGGCGACCCGACACGTACGGCGTACCGCATCGCGCACGTGCTGCAGCAGCGCGGCATGCGCATCGTGCCCATCCACCCCGACGCCTCCACCGTGCTCGGTGAGCAGGGCTACGCCACGCTCGCGGACGTGCCCTTCGAGATCGACGTCGTGGACGTGTTCCGCCGCAGCGAGGCCGCCGGCCAGTTCGCCGACGAGGCCGTCAAGCTCGGCGCCAAGGGGGTCTGGTTCCAGCTGGGCGTCATCGACGAGGACGCCTTCGAGCGCACCACCGAGGCGGGTGTCCCGATGGTGATGGACACCTGTCCCGCCATCGAGTGGCGCAAGCGCGCGGCCTGACCGGACTCCTGGGCCGGCCTCAGACCACCCCGAGGGCCAGCATCGCGTCGGCCACCTGGATGAAGCCGGAGATGTTGGCGCCGAGCACGTAGTCGCCCGGGGCGTCGTACTCCTCCGCGGTGGTGGCGCAGCGCTCGTGGATGCCGCGCATGATCTCGCCGAGCCGCTGCTCGGTGTAGTCGTGGGACCACGAGTCGCGGGAGGCGTTCTGCTGCATCTCCAGGGCGCTGGTCGCGACGCCACCGGCGTTGGCCGCCTTGCCCGGGCCGAACTGCACGCCCGCCCCGGTGAGCACGTCGACGGCCGCCGGCGTGGTCGGCATGTTGGCGCCCTCGGCGACCACCCGGCAGCCGCCCTTGACCAGCGCCCCGGCCGCCTCCTCGTCGATCTCGTTCTGGGTCGCACAGGGCAGTGCCACCTCGCAGGGCACGTCCCACACCCGCCCGTCGGCGACGTACGACGAGCCGCTGCGGGCGTCGGTGTACTCGCTGATCCGGACCCGGCGCTCCTCCTTGAGCTCCTTGAGCAGCTCGAGGTCGAGGCCCTGCTCGTCGACCACGTAGCCGCTGGAGTCCGAGCAGGCGACCACCGCGCCGCCGAGCTGGTGCACCTTCTCGATGGCATAGATCGCGACGTTGCCCGAGCCGGAGACCACGACCTTCTTGCCGTCGAGGGAGTCGCCGCGCTGGCGCAGCATCTCCTCGACGAAGAACACCGTGCCGTAGCCGGTCGCCTCCTTGCGCACCAGCGAGCCGCCCCAGCTGATGCCCTTCCCGGTGAGCACGCCGGACTCGTAGCGGTTGGTGATCCGCTTGTACTGGCCGAACAGGTAGCCGATCTCGCGGCCACCGACGCCGATGTCACCGGCGGGGACGTCGGTGTACTCGCCGATGTGGCGGTAGAGCTCGGTCATGAAGGACTGGCAGAACCGCATGATCTCGCCGTCGGAGCGGCCCTTGGGGTCGAAGTCCGAACCGCCCTTGCCGCCGCCGATCGGCAGCCCGGTGAGGCTGTTCTTGAAGACCTGCTCGAAGCCGAGGAACTTCACGATCCCGAGGTAGACGCTGGGGTGGAAGCGCAGGCCGCCCTTGTACGGGCCGAGCGCGGAGTTGAACTCCACCCGGAAGCCGCGGTTGATCTGCACCCGCCCCCGGTCGTCGGTCCACGGGACCCGGAAGATGATCTGCCGCTCCGGCTCGCAGATCCGCTCGATCACGCTTGCCTCGGCGTACTCCGGGTGCTTCGCGACGACCGGACCGAGGCTGTCGAGCACCTCCCGGACGGCCTGGTGGAACTCCTCCTCGCCGGGGTTGCGACGCAGGACGAGGTCGTAGACGGGCTCGAGGTGCGGGTGGAGGGGAGACACCTCGGGAGGATATCGACGGCCACTACGGTGGCCGCGTGGACCTCACCCTGCGACCCGGCCCGGGGCTCCCCGACGGGCTGGTCGTGCCCGAGGCGGACCTCGAGGAGCGGTTCTCGCGGTCCTCGGGCCCGGGCGGGCAGTCGGTGAACACCACCGACAGCCGGGTCGAGGTCGTACTCGACCTGCGCCGCACCAGCGCCCTCAGCGAGGCACAGCGCTCCCGGGCGATCAAGAACCTGGGCGCTCCGGTGATCAGCGTGGCGGCCTCCGAGCACCGCTCGCAGCACCGCAACCGACTGGCGGCCCGGCAGCGCCTGGCCGACCGCCTGCGCGAGGCACTCGCGCCGCCGCCGCTCCCCCGCGTCCCCACCAAGCCGACCAAGGGCTCGCAGCGCCGCCGGGTCGAGGGCAAGCGCCGGCGCTCGCAGGTCAAGCAGCTGCGCGGCCGGGTGCGGCCCGACTGAGCTCACTCCACCGTCAGGATCCGCGCCCCGCTCCCCTCCTCGGCGAGCTGGTCCTCCGGGTTGTTCAACGCGCACGAGCGCAGCGAGAGGCAGCCACAGCCGATGCACCCGTCGAGGGTGTCCCGCAGCCGCTCCAGCTGGGCGATCCGCTGGTCGAGGTCGTGCCGCCAGCGGCGGGAGAGGCGCGCCCAGTCCGCCTTGGTCGGCGTGCGTCCGGCGGGCAGGGTGTCGAGGGCCGCCCGGATCTCCGCCAGCGGCACGCCCACCTTCTGCGAGGTCCGGATGAAGGCCACCCGCCGCAGCGTGGCGCGGCTGTAGCGGCGCTGGTTGCCCGCCGTACGACGACTGGAGATCAGTCCCTCGCGCTCGTAGAAGTGCAGGGCCGAGACCGCCACGCCGGAGCGCTCCGCGAGCTGCCCGGGAGTCAGTTCGGGCGATTCCGTGGACCTCGACATTGGTGCAGGTTAGCCTGACGTGCGGGCCCGACCCCCGCGCTCGGACGGAGGAAGCCGAATGAAGCAGCTGTTGGTCGCAGTCGTCGCAGCAGTGGTCGCCACCATCGTGGTGGCCGCCGGTCTCACACTCGGGGGCCCGTCCCCGGACCAGGCGGACGACAAGGCCACCCCCGCCGCAGCGACCGGGTCCCCCGTGGTGATCGTCATCAGCGTCGACGGGTTCAACCACAACGCGCTGTCGAAGCTGCCGGCCCGCTACACCAACAACTTCCGCGCGATGCGGCGCTACGGGACCGCCACGACCAACGCGCGCACCGCGTTCGAGCAGACCAACACCCTGCCCAACCACACCGGCATGATGACCGGTCGGCGCATCTCGGGCGCCCCTGGGCACCACGTGACCTTCAACAGTGACAACGGTTCGACCCTGGCCCGGGTGAACGGCCGCTACGTGCCGGGGATCTTCGACGTGGCCCACGACCGCGGCCTGTCCACCGCCATCTACACCTCCAAGTCCAAGTTCCGCTTCTACGACCGTTCGTGGGGCCCCACCCACGGCAGGCCGGACACGGTCGGCGCCGACGACGGCCGCGACAAGATCGATGCGTTCGTCTTCGCTTCGCCCGGAGTGGCTGCCGCCGCGTTGCGCCGCGACCTGGCCTCCGCCGACCCGCGCAACCTGCACTTCTGGCACATCTCCTTGCCGGACGCAGCTGGCCACGCACACGGCTTCATGTCCCGGCCCTACCTTCGTGCGGTCCGGACGACCAACTCCCTGCTGGGACAGCTTTTCGCCGTCCTGCGAGCCCATCCGTCGACCCGAGCGCGCACCTCGGTGCTTCTCACCGCGGACCACGGTGGTCGTGGCGCCTCGCACCGGGACCCCCGGAAGCTACACAACTACCGCGTGCCCCTCTACACCTGGGGTCGTGGCGTGTCCCGGGGAGTCCGGCTCTACGCCACCAACCCCGGGCGGCTCTATCCCTACGATCGACGGATCGGCTACTCCGGCCGTCAGCCGATCCGCAACCTCGACGTCGCGAACACCTCGCTGCGCCTGCTCGGGCTGCCGTCCCTCGCGGATGCACCCGCTGCTCTGGACACCACTCGCTGACGTCACCCCGATATTCAGTTGACCTCAACATCGGTTGAGGTTGTTGGATCCTCGGCATGACCCTGCTGGACCAACCTGCGCCCACCGCCCGGGCCCTCGACCACCACCACCGCGCGATCACGGTCGGCCTGCTCGCGCTGGTCACCATGTTCGCCTTCGAGGCGGTGGCGGTGAGCCTGGCCATGCCGGCGGTGGCCCGCGAGCTGGACGGCACCACCCTCTACCCGATAGCGGTCGTCGGGCTGCTCACCGCGGCGATCGTGGGCATGGTCGTCGGCGGCATCTGGAGCGACGCCCGCGGACCCGCACTCCCGATAACGGCCGGCGGCGCGGTCTTCGTGGTCGGGCTGCTCCTCTCCGGGTTCGCCTCGAGCATGGAGGTCTTCGTCCTCGGTCGGCTGCTCCAGGGGCTCGGCTGCGGAGCCGCGCTCACCGCGATGTACGTCGTGGTCGGCGACGCCTACCCACAGGCGCTGCGCCCGCGGGTGTTCTCGCTGTTCGCCACCGCCTGGGTGCTCCCCTCCATCGCGGGTCCGTTCGTGGCCGGTGCCCTCGTCGACCTGTCCGGCTGGCGCTCGGTGTTCCTCGTCGTCGCTGCGTTCGCGGCGGTCAGCGTGGCCGGCGTGCGTGTCGCCGTCGGTCGTCGCCTCGCCGTACGCACGGCGCCGCTGGAGTGGAGCCGGCGGCCCTGGTTCGCGACCGTGGCCGCCGTCGCGGTGGTGCTGCTGCACCTCGCCGGGCACGCCCACTCCCTGCCTGCCGTGGCCCTGCTTCTCACCGGGCTGGCCCTGCTCGGCTACGCGGTGCCTCCACTGCTCCCGCGCGGCACGCTGCGCGCGTCCGCGGGGCTGCCCGCCGTGGTCGCTGCCCGCGCGGTGTTCGGTGCGGCCTTCGTGTGCGTGGAGATGTTCCTGCCCCTCGTGCTCCAGGACGAGAGCGGCCTGAGCCCCACGGTGACCGGGCTGGTGATGATGGTCGGTGCGCTGGGCTGGACCGCGGGCTCGGCGTACAGCGGGCGCCACGGCCGCTCGGACACGTTCGGTTCCCTGTTGTGGGCAGGTGCCCTCACCCTGCTCGGCGGGGCGGTGGCGCTGACCGTCCTGGTGCCGATCGACCACCTCGCCGTATCCGCGGCCGCGCTCGCCACGGTTGGGTTCACCGTGATGGCGGTGGGGATGGGCCTGGCGACGCCGCTGATGTCCACCCTCTCGCTCGACCTGGCCGCGCGGGGGCGCCAGGGCGAGAGCGGGGCCGCGATCCAGATGAGCGACGCGCTGGGGCAGAGCATCGCCGCCGGCGTGGTCGGGGCCGTGTTCGCGCGCTGGTTCCTGCTCGACCCGGACACCTCGTACCTCGCGGGCTTCGGCCTGGCGGTGCTGCTGGGCGTGACCGCCCTCTGGACGGTCCGGCGCGCCCGGGTGTGAGGCCCTAGAAGCCGAGGCGGTGTGCGGACTCCCCGCGCACCGCCTTTCCCTTGTCCTTGGCCCTCTCGCGCAGGTCGGCCTGGAAGTCGGTCATCCGGCGCTGCAGGTCCACGTCACCCGCAGCGAGGATGCGTACGGCGAGCAGCCCGGCGTTGCGCGCGTTGCCGACGGCCACGGTCGCAACCGGGACCCCGGCGGGCATCTGCACGATGGAGAGCAGCGAGTCCATGCCGTCGAGGTACTTCAGCGGCACCGGCACCCCGATCACCGGCAGCGGGGTCACCGCGGCCAGCATGCCCGGCAGGTGCGCCGCCCCGCCGGCACCCGCGATGACCACGCGCAGCCCGCGTCCGGCGGCCTGCTTGCCGTAGTCGAGCATCTCCTCGGGCATCCGGTGGGCGGAGACGACGTCGGCCTCGAACGGCACAGCGAACTCCTCGAGCGCCTCCGCGGCAGCCTTCATCACCGGCCAGTCGGAGTCCGACCCCATCACGATGCCGACGAGCGGCGTGCCTGAGTCCTTCGCCGGCTCACTCACTGTGCTCTCCCAGGTCTCCCGCGAACCATGCCGCTGCGTGCCTCGCCCTGGCCAGGCAGTCCTCGAGGTCGTCGCCGTAGGCGTTGACGTGCCCCACCTTGCGGCCCGGACGCATCTCCTTGCCGTAGAGGTGCACCCGCAGCCGCGGGTCCCGGGCCAGAGCGTGCGGGTAGCCGTCGTAGAGCCGGCCGGTCCCGTCGGGGCCGCCGAGGATGTTGACCATCACCGTCCAGCGCTCCCGGGCCTCCGGGGCGCCCAGCGGCAGGTCGAGCACGGCCCGCAGGTGGTTCTCGAACTGGCTGGTCACCGCGCCGTCCTGGGTCCAGTGGCCGGTGTTGTGGGGGCGCATCGCCAGCTCGTTGACCAGCACCCGGCCGTCCCGGGTCTCGAACAGCTCGACCGCGAGCACGCCGGTGACGTCGAGGTCGCGGGCGACCTGCATGGCGATCTGCTGCGCCGCGACGGCGAGGTCGGGGTCGAGGTCGGGCGCCGGAGCGATCACCTCGTGGCAGATGCCGTTGCGCTGGGTGGAGGCCACCACCGGCCAGGCAGCGACCTGGCCGGACGGGGCACGGGCCACCAGGGCGGAGAGCTCGCGGCGGAAGTCGACCCGCTCCTCGGCGAGGATGTCCCGCCCGGAGGCGAAGGCCTCGGCGCACTCCTCGCGTCCGTGGACGAACCACACGCCCTTGCCGTCGTAGCCGCCCCGGGTGGTCTTGAGCACCACCGGCCAGCCGCCGACCGACTCGGCGAAGGCGGAGACGTCCTCGACCGAGGCGACCACGGTGTTGCGCGGGCACGGCACCCCGAGCGAGCCGAGCCTGGCCCGCATCACCGCCTTGTCCTGGGCGTGCACGAGGGCCTCCGGCCCGGGGCGTACCGGCAGCTCGGCCTCCAGCGCGTGCAGGTGGTCGGTGGGCACGTGCTCGTGGTCGAAGGTGACCACGGCACAGCCCTTGGTGGCCCGTCGCAGGGCCTCGAGGTCGGTGTGGTCGCCGACGGTGTGGTCGGGGATGACCTGCGCGGCGGAGACGTCCGGGCCCTCGGCGAGCAGCCGGAGCGGGATCCCCATCGCGGCGGCGGGCTCCGCGAGCATCCGGGCGAGCTGGCCGCCACCGATCACCGCGACGGTCGGTGCGGGACGGTCTGCGGGGTCTGTCGGGTCGACGGGCACGGGCCCGACCCTACGACGCACGCCGGACCGAGACCGGCTCGAGGTCGCCGAAGCCGCGAATCGGGCGTGCCGGCAGCACCTGCACCTCGAAGCGGTCGTCGGGCAGCTGCTCGGCGGTGTGGCGGTCGGTGATCACCCGGTTTCGTCTGGCCACGCCGACCAGCCGCGAGGCGAGGTTGACCGCGGGACCGTAGACGTCACCCATCCGCTGCACCACCGGCCCGGTCACCACGCCCACGTGCACGTCCGGCAGCCGGTCGTCGCCACCGATCAACCGGATCACGTCCCAGGCGATCTCCATCCCCTCGGCCGGCGACGTGGCCAGGAACAGCACCGAGTCACCCAGGGCCTTGACCACCCGGCCGCCGCGCCGCGAGATCGCGTCGCGGCTACGGGCCTCGAAGATCTCCACCAGGTCGCCGATCTCGTTCTCGCGCAGGTCGTTGCTGAGCGCGCTGAAGCTGACCAGGTCGGCGAAGCCGACGGTCGCCTCGAGCACCTCCTCGTCGCGGGCCGCAGCCATCGCCTGCAGCCGCGCCACGGCCGCGGCGAGGTGGCGCCGCCAGGCGTAGGTCAGCAGCGCCTCGAAGTCCTCCCCGACCGCGTCCACGAGCCGCAGTGCCTGGCTGCGCAGCGACTCGCCGGGACGCTGCTTCTCCAGCGTCGCCGCCAGCGTGGCCACCTCCCACGCGGCCAGCCGGTCCATGGTCTGGCCGACGGCCCGGGTCATCCGCAGCAGGGTCTCGAAGTCGATCTCACCGGCGTCACGCAGCCGGGCCACCCGCTCGAGGGCCTCCGCGTCCGCCTCGACGAACACCGGCCCGCCCGGCGCCTCGGGGAACCCCAGCGCCCGCCAGAGCCGCTGCGCCTGCTCGATCGACAGGCCCGCGAGGTCGGAGATCTGCTCCCCGGTGAGGTCCGGAGTACCTCCGAGGATCGCCCGCTCCAGCTCCTCAGGTGCCATCGTCCGCCCGCGGACTGGTCCGGTCGGCGCCGTGGAAGAGCTGGTCGCTGAGCACCAGCTGGACCTGCTCGACCTGCGGGATGTCGCGCAGCCGCAGCGGACCCTGTTCGCTGGCCCCCGCGACGATCAGCGTGCCGCAGCCGAGCATCCGGTCGACGATGCCCTTCTCGTAGGACACGTCGCTGATCCGCACGAGCGGGATGTCGTGACCGCGCCGGGTCAGGATGCCGGTGCGCGTGATCAGCCGGCGGTTGGTGAACACGTAGGTGGTCAGCAGCCAGCGCAGGAACGGCACCACCACCGTCCACAGCACGAGCAGGGCCGCGACCCCCCAGATGACCAGCTGCCAGGTGCCGGTGTTGTCCCCGCTGGGCAGGGTGCTCAGGTAGCCCGCCAGGCCCGCGACGACGATCAGCACCACCGCCGGCAGGAGCAGCACCTTCACGTGCGTGCGGGTGGCCAGCACGACGTCCTCGCCCTCGTTGAGCAGCTTGCGGGAGATCACAGCGCGATCATGCCACGCAGAGGCGTCCTCAGCCCTCGGGACGGACGTGCACGACGTCGCCCGCGCCAAGGTGCTCCTCACCGCTCGGAGTGCGTACGACGAGCCGCCCCGACTCGTCCACGTCGACCGCCTCACCGGCGACCTCGCCACCGGGGACGGCGACCCGCACCTGCTGCCCCGGCGTCACGCACAGGTCGAGGTAGCGAGCCCGCAGGTCGGCGCCGCCGCGCCACCCGTCGTACTCCTCGGCGAGATCCTCGACGAGCGCCGCCAGCAGGGCCGTGCGGTCGACCGCACCCCCGCTCACCAGGGCCAGCGACGTCGCCTCCGTCACCGGGAGCTCGTCCGCGGCCTGGGTGCAGTTGATCCCGATCCCGACCACCGCCGCGGCCCGGCCTCCGCCGGAGCGCTCCACCCGCTCGAGCAGGATCCCGCCGAGCTTCTGGCCGCCGGCCAGCACGTCGTTGGGCCACTTCAGGTTCACCTGGACACCGGTGACCCGACGCACGGCCGACGCGCTCGCGATCCCGGCCATCAGCGGCAGCCACGGCCACCGCTCGGGCGGGGCGTCGGGGACCAGCAGGAAGGACACGGTCAGCGAGCTGCGCGCCGGGGTCACCCACTCGCGTCCCAGCCGTCCGCGCCCGTGGGTCTGGTGCTCGGCGGCGACCACCAGGCCCTCGTCCGCGCCCTCCTGGAACCGGCGGGCGGCCTCGGCGTTCGTGGACTCCGCCCGATCCAGCACCTCGACCCGCCAGCCGGGCAACCGCTCGATGGCCGCCTGCACACCGGCGGGGTCAAGAGGTGGGCGGCTGTCCAGGTGGTCGCTCATGCCGACTAGATTGGCGCACGAACCGCCGGCGGGTCGAGCGAGGACGAGCACAGGAGGGTCGAGGAAACGTGAGCGCAGGACACGCGACACATCCCGGGGAGGGCATCGACGTCCCCGAGGACATCGACATCCACACCACGGAGGGCAAGCTCCTCGACCTCGAGCGGCGCATCGACGACGCCGTGCATGCGGGCTCGGCCAAGGCGGTCGAGAAGCAGCACGCCAAGGGCAAGATGACCGCCCGGGAGCGCATCGAGAAGCTCTTCGACGAGGGCTCCTTCGTCGAGCTCGACGAGCTGGCGCGGCACCGGTCCACGGCGTTCGGGCTGGAGAAGAACCGCCCCTACGGCGACGGCGTGGTCACCGGCTACGGCACCATCGACGGGCGCCAGGTGTGCGTGTTCTCCCAGGACTTCACCGTCTTCGGCGGCTCGCTGGGCGAGGTCTACGGCGAGAAGATCACCAAGGTGATGGACCTCGCCATCAAGACCGGCTGTCCGATCATCGGCATCAACGAGGGCGCCGGCGCGCGCATCCAGGAGGGCGTGGTCTCCCTCGGACTCTACGGCGAGATCTTCCGGCGCAACGTGCACGCCTCCGGCGTGATCCCGCAGATCAGCCTGATCATGGGCTCCTGCGCCGGCGGCCACGTCTACTCCCCCGCGGTCACCGACTTCACGATCATGGTCGACGGCACCTCCAACATGTTCATCACCGGCCCCGACGTCATCAAGACCGTCACCGGCGAGGACGTCACCATGGAGGACCTCGGCGGTGCCCGGGCGCACAACACCAAGTCCGGCAACGCCCACTACATGGGCAGCGACGAGGACGACGCGCTGGAGTACACCAAGGCGCTGCTCTCCTACCTGCCGCAGAACAACCTCGACGACCCGCCGTCGTACGACGATCCCGCGGACCTCGAGCTCACCGACCTCGACCGCTCCCTCGACGCGCTGATCCCGGACGGGGCCAACCAGCCCTACGACATGCACACGGTGATCACCGCGGTCCTCGACGACGAGGAGTTCCTCGAGGTGATGCCGCTGTTCGCCCCCAACATCGTGGTCGGCTACGGCCGCGTCGAGGGCAGGTCGGTCGGCGTCGTGGCCAACCAGCCGATGCAGTTCGCCGGCACCCTCGACATCGACGCCTCCGAGAAGGCAGCGCGCTTCGTGCGCACCTGCGACGCGTTCAACATCCCGGTGCTCACCTTCGTCGACGTCCCCGGCTTCCTGCCCGGCACCGACCAGGAGTGGAACGGCATCATCCGCCGCGGCGCGAAGCTGATCTACGCCTACGCCGAGGCCACCGTCCCGCTGGTCACGATCATCACCCGCAAGGCGTACGGCGGGGCCTACGACGTGATGGGCAGCAAGCACCTCGGAGCCGACCTCAACCTGGCCTGGCCCACGGCCCAGATCGCGGTGATGGGCGCGCAGGGCGCCGCGAACATCGTCTACCGCAAGGAGCTGGCCGCCCTCGAGGAGGAGGGCGGTGACGTCGAGCAGCGCCGTGCCGAGCTGATCGCCGACTACGAGGACACCCTGGCCAACCCCTACATCGCCGCCGAGCGTGGTTACGTGGACGCCGTGATCGCGCCCCACGAGACCCGCGTCGAGGTGGTGCGCGCACTGCGGATGCTCGCCACCAAGCGCGAGACCCTGCCGCCGAAGAAGCACGGGAACATCCCGCTGTGAGCGAGTCGGGCGAAGTCGAGGAGCGCGCGGTCGAGACCCGTCCGTTGCTGCGCGTCGTCCGCGGCAACCCCACGTCCGACGAGGTCGCCGCCCTGGTGGCGGTGGTCTCGGCGCTGGCCTCGGCCGGCGGGGAGCCGACCAGGCCGCGGCCGCGCCCGGAGTGGTCGGCCCACCACCGCAAGGTGCGCGGACCGCACCGGCACGGTGGCAACGCCTGGCGGATGAGCGCGCGCTGACCATGCCGTCCGCTCCCCGCCTCGTCCTCGCCTCGGCCTCCCCTGCCCGCCTGAAGACGCTGCAGGACGCAGGGCTGTCCCCCGAGGTGGTGGTCAGCGGGGTCGACGAGTCCGGTGTGGAGGGCGCCACCCCCGCCGAGCACGCGATGAAGCTCGCCCAGCTCAAGGCGGTGGCGGTGGCCGCCGGGCAGAAGCGCGCGGTCGTGGTGGGCTGCGACTCGGTCCTCGCCCTCGACGGCCAGGTGCTCGGCAAGCCGGCGGACGCGGAGGAGGCCGTCGAGCGGTGGCACCAGATGCGCGGCCGGGCGGCCGTGCTGCACACCGGTCACTGCGTGATCGACACCCACCGCGAGGTGTGGCTCGCCCGCTCGGCGGCCACGCAGGTGCGCTTCGCGCGCGTCTCCGACGAGGAGGTCGAGGCCTACGTCGCCACCGGCGAGCCGCTAGAGGTGGCGGGGGCCTTCACCATCGACGGACTCGGCGGCGCCTTCGTCTCCGGCGTGACCGGCGACCCGCACAACGTCGTGGGGATCAGCCTGCCCCTGCTGCGCCTGATGCTCGACGAGCTCGGGTTCGTCTGGACCGACTTCTGGGCGCCCCGCCGGCACGACTGAGCCGAACACGTGCAGCCCGGGCACGTGCCGTTTCTTGAACACGAAGCGGCGGAACGCCCAGAACCGGAACAGCATCCCGAGCACTGCGCCGACCACGTTGGCGGAGATGTTGTCGGCGAGCGCGGAGTCCCAGCCGAACACGTTGCGGCTGATCCACAGGCACGCCATCGGGATCGTGAACGAGGCGAGGTTGATGACCGTGTAGTTCAGCGCCCCGCCGTACGGACCCGAGGGACGGCGGTGCCTGAACGCGTAACGCCGGCTGCCGTAGAAGCTGATGGCCATCCCGACGCAGTTCGCCAGGAACCAGGCCGTCAGCGGCCAGCCGTTGAGCGGGCCCGGCTGCACGCCGGGAATGCCGTGGGCGAGCAGGTTGAACAGCACGATGGCGACCACCGTGGCAACCACGTTGACTGCCGAGAACTTCGCGGCTTCCTTGCCCACGCGCCGCACGGTCGAGGCCATGTGTGCAGGCTAACGACTCGCTTGGCAGGATGAGCGCATGCGCGGCCTCATCCTGGCCGGGGGCACCGGCTCACGACTGCACCCGGTGACCCTCGGCATCAGCAAGCAGCTGGTCCCGGTCTACGACAAGCCGATGATCTACTACCCGCTCAGCACGCTGATGCTGGCGGGGATCCGCGACATCCTCGTCATCACCACGCCGCACGAGGCCGACGGTTTCCAGCGGCTCCTCGGCGACGGGTCCGCCTTCGGCGTCTCGATCTCCTACGCCGAGCAGCCCTCTCCCGAGGGCCTCGCGCAGGCGTTCACCATCGGCGCCGACTTCATCGGCAACGAGTCGTGCGCGCTCGTGCTCGGGGACAACCTCTTCTACGGGCCTGGTTTCGGTCGCAAGCTGGCGCGCTTCGGCACGATCGAGGGGGCCACGGTGTTCGCCTACTGGGTCTCCGAGCCCAGCGCGTACGGCGTGGTCGAGTTCGACGCCGACGGCAAGGCCATCTCACTGGAGGAGAAGCCGTCTCGACCACGCAGCAACTTCGCAGTGCCAGGTCTCTACTTCTACGACGACGAGGTCGTCGAGATCGCCCGGGGACTCAAGCCGTCAGCTCGCGGCGAGTACGAGATCACCGACGTCAACCGGCACTACCTCGAGCGCGGCCGACTCTCCGTCGAGGTCCTCGAGCGCGGCACTGCCTGGCTCGACACCGGGACGTTCGACTCCCTCAACGACGCCAACAACTTCATCCAGACCATCGAGCATCGCCAGGGCCTCAAGGTGGGTGCGCCCGAGGAGGTGGCCTGGCGACAGGGATGGCTCACCGACGACGAGCTGCGGGAGCGTGCCGAGCCGCTGTTGAAGTCGGGGTACGGCGACTACCTACTCGGACTCGTCCAGCGAGAGGACTTCTGACGCCGCAGTGACCCAGCGCTCCTGCCAGGGGCCGATGGGTGCGATCCCGTGACGGTGCAGTCGGTCGTGGCCGAGCACGGAGTACGCCGGCCGGGGCGCCGGTCGGGTGAAGGTCGAGGAGTCGGTCGGAGTGACGATCTCCTCGGACATGCCCGCTGCTGCCACCACGCGCCTCGCGAAGTCGAACCAGGTGGTCTGCCCACTCGACGTGGCGTGCCAGACCCCCGGAGGTGCGTCCTTCTCGACGAGCCGCACCACCAGGTCGGCGACGTCCATCGTCCACGTGGGCTGACCGTGCTGGTCGTCCACGACCTCCACGGCCCCCCGCTCCCGCGCGACGCGCGCGATGGTCCGCGGGAAGCAGCCGCCGTGGGCGCCGTACAGCCACGCCGTGCGCACGATCAGGTGCTGCTCCGGCGCCTCCTTGAGCACCGCCTCCTCACCGGCCGCCTTGGTGCGGCCGTAGGCGGACCGGGGCGCGACAGGATCGTCCTCGGCGTAGGGCGTGGTCGCGACACCGTCGAAGACGTAGTCGGTGCTGATCTGCACGAGACGGGCGCCGTGACGGTTGGCCGCGCGGGCCAGGACCCCCGGCACCGTGGCATTGGTCTCCGCCGCCGCGGCCTCGTCGGCCTCGGCGTCGTCGACCGCCGTCCAGGCGGCGCAGTTGACCACCACGTCGTGACCCTTCACCGCAGCGGAGACCGCCTCCTCGTCGAGGAGGTCGAGGTCACCGCGATCGACGGCGGTCGTCGGGATGCGCCGGTCGTCCAGCAGGCGACACAGGTCGGTCCCCAGCATCCCTCGGGCTCCGGTCACCAACCACGTCACGGGCGCCAGCGTACTGGGCCGCGATAGCCTCCCCGCGTGGAGGTTCGCCAGCTACGCATCGAGGGCGCAGTGGAGCTGACGCCGCGCCAGCACCGTGACGAACGAGGGGTCTTCCTTGAGTGGTTCCGCGAAGACGTCTTCGCCGAGGCGATGGGGCATCCGCTCCGCCTGGCCCAGGCCAACTGCTCGGTCTCACGGGCCGGCACCCTGCGCGGCGTGCACTTCGCCCAGCTCCCCCCGAGCCAGGCAAAGTTCGTGACCTGCGTGCACGGCGCCGCCCTGGATGTCGTCGTCGACCTGCGCACCGGCTCTCCGACCTACGGGGAGTGGGACTCGGTCCTGCTGGACGACGCTGACCGTCGTGCGGTCTACCTCTCCGAGGGGCTGGGTCATGCGTTCATGGCCCTGGAGGACGACACCGTCGTCAACTACCTGTGCTCGGCGCCCTACGCTCCCGGCCGCGAGCACGGCGTCCACCCGCTCGACCCCGACCTGGGGATCACCTGGCCGAGCCAGGGACGTGACGCAACACCGCTGCAGCCGGTGCTGTCGCCCAAGGACGAAGCCGCGCCGGGACTGGCCGAGGTCGAGCGCGCAGGCCTGCTGGCCACCTACGAGGAGGCCACGGCCTTCAGGGCGTCACTTCGCTGAGAGAGCCGCTCGCTCCTTGAGCGGCTCCCACCAGCTCCGGTGGGTGCGGTACCACTCCACGGTCTCGGCCAACCCTTGCTCGAAGGCCACTCGAGGGCGGTAGCCCAGCTCCGAGGAGATCTTGGCGATGTCGACCGAGTAGCGCAGGTCGTGTCCCAGCCGGTCGGGGACGCGCCGGACCCGGTCCCAGTCCGCTCCGGTCGCCTCGAGCAGCAGCGCGGTCAGCTCCATGTTGCTCAGCTCGGTCCCCCCGCCGATGTTGTAGGCCTCGCCCGGCCGTCCGCCGCCCAGGACCAGGTGGATCGCCCGGCAGTGGTCGTCCACGTGCAGCCAGTCGCGCACGTTGGCCCCCTCGCCGTACAGGGGGACGGTGCCGCCGTCGAGCAGGTTGGTGACGAACAGCGGGATGACCTTCTCCGGGAACTGGTAGGGCCCGTAGTTGTTGGAGCAACGCGTGATGCAGACCGGCAGCCCGTGGGTGCGGTGGTAGGCGCGAGCCAGCAGGTCGCTGGAGGCCTTGGACGCGGAGTACGGCGAGTTGGGCAGCAGCGGCTCCTGTTCCGACCAGCTCCCCTCGTCGATCGAGCCGTAGACCTCGTCGGTGGAGACGTGCACGAACTTGGAGATCCCGTGCTGCAGGGCGGACTCCAGCAGCGTCTGGGTGCCGACGACGTTGGTCATCACGAAGTCGGCGGCACCCGTGATCGACCGGTCCACGTGACTCTCCGCCGCGAAGTGGACCACCGCGTCGACGTCACCCATCAGCGAGTCCACCAGCGGGCCGTCGAGGATGTCGCCCTCGACGAACCGCAGACGCGGGTCGTCCTCGACGGGCGCGAGGTTCTCGCGATTGCCCGCATAGGTGAGCTTGTCGAGGACGACGACTCGGTCCGGCACGGTGCCGCCCCAGGCATCGCCGAGCACGCTGCGGACGTAGTGGCTGCCGATGAACCCGGCAGCCCCGGTCACGAGAATCTTCATGTAGATCCTTTCACTCCACCGGGAGGCCGAGGCCGCGGGCGATCAGCATGCGCTGCACCTCGGAGGTGCCCTCGCCGATCTCGAGCACCTTGGCGTCACGGTAGAAGCGGGCCACGGGGTACTCCTCCATGAAGCCGTAGCCACCGAAGACCTGGGTGGCGATCCGGGTCGCGGTGACCGCGGACTCGGTGGCGTAGAGCTTGGCGATCGCGGCGGCCTGCTTGAACTCCTTCATCGGCCGGCCGGCGTCCTTCATCCAGGCCGCCTTGTAGACGAGCTGGCGGCTCGCGGCGAGCATCACCTCGAGGTCGGCGACCTGGAAGGCGACCCCCTGCTTGCGCCCGATCGGCACGTTGAAGGTGGTCCGCTCGTTGGCGTACTGCACGCTCATCTCCAGGCAGGCCTGGATGCAGCCGACCGCCAGTGCGCCAATCGCCACCCGGCCGTCGTCGAGGGTGGCCAGGAACTGGGCGAACCCACGTCCGCGATCGCCGAGCAGGTTGGACTCAGGCACCCGTGCGTCGGTGAAGGTCAGCGGGTGGGTGTCCGAGGCGTGCCAGCCGAGCTTGTCGTAGGCCTTCTCCGCGGTGAACCCGGGCGTGTCACTGGGCACGATGATCGTGGAGATCTCCGGCCGGCCGTCGGCCTGCTCGCCGGTGCGGGCGGTCACGGTCACCAGCGAGGTGATCTCGGAGCCGGAGTTGGTGATGAACTGCTTGCTCCCGTTGACGACCCACTCGCCGTCGCGCAGCTCAGCCTTGGTCTTCGTCGCTCCCGCGTCCGATCCGGCACCCGGCTCGGTGAGCCCGAAGCCCGCGAGCGTGCGGCCCTCGACCAGGTCGGGCAGCCAGGTCGACTTCTGCTCCTCGGTGCCGAAGGTCAGGATCGGGTTGATGCCCAGACCGACCGCGGCCTCCAGGGTGATCCCCATCGACTGGTCGACCCGGCCGATCTCCTCGATCGCCACGCACAGGCTGGTGAAGTCACCACCGGCCCCGCCGTACTCCTCCGGGGCGGTCAGCCCCATCAGGCCCAGGGACCCCATCTTCTGCACCACGTCGACCGGGAAGTGGTGGTCGCGGTCCCACTGGGCGACGTGGGGAGCGATCTCCTTCTCCGCGAAGTCACGCACGGTACGACGGAACTGCTCGTGGTCCTCGGAGAGCTCGTAGTTCATGGGCCGAAGCCTACGACCCGGTGCCGGGCACCGCGGATTGTGCTCCTGGGCCCCGGGGTTCCTAGACTGTGGAGGTGACTGTGACGAGCCCGACGGCGCCCGCTGGAGCCGGAGCAGCGCTGGCGGACGCGACGGCGTCCGACGCCGCGCTCCGCCGCTTCCTCCACGGACTGCCCGGAGTGGACCAGGTGGGCGCGGAGCAACGTGCCGCGGGCCTGGGCACCCGGTCGATCAAGACCACGGCCAAGGAGTTCGCCATCGACCTGGCGATCCGGATGGTCGACCTCACCACGCTGGAGGGCTCGGACACCCCGGGGAAGGTCCGCGCGCTGTCCAGCAAGGCGATGCGCCCCGACCCGGCCGACCCGACCTGCCCCCAGGTCGCCGCGGTGTGCGTCTACCCCGACATGGTGCCGGTCGCGAAGCAGACGCTCGGTTCCTCCGGCGTGCACGTCGCCGCGGTGGCCACCGCGTTCCCCAGCGGGCGAGCGGCGCGCGACATCAAGCTGGCCGACACCGCGGACGCCGTCGAGGCGGGCGCCGACGAGATCGACATGGTCATCGACCGGGGCGCGTTCCTGTCCGGTCGCTACATGGAGGTCTACGAGGAGATCGTGGCCGTCCGCGAGGCCTGCGCCCGGCCGGACGGCGAGGACGCGCACCTCAAGGTGATCTTCGAGACCGGCGAGCTGCAGACCTACGACAACGTGCGCCGCGCCAGCTGGCTGGCGATGATGGCCGGCGCCGACTTCATCAAGACCTCCACCGGCAAGATCCAGCCGGCCGCCACCCTGCCGGTGACCCTGGTGATGCTCGAGGCGGTCCGCGACTACCGCATCGCGACCGGCCAGATGGTCGGGGTCAAGCCCGCCGGCGGGATCCGGTCGTCGAAGGACGCGATCAAGTACCTCGTGATGGTCAACGAGGTCGCCGGACCCGACTGGCTCGACCCGGCCTGGTTCCGGTTCGGGGCCTCCACGCTGCTCAACGACCTGCTCATGCAGCGCACCAAGATGAAGACCGGACGCTACTCCGGTCCCGACTACTTCACCCTGGACTGAACGGTCGTGAACACACCTATGAGCCCCAGCCATGAGGAAGCAGGCGGCCGCAACACGGCCGCAGACGTCTTCACGTACGCACCCGCGCCCGAGTCCCGCTCGGTCGTCGACATCAAGTCCTCCTACGGGCTGTTCATCAACGGCGAGTTCGTGGACGGCGGCGGCAAGTCGTTCAAGACGATCTCGCCGAGCACCGAGGAGGTGCTCGCGGAGGTCGCCGAGGCCGACGCCGCCGACGTCGACAACGCCGTGAAGGCCGCCCGGCGCGCCCACAGCCGCGTCTGGGGGCGGATGAGCGGCGCCGAGCGCAGCAAGTACATCTTCCGGATCGCCCGGATCATCCAGGAGCGCTCCCGCGAGCTCGCCGTGCTCGAGTCGATCGACAACGGCAAGCCGATCAAGGAGTCGCGCGACGTCGACATCCCGACGGCCGCGGCGCACTTCTTCTACTACGCGGGCTGGGCCGACAAGCTCGAGCACGCCGGCTACGGGCCCGACCCGCAGCCCGTCGGCGTGGCCGGCCAGGTGATCCCGTGGAACTTCCCGTTCCTGATGCTCGCGTGGAAGATCGCCCCCGCGCTGGCCTGCGGCAACACGGTGGTGCTCAAGCCGGCCGAGACCACCCCGCTGACCGCGCTCGCGTTCGCCGAGATCTGCCAGCAGGCCGACCTCCCGCCCGGCGTGGTCAACATCGTCACCGGCGCCGGGGCGACGGGCCAGGCCGTGGTCGGGCACGAGGACGTCGACAAGGTGGCCTTCACCGGCTCCACCGAGGTGGGCCGCGCGATCGCCAAGTCGGTCGCCGGCTCCCGCAAGAAGGTCACCCTCGAGCTCGGCGGCAAGGCTGCCAACATCGTCTACGACGACGCCCCGGTCGACCAGGCCGTCGAGGGCATCGTCAACGGCATCTTCTTCAACCAGGGCCACGTCTGCTGCGCCGGCTCGCGGCTGCTCGTGCAGGAGAGCGTGTACGACGAGGTGCTGGAGCGGCTCAAGCGCCGGATGTCGACGCTGCGCATGGGTGACCCCCTCGACAAGAACACCGACGTGGGCGCGATCAACTCCAGCGAGCAGCTGGAGCGCATCCGCGAGCTCTCCGAGATCGGTGACGCCGAGGGCGCCGAGCGGTGGAACGCCGCCTGCGAGCTCCCCGAGAAGGGGTTCTGGTTCCCGCCGACGCTGTTCACCGGCGTCAGCCAGGCCCACCGGATCGCCCGCGAGGAGATCTTCGGGCCGGTCCTCTCGGTGCTGACCTTCCGCACCCCCAAGGAGGCGGTCGAGAAGGCGAACAACACGCCCTACGGCCTCTCCGCCGGCGTGTGGAGCGACAAGGGCTCCCGCATCCTCTGGACGGCCTCCCAGCTGCGCGCCGGGGTGGTGTGGAGCAACACCTTCAACCGCTTCGACCCCGCCAGCCCGTTCGGCGGCTACAAGGAGTCGGGCTACGGGCGCGAGGGCGGCCGCCACGGACTGGAGGGTTATCTGAGAACACCCCACGAAAACACTCGCTCCGCTCCCGTTTCCGCGGGGACCCCGAGGAGAAGCAAGTGAGCCGCATCGACGTGCGCAAGACCTACAAGCTCTACATCGGTGGAGCCTTCCCCCGCTCGGAGTCGGGCCGCAGCTACATGGTCAACGACGCCAAGGGAGGGTTCCTCGCCAACGCCTCGCACGCCTCACGCAAGGACGCGCGCGACGCGGTGAAGGCCGCTCGGGCCGCGTTCGGCGGCTGGTCCGGCCGCACGGCGTACAACCGGGGCCAGGTGGTCTACCGGATCGCTGAGGTGCTCGAGGACCGCCGCGACCAGTTCGAGGCCGAGATCCGCCGAGCCGAGGGGGTCACCGCGGCCAAGGCCCGTACCGCCGTCGACGCGGCCGTCGACCGGCTGGTCTGGTACGCCGGCTGGGCGGACAAGATCGCCCAGGTGACCGGCAGCGCCAACGCTGTCGCCGGCCCCTACTTCAACCACTCCGCCCCCGAGCCGAGCGGCGTGATCGCGGTCGTGGCACCGCCGGGACCGCTGCTGGGCCTGGTCAGCGTGGTGGCCCCGGTGATCGTCACCGGCAACACCGCGGTGGTCGTGGCCAGCGAGCCGCACCCGCTGCCGGCGATCGACCTCGCCGAGGTGATGGCGACCTCCGACGTGCCCGGAGGCGTGGTCAACATCCTCACCGGTCCCCAGGCCGAGATCGCCCCGTGGCTGGCCTCGCACATGGACGTCAATGGCATCGACCTCACCGGCGTGGACGATCCCGAGCTGGCGCGCAGCCTCGAGGTCGAGGCGGCGGCCAACCTCAAGCGGGTGCGCCGTCCCGGCGTCGAGGACCTCCTCGCGGCGCCGGGGCTGGACCGGATGACCGACTTCCTGGAGACCAAGACGGTCTGGCACCCGATGGGCATCTGACCCCCAGGTGCGCTCCCGCGTCATCGTCCTCGCCGGTCCGTCCGGCGCCGGCAAGTCACACCTCGCGACCCGGCTCGGGCTCCCCGTGCTCCGGCTCGACGACTACTACAAGGACGGCGACGACCCGTCCCTGCCGATGATCGACCTCGCCGGCGGCGACCCGATCGTCGATTGGGACGACCCGCGCTCCTGGGACGCCGACCGGGCGGTCGCCGCGCTGGCCGAGCTGTGCCACACCGGTCGTACGGATGCGCCGACGTACGACATCGCGGCCAGCGCGCACGTCGGCCACCGGGTGCTCGACCTCGGCGATGCCGGCTTGTTCCTCGCCGAGGGGATCTTCGCCCACGAGATCGTGCGGGACTGCCGCGAGCGCGGCCTGCTCGCCGACGCGCTGTGCATCACCCAGCACCCGGTGAAGACGTTCGTGCGCCGGCTGGTCCGCGACCTGCGCGAGCACCGCAAGCCTCCGCTCGTGCTGGT
>DASSLA010000062.1:0-45105 GCA_035689885.1 Marmoricola sp. | reverse complement strand
GTAGTCGAAGGAGCGCAGCATCCCGGCGACGTCACGCCAGGGGGAGTCGGGCAGGCGACGCTCCGCCAGCGGCTTGGCGGGCTCACCCTCGAAGTCGACGAGCTTCCAGCCCAGCGACGTGCGCAGCGTCTGGCCCAGGTGGAGGTCGCCGTGGACGCGCTGGGCCTCGCCGGTGGACTCGCCCATCCGGTCGAAGACCGCCTCGAGCACGGTGCGGTGCTCGGCGAGCTCGGGCACCACCGCGGTGGCGTCGTCCAGACGGCGACGCATGGCCGTCGCGGTGGCGTCGGTGTCGAACGGGACGGTGTCGAAGTGCTCGCGCAGCAGCTGGTGGACCTCGCTCACCGCGACCCCGAGCCGGTGCGACTCCCCGGCGAAGTCGCCGCCGACCTCGTCGGCGTGCAGGTCGGCCTCGGCGAACAGGTTGCGCACGCTGGACAGCGCCAGGTCGAACCCGTCGCTGGCGGTGCGCAGGAACTCCTGCAGCATCGCGAGGTGGAGCGGCTCGCCGTCGGACGATCCGGGCGGCACCATCTCGAGCCACCCGTAGAGCTGGGCGACCGCATCGCTGCCCGACTTCGTGAGCGCGTCGTGGATCTCGATGTCCGGGTTGACGCCGGGAGTGACCCGGCGGAACACCTTCATCAGCGACTCGTCGCCGAAGGCCACCGAGGAGTTGCTCTGCTCGCCGCTGAACAGGGTGGAGTGGGTGGTGAGGTCGAGCTCGTGGTCACCCGATCGCCGGAAGGTGAGGCCCTCGCCCGCCTCGGTCGTCCCGGTGGCCGCGGCCTTCTGGAACTCCTCCAGCCACACGTGCGTGGCCTGCCGGTCGTGCACCGCGTCGTACACGTGGCGCCCGTCCACCACACCGAGGAAGGCGTGCTGGAGGCGCTCCTGCGGCTCGGGGTAGGAGGCGAACGGCACCTCATAGAGGTCGGTCTCCACCTCCTGGCCGTCGTCACCGAGGTAGCTGACGGTCACCAGGCAGATGGTCACCCGGGGGGTGCCCTCGCGCAGCACGACCACCTTCAGGTCGGTGGCGCGGAAGTCGCGGCCCTTGCCGCCGAACCAGCGGGCCCGGGCGAGGAAGTCGGTCAGCACCTGCATCAGGGCGGGGTCGCCGGCGACCGACGTGGTCGGTGGGTTCAGGTCGGGCTCGGGCTCGGGGCTCACCTGGGCATCCCTTCGGGAATCTGGTCGGAGTCGGGATCGGGGCTGGGCAGCCGGATCCAGTAGAAGCCGTACCCACCGAGCGTGAGCAGGTACGGAAGCTCGCCGATCTGGGGGAACCGGACGCCGCCGAGGAGCTCGACGGGCTGGGTCCCCTCCCAACGACGCAGGTCGAGCTCGACCGGCTGCGGGAAACGACTCAGGTTGTTGACGCAGAGCACGGTGTCGGTGACGCCGTCCTCGTCGGTGTACTCCCGGACGTAGGACAGCACCGAGGGGTTGGACCCACCGAGGTCGATGAACTCACCGAGGCCGAAGCAGCCGTGCTGCTTGCGCGCCATGATCATCCGGCGTGTCCAGTGCAGCAGCGACGACGAGTCGTCGAGCTCGGTCTCCACGTTGACGCGCTGATACCCGAAGACCGGGTCCTGGATCACCGGCAGGTGCAGCTTTCCGGGGGTGGCGATGGAGAAGCCGGCGTTGCGGTCCGGCGTCCACTGCATCGGGGTGCGTACGCCGTCGCGGTCGCCGAGCCAGATGTTGTCGCCCATGCCGATCTCGTCGCCGTAGTAGAGCACCGGCGAGCCCGGCAGCGAGAGGAGCAGTGCGGTGAACAGCTCCATCCGGTCGACGTCGTTGTCGAGGAGCGGCGCGAGCCGGCGGCGGATGCCGATGTTGGCCTTCATGCGGGGGTCCTTGGCGTACTCGTCCCACATGTAGTCGCGGTCGTCGTCGGTGACCATCTCGAGGGTCAGCTCGTCGTGGTTGCGAAGGAAGATGCCCCACTGGCAGCCCTCGGGGATCTCCGGGGTCTGGGCGAGGATCTCCGAGATCGGGAAGCGGTTCTCGCGGCGTACGGCCATGAAGATGCGCGGCATCACCGGGAAGTGGAAGCACATGTGGCACTCGTCGCCGGGGGAGATCCACTCGCCGGTCTGCGGGTCGCGCTTGCCGCCGAAGTAGTCGACCACGTCGGCCGGCCACTGGTTGGCCTCGGCCAGCAGCACCCGCCCGGGGTAGTTCTCGTCGACGAAGCTGCGGACCTTCCTGAGCATGTCGTGCGTCTCGGGCAGGTTCTCGCCGTTGGTGCCGGGGCGCTCGAAGAGGTAGGGGACCGCGTCGAGCCGGAACCCGTCGAGGCCCATGTCGAGCCAGAACGACATGGCGTCCAGCATCGCCTCCTGGACCTTCGGGTTGTCGAAGTTCAGGTCGGGCTGGTGGCTGAAGAAGCGGTGCCAGTAGTACTGCTGCCGCACCGGGTCCCACGTCCAGTTGGACGGCTCGGTGTCGACGAAGATGATGCGTGCTTCCTCGTAGAGCTCGTCGGTGTCGGACCACACGTAGAAGTCGCCGTACGGGCCCTCGGGGTCCTCGCGACTCGCCTGGAACCACGGGTGCTGGTCACTCGTGTGGTTCATGACGAAGTCGATGATCACGCGGATGTCGCGCTTGTGGGCCTCGTCGAGGAAGTGGTGGAAGTCCTCCACGGTGCCGCACTCGGGCAGGATGTTGGTGTAGTCGGCGACGTCGTAGCCACCGTCGCGCAGGGGCGAGGTGAAGAACGGCGGCACCCAGAGGCAGTCGACGCCCAGCCAGTGCAGGTAGTCGAGCTTCTCGGTGAGGCCGCGGAAGTCGCCGACCCCGTCGCCGTTGGAGTCCTTGAACGAGCGCACGAGGACCTCGTAGAACACCGCGGTCTTGAACCAGTCCGGCTGCTCGAAGTGCACCGGCGTGGGGTCGCCGCTGGTGCTGGGGGCGGCACTGACGTGCTCGTGGTCGGCGGCGTAGTTGTGCTCGGCGATCTCGCCGCTGCTGGGGACCGGGGTCTGTCCGGTGTCGGTCACGCGGGGCTCCTGACCGACAGCACGTGCGCCGGCTCGTGGTGGGGGTCGAGGTGGACGTAGTTGTGTGCGCCCCACTCCCAGTTCTCGCCGGTGATCTCGTCGTGCACCGGGAAGCGGTCCTCCCAGCCGAGCCCGATGGCCGGCAGGTCGAGGTGGGCGGTGGTGGTGCGCGGCGCGTGCGGGTCGACGTTGACGACCACGATGACGATGTCGTCGTCGCCCCCGTCGGTGTGCAGAGACTTGCTGAACACCAGCACGCCGTCGTCGTCGCTGGAGTGGATGGTCACGTTGCGCAGCTGCTGCAGGGCAGGGTGCGCGCGCCGGATCTCGTTGAGCCGGGTGAGGTACGGCGCCAGCGTGCGCCCGGTCTGCTCGGCGCCCTTCCAGTCCCGGATCCGGATCTGGAACTTCTCGGAGTCGAGGTACTCCTCGCTGCCCGGCTTGAGGGCGACGTGCTCGTAGAGCTCGAAGCCGGAGTAGACCCCCCAGCTCGGGGAGCCGGTGGCCGCGAGCACCGCGCGGATCTTGAACGCGGGCGGCCCGCCGTACTGCAGGAACGCGTGCAGGATGTCGGGGGTGTTGGTGAAGAAGTTGGGCCGCAGCACGTGCGAGGTCTCGTGCGAGACCTCGTGGAGGTAGTCGGCCAGCTCGCTACGGGTGTTGCGCCAGGTGAAGTAGGTGTAGCTCTGGTGGAAGCCGACGGTCCCCAGGGCACGCATCATCGGCGGCTTCGTGAACGCCTCCGAGAGGAACAGCACGTCGGGGTCGGTGGCACGGATGCGGCCGAGCAGCCACTCCCAGAAGTTCACCGGCTTGGTGTGCGGGTTGTCGACGCGGAAGATGCGCACCCCGTGGGACATCCAGTGGCGCAGCACCCGCTCGGCCTCGGCGTAGATCCCCTGGGGGTCGTTGTCGAAGTTGATCGGGTAGATGTCCTGGTACTTCTTCGGCGGGTTCTCCGCATAGGCGATCGAGCCGTCGGCGCGCGTGGTGAACCACTCCGGGTGCTCCTTGGCCCAGGGGTGGTCGGGCGCCGCCTGCAGCGCGAAGTCGAGCGCCACCTCGAGCCCGAGCTCGCCGGCCCTCGCGACGAAGGCGTCGAAGTCGTCGATGGTGCCGAGGTCGGGATGGACCGCGTCGTGCCCGCCGTCCTTGCTGCCGATCGCCCACGGTGACCCGACGTCGTCGGGCGACGGGGTGAGGGTGTTGTTGGCGCCCTTGCGGTTGACCTCACCGATCGGGTGGATCGGCGGCAGGTAGATCACGTCGAAGCCCATCGCGGCCACGGCCGGGAGGCGCTCGGCCGCGGTGCGGAAGTTGCCGCTGACGATCTTGCCGGTCTCCTCGTCCTGGTAGGCGCCCTCGGAGCGCGGGAAGAACTCGTACCAGCTCGAGAACAGAGCGCGCTCGCGGTCGACGAAGAAGTCGTAGGGGCCCTCGGTGGTGAGCAGGTCGCGCAGCTGGTGGTCGTCGAGCACGCGGTTGAGCTCGGGGGACTCCGCGGGAGCGAAGCGCGCCTCCTCGGGCCGCTTGGTGTCCTTGAACGCCTTGATCGCGTCCTTGACCACGGACTTCTCGGCCTTGTCGAGGTCACCCTCGGACAGCACGCGCTCGAGGAGCAGCGTGCCCTCGGTGAACATCAGCTCGACGTCGACGCCGGCGCGGATCTTGATCGCCGCGTCGTGCAGCCAGGTGCCGAGCGGGTGGCTCCACGCCTGCACCTCGAAGGTCCAGGCGCCCTCGACGTCGGGACGGACGGTGGCCGCCATCCGGGAGACCTGGCCCTCGACCTCGTGCATCCGCAGCGGCGGGCGACGTACGCCGGCGGGGTCGGTGAGCACCACCTCGGCGCCCAGCTGGTCGTGCCCCTCGCGGAACACGAGCGCGGTCACGTCGAAGGCCTCGCCCACCGACGCCTTCACGGGGTTGCGCGCGAGGTTGGCGACGGGTGTGACGTCCATGACTGGAATGCGGCCGACCATCACCACAGACTTGCGAATCCGGAGCGATCACGCAAACAGGTCGTGGCGCCGGGTCCCCGGTTGGCGCCGAGTGCTGCGCGCCACAACGTGGGTGGTTCATTGGAACGATCCAGAATTTCTGGGTTACCGTCACCCGGTGCGTGCCATCCGACGATTCACCGTCCGCCCCGTGCTGCCCGAGCCCCTCGCTCCACTGAGCGACCTGGCCACCAACCTGAGGTGGTCGTGGCACCCGGAGACCCAGGACGTCTTCCAGGCCCTGGACCCCGAGATCTGGCAGCGCAGCGGGCGCGACCCGGTCAAGACCCTCGGAGCGGTCCCGGCCGCCCGGCTCGAGGAGCTGGCGGGGGACAAGAAGTTCCTGCGGATGCTCGGCATGGCCCACGCGGACCTCGAGGAGTACCTCGCGGCCGACCTGTGGTTCCAGCGCCACGCCGGTCCGGACGTCCCGCGCTCCATCGCCTACTTCTCCCCGGAATTCGGCATCACCTCGGTGCTGCCGCAGTACTCCGGAGGCCTCGGCATCCTCGCCGGCGACCACCTCAAGACGGCCAGCGACCTGGGCATCCCGCTGGTGGGCGTCGGCCTGCTCTACCAGCACGGGTACTTCCGCCAGCAGTTCTCCCGCGATGGCTGGCAGCAGGAGACCTACCCGGTGCTCGACCCCGACGGCCTGCCGATCACCCTCCTGCGTGAGACCGACGGCACCCCGGCACGCGTGCGCGTCTCGGTGCCCGGTGACTCCGAGCTGGTGGCACGCATCTTCGTCGCCCAGGTCGGCCGGGTCCCGCTGCTGCTCCTGGACACCGACCTCGAGGACAACCCCGAGCCGCTGCGGGCGGTCACCGACCGGCTGTACGGCGGGACCACCGAGCACCGCCTGCTGCAGGAGCTCCTGCTCGGCATCGGTGGCGTGCGCGCGCTCCGCGCCTACTCCCGGCTCACCGGCCAGCCCGATCCCGAGGTGTTCCACACCAACGAGGGCCACGCCGGCTTCCTCGGCCTGGAGCGGATCCGCGAGCTCACCGTCGGCGAGGGCGGCCCCGGTCTCGACTTCGAGACCGCGCTGGAGGTCACCCGGGCGGGGACCGTCTTCACCACCCACACTCCGGTCCCGGCCGGCATCGACCGGTTCCCGCGCGAGCTCGTCGAGCAGTACTTCGGTCCGCAGAGCCCGATCGGCGGTGGCATCGGCATCGACCGGATCCTCGCCGTGGGGGCCGAGGACTACGAGGGCGGCGACCCGAACGTCTTCAACATGGCGGTGATGGGCTTCCGGCTCGCCCAGCGTGCCAACGGGGTGTCCGAGCTGCACGGCCACGTCAGCCGCGGGATGTTCAACGGCCTGTGGCCGGCGTTCGACGAGGCCGAGGTGCCGATCACCTCGATCACCAACGGCGTGCACGCCCCGACCTGGGTGGCCCGCGAGGTCTTCGCGCTGGCCAGCAGGGAGGGCGCCGACGTCGAGTCCGACCGACCCGACGTGTGGAACGTCGTCGACAAGGTCCCGGCCACCGACCTGTGGACGACCAAGCGGGCGCTGCGCAAGCGGCTGGTCGAGGATGCCCGGGCGCGGCTGCGCAAGTCCTGCCTCCACCGCGGGGCGGCGCCGGCGGAGCTGGGCTGGATCGACAAGGCGCTCGACCCCGACGTGCTCACCATCGGCTTCGCCCGGCGGGCCGCGTCCTACAAGCGGCTGACCCTGATGCTGCGCGACCCGGAGCGGCTCAAGCGGCTGCTGCTCGACCCCGAGCGTCCGGTGCAGCTCGTGATGGCGGGCAAGGCACATCCCGCGGACGACGGCGGCAAGAAGCTGATCCAGGCGATCGTCCAGCTGGCCGACGACCCGGAGGTCCGCCACCGGATCGCCTACCTGCCCAACTACGACATCGCGATGGCGCAGCCGCTCTACCCGGGCTGCGACGTGTGGCTGAACAACCCGCTGCGGCCCTACGAGGCGTGCGGCACGTCCGGGATGAAGGCCGCGCTCAACGGGGCGCTCAACCTCTCCATCCTCGACGGCTGGTGGGACGAGTGGTACGACGGCGAGAACGGCTGGGCCATCCCGTCCGCGGACGGTGTCGAGGATGCCGACAAGCGTGACGACATCGAGGCCGCCGCGCTCTACGACCTCATCGAGAAGGAGGTCGCGCCGCGGTTCTACGACGTCGACGAGTCCGGCGTTCCGCCCCGCTGGGTCGAGATGGTCCGCCACACGCTGAAGTCGCTCGGGCCCAAGGTGCTCTCCACCCGGATGCTCCGTGAGTACGTCGAGAAGCTCTACGCTCCGGCCGCGGTGTCCTCGCGGGCGATGAACGACTCCTACGAGGGTGCCGCCGAGCTGGCCGCCTGGAAGTCGCGCGTCACTGCCGGCTGGTCCGACGTACGCATCGACCACCTGGAGACCGAGGGCCTGCCCGACGCTCCCGAGATCGGCGGTGCGCTGGACCTGCGCGTCTTCGTCTCGCTGGGCTCGCTGTCGCCCCAGGACGTGGACGTCCAGGTGGTGCACGGCCGCGTCAAGGGCGAGGACGAGCTCGTCGACGCGACCACCACCACGCTGGAGGTGGGCGAGACGTACGAGCACGGGCGCTACCGCTTCGACGGCCACCTCACGCTGGAGCGAGCCGGGTCGTTCGGCTACACGGTGCGGATCCTCCCGCGCCACCGCGCCCTGGCGTCCCCGGCCGAGCTCGGCCTGGTCGCCCTGGCCTGAGGCCGGTGGCAGCGGCGGTTCGGTGCGTCCCGTGAGCAGCTCAGGTCTGCTGCAGCAGCACCAGCGACCGCGCCTGCAGGGGCAGGGTGTCGCCGGCCGTGACGTGGGTGCCGTCGGGGACCCCGGGGGCCGTGGACAGCGCGACCCGGCCGTGCTGCACCCACTTGTTGTTCGGGTGGACGACCGGGCTGTCGTGCGGTGAGCCGTTGACCCAGAGCAGGAAGCTGGTGTCGCGCACCTGCTCGCCGCGCGGACCGGGGGAGCGCAGCGGGTCGGCGCTGACGAACATGCCGATCACGTGGAGTCCCGCGTCGAGCCAGTCGTCCGGGGTCATCTCGCGACCGGCCGGGTGGATCCAGGCGAGGTCCTTGGGACCGCCGACGATGGTGGGCCGTCCCTCGAACCAGTGCCGCTGGCGCAGCGCCGGGTGCTCGCGCCGGATCCGCAGGGCCGTGCGGGTGACCTCGAAGATGTCCAGCCACGCGTCGTCCGCGCGCCAGTCCACCCAGGAGATCGCGTTGTCCTGCGCGTAGGGGTTGTTGTTGCCTTGCTGCGTGCGGCCCCGCTCGTCGCCTGCGGTGATCATCGGGACCCCGTTGGACAGGCACAGCGTGGCGATCAGGTTGGCCGCCTGCCGGTGCCGTAGCGCAAGAACGTCGGGGTCGTCGGTCTCGCCCTCGACCCCGCAGTTCCAGGAGCGGTTGTCGTTGCTGCCGTCGCGGTTGTGCTCGCCGTTGGCCTCGTTGTGCTTCTCGTCGTACGACACCAGGTCGCGCAGGGTGAAGCCGTCGTGGGCGGTCACGAAGTTGACCGAGGCGTACGGCGAGCGCCCGTCGTCGAGGTAGAGGTCGGAGGAGCCGGCCAGCCTGGTCGCCACCGAGCGGACCCCGTCGCTGCGGGAGCGCCAGAAGTCGCGCATCGTGTCGCGGTACTGGTCGTTCCACTCCACCCACGGGGGCGGGAACTCCCCGACGCGATAGCCGTCGCCGGAGACGTCCCAGGGCTCGGCGATCAGCTTGGCGTGACGCAGCACCGGGTCCTGGCCGATCGTGGTGAGCAGGTGGCAGCCCATGTCGACCTCGTGGCCGGTGCGGGTGAGCGCCGACATCAGGTCGAAGCGGAAGCCGTCGACGTGCATCTCGGTCACCCAGTAGCGCAGTGAGTCGAGGATCAGCCGCAGCGCGGCGGGGTGTTGCGCATCGACAGTGTTGCCGCAGCCGGTCACGTCCCAGTAGGTGTCCGGCTGGCGCTTGTCCTCAGGCCGCTCGGAGACGCGCCGGTAGTAGCCGAGGTCGTCCAGCCCCCGGAAGGAGTACGTCGGACCGGTGCGCCCACCTTCGGCCGTGTGGTTGTAGACCACGTCGAGGAGCACCTCGATGCCCGCGTCGTGGAAGGCGCGCACCATGTCCTTGAACTCGCGCACCTGCTGGCCGCGGTCGCCCGAGGACGAGTAGGCAGCGTGCGGGGCGAAGAACCCGATCGAGTTGTAGCCCCAGTAGTTCGCCAGCCCCAGCGCGGCCAGGTGAGGCTCGGAGAGGAACTGGTGCACCGGCAGCAGCTCGACGGCGGTCACCCCGAGGTCGCGCAGGTAGTCAGTGACGACAGGATGGCCGAGTCCGGCGTAGGTGCCGCGCAGGTCCTCGGGGATCCGGTCGTGCAGGGCGGTGAAGCCCTTCACGTGCAGCTCGTAGATCACGGTGTCGCGCCAGCGTTTCCGTGCCGGTCGGTCCTCGCCCCAGTCGTACTCGTCGTGCACGACCACGCTCCGCCCGACGTACGGCGCGGAGTCGCGGTCGTCGCGCACCATCGGGACGTCGGCATCGGTGTGCAGCGAGTCGTCAACGCGGTGGTCGAAGACAGCGGGATGCGTGACGAACCCACCGCTGACGGCCCGGGCATAGGGGTCGAGCAGCAGCTTGGCGGGGTTGAAGCGCAGCCCCTGCTCGGGGTCCCACGGCCCCTCGGCCCGGAAGCCGTAGCGCTGACCGGGCATCAGTCCCGGGATGGCGCCGTGCCAGATGCCGAGTGACTGCTCGGTGAGCCGGTGCCGGGTCTCCTCGCCGTGCTCGCCGAAGAGGCACAGCCACATCCCGTGGGCGCGGGGGGCGTGGACCGCGAAGTTGGTGCACTCCTCGGTCCACGACGATCCCAGGGGCCAGCTGCGGCCCGGCCAGACGGGTGCGCGCTCGTCGGCGGCCGACCACGTCCCTGGGTTCACCCGTCGATTATGGACGGACCCGTCCGCCCAGGCCCTCAGCCGAGGAAGTCGGTGTTGCGCGCGTCGGTGATCGCCATGTGGCCCGGGGCGTGCCCGATCGCGAACTCCGGGCGCGACGCCATCACGGCGGCCTGCGGAGTGACCCCACAGGCCCAGAACACCGGGACGTCGCCGGGTTGCGGCTCCACGGGGTCGCCCCAGTCGGGGTCAGCGAGGTCGTCGATGCCGAGCGCCGCCGGGTCGCCGACGTGCACGGGCGCGCCGTGCATGGATGGGTAGCGCGCGGTGACCTGCACCGCGGTGGCCACCATCGCGGCCGGGACCGGCCGCATCGAGACCACCAGGGGACCGTGCAGCACGCCGGCGGGCCGGGTCTCACGGTCGGTCCGGTACATCGGCACGTTGGTGACCTGCTCGAGGTGGCGCAGCGGCACCCCGGCCTCGAGCAGCGCGGCCTCGAAGGTGAAGCTGCACCCGATCAGGAACGCCACCAGGTCCTCGCGCCAGAGGTCATGGACGTCGGGGACCTCGGCGACCAGCTCCCCGTGCACGTAGACGCGGTACGCCGGCAGGTCCGTGCTCAGGTCGCCGGCGAACAGCGAGGTCGAGCGGCCCCCCGGGTCTCCCACGTCGACGATCGGGCACGGCTGCGGGTTGCGCTGCGCGAAGAGCAGCACGTCCCGGGCGAGCTCCTGCGGGACCGCGATGAGGTTGGCCTGCACCCAGCCCTTGCACCACCCGGCCGTGGTCGACCGGAGGCCCCCGCGGAACCGCGCCCGCGCCGCAGCAGGGTCGAGGGCCGCAGGGTCGGTCACGACTCCGCTCATGCGAACAGGTCTCGCAGCCCGGCCAGCGACTCGTAGCCGAGATAGAGGGTGAGCAGCCATGCGGCCACTCCGACGAGGAGCAGCCAGCGCGGGTAGGCGTAGCCGTGCATCAGGTCGTGCCGCCGCCACGCGACCCACAGCAGCAGGCCGAGGCCCACCGGCAGGATCAGGCCGTTGAAGGCACCGGCGAAGACCAGCAGCGTGACCGGGGCGGTGCCCATGACCAGGAACAGTGCCGTGGACACGACGATGAAGCCGACCACGACCCAGCGCTCGTAGCGCGTGACCCACCGGCCGAACACCTTCAGGAACGAGGTCGAGGTGTACGACGCCCCGATCACCGAGGTGACCGCGGCGCACCAGATCACCGCGCCGAACACGATGCGGCCCACGTCGCCCAGCGCGGACTCGAAGGCGGAGGCGGTGGGATTCTCGGAGCCCAGCTGGACGCCGGAGCTGACCACGCCCAGCACGGCGAGGAACAGCACCACCCGCATCACACCGGTGATCAGGATGCCGGTGACCGAGGAGCGAGTGATGTCGCGGACGTGCTCGACCCCGCGCACCCCGTTGTCCACGAGCCGGTGCGCCCCGGCGTACACGATGTAGCCGCCGACGGTGCCGCCGATCAGCGTGGTGATCGCCAGGAAGCTGATCGTCTCCGGTTTGACCGTGGAGATGAGCGCGTCGCCGACCGGGGGAGAGGACGTGATCGCGACGTACGTCGTGAGCGCCAGCATCAGCACCCCGAGCACGACGACGAGTCGGTCCATCGCCACCCCGGCCCGCCGGACGAGGAAGACCCCGGCCGCGATGGCCGCGGAGATGGCGCCGCCCACCTTCACGTCGAGCCCGAACAGCGCCTCGAGGCCGAGCGAGGTGCCGGCGATGTTGCCGATGTTGAAGACCAGCCCTCCGAAGACGTCGAGGGCCGCGAGCAGGAAGCCGGTGCCCGGCACCGCGGCGTTGGCGAGGTCCTGGGCGCGGCGGCCCGAGACCCCGATGATGCGCCAGACGTTGAGCTGGATCGCCACGTCGATCACCAGAGTGATCGCGATGACGAACGCGAAGGCGGCGCGCAGCTCGTCGGTGAAGGTCGTGGTCTGGGTCAGGAAGCCCGGGCCGATGGCGGAGGTCGCCATCAGGAACATCGCGCCGACGAAGCCGGCGCGACCGGCCGAGCTCAGTGCGGTGCTCTCCGGTGTCTTCGTCGCCGTGGCGGTGGCGGTGCCGGTGCTCGCGGAGGTGGGAGTGGCGTCGGACGACCCGGAGTCAGACATCTCGCCAACCTAGGGAGGCCGTCCCCGCCGGTCAACGGGAGTACCACGCGGAGCCCCGGAGGCGCACCGGTAGGTTGGCCGGACCGAGCCCGCGTCGTTCGCACGAATCCACGTACCGAGGAGCCAGCGCATGTCCACTGCCGAGTTCGTCCGCCTCGAGGTCGCCGACGGCGTCGCGACAATGCGGCTCGACCGGCCCAAGATGAACGCCCTCAACGCGCAGGTGCAGGCGGAGATCCAGGCCGCGGCGGCCGAGGCCTCCGAGCGCGACGACGTCAAGGCCGTCGTGGTCTACGGCGGCGAGAAGGTCTTCGCGGCCGGGGCGGACGTCAAGGAGATGGCCGACATGTCCTACACGGACATGATCAAGCACTCGGGCACCCTGACCAACGCCTTCACCGCGGTCGCGAGGATCCCCAAGCCAGTGGTCGCCGCGGTCACCGGGTACGCGCTGGGCGGTGGCTGCGAGCTGGCGCTGTGCGCCGACATCCGGATCGCCGCCGACAACGCGACGCTGGGCCAGCCGGAGGTCCTGCTCGGGATCATCCCCGGCGCGGGCGGGACGCAGCGGCTCAGCCGGCTGGTCGGGCCGAGCAAGGCCAAGGACATCATCTTCACCGGTCGCTTCGTGAAGGCCGAGGAGGCACTGTCCATCGGTCTCGTCGACAAGGTGGTGCCCGCCGACCAGGTCTACGACGAGGCGGTGGCGTGGGCGAGGCAGTTCACCGGCGCCGCGTCGTACGCCGTCCGCGCGGCCAAGGCGGCCATCGACCGCGGGCTCGAGGTCGACCTCGACACCGGGCTGGAGATCGAGCGTCAGCAGTTCGCGGCCCTGTTCGCGACCGAGGACCGTGCCATCGGCATGGGGTCGTTCGTTGAGCAGGGACCGGGCAAGGCCCGGTTCGTGGGTCGCTGACCCCGATCGCCCACCCAGACCCACAGGAGCACCCCGTGTCGTCCAAGGCCAAGACAGAAGAAGACGAGCCGCGCCGCGCAAAGCGTGGCCAGGCCGGGGCGAACGCCCTGCGGGCCCAGCTCGCCCGGTTGATCCGCATCGTGTTCGGGGTGCTGGCCGCGATCCTCGCCCTCGGGGCGCTGCTGGTGGTGCTGCGGTCCAACATCAACGAGGACAACGCGGTCGTGCAGTTCATCACCGACGTCGCCGACACGATCTCCGGACCGTTCAGCCTCGAGGACGGTGTCTTCGACTTCAGCGGCAAGAACGCGACGGCCAAGAACGCCCTGCTCAACTGGGGGATCGCCGCGGTCGTCTACCTGGTGATCGGCCGTGTTCTGTCCAACCTGGTGGCCCCCAAGGGGGCCCGCTGACGCCCTCGGTCGCGGGATCCGCTGTGACCGAACCCACCCGCCGTCGCGGTTTCTGACCAAGTGACCCGGCGGTAGCCTGCCCAGTAATCCGCCACTAGTTCAGGAGGGGCCCCTTCCGGGCCGTTTGAGTATGAACATTGTCGTCTGTGTGAAGTACGTCCCCGACGCCACCGCCGACCGGCACTTCGAGTCGGACAACACCGTGGACCGTGTCGGTGTGCCGGGTCTGCTGTCCGAGCTCGACGAGTACGCCGTGGAGCAGGCCCTGCAGCTGAAGGAGAAGGGCGAGGACGTCGAGGTCACCGCCCTCACCGTGGGTCCCGAGGACGCCGCGGAGGCGATCAAGAAGGCCCTGCAGATGGGTGCCGACAAGGGCGTCCACGTGGTCGACGACGCGATCGCCGGCTCGGATGCGCTGGCCACCTCGCAGGTGCTGGCCGCGGCCATCAGCAAGCTCGGCGAGGTCGACGTGGTGATGTGCGGCATGTCCTCCACCGACGCGGCGATGTCGGTGATCCCGGCGATGCTGGCCGAGCGGCTCGACCTGCCACAGGTGACGCTCGGCTCGGTGATCGAGAGCCAGGGCAAGGAGTTCCGGATCAAGCGCGACGGCGACACCGCCACCGAGGTCATCGGGGCGACCGCGCCGCTGGTGCTGTCGGTGACCGACCAGTCCGGTGAGGCGCGCTACCCCTCGTTCAAGGGGATCATGGCGGCGAAGAAGAAGCCGCTGGAGACCTGGTCGCTCTCCGACATCGGCGTCGACGCCAGCCAGGTGGGCCTGGACAACGCCTGGAGCGTCGTGGAGTCCACCGAGGAGCGCCCGCCGCGCACCCAGGGTGAGGTCGTCACCGACGAGGACGGCTCGGGCGCGAAGGCACTCGTGGAGTTCCTCGCCTCCAAGAAGTTCATCTGACCCGCCGTCCCTCATCAGCGCCCATCCCTGGGCAGCGCACACAGGAGTCTGAGAGCACATGTCTGAAGTTCTGGTACTGGTCGACCACGTCGACGGAGCCGTCCGCAAGCCCACCTACGAGCTGCTCACCATCGCCCGTCGGCTCGGTGAGCCCTCGGCGGTCTTCATCGGTTCGCCCGACGCCGCCGACGGCGTCGTGGAGGCGGTGAAGAAGTACGGCGCGGAGAAGGTCTACGTCGTCGAGGACACCGAGATCAAGGGCTACCTGGTGGCCCCGAAGGCCGAGGCGCTGCAGCAGATCGCCGAGAAGGCGAGCCCCGCGGCGGTGCTGATCCCCTCCAACGCCGAGGGCAAGGAGATCGCCGGCCGGCTCGCGGTCAAGCTCGAGTCCGGGCTGATCACGGACGCCGTCGATGTCAGCGAGGGCCCCGTGACCACGCAGTCGGTGTTCGCCGGTGGCTACACCGTGCAGGCCAAGGTCACCCAGGGCATCCCGATCATCACCGTGAAGCCCAACTCGGCGGCTCCCGAGGAGGCCGAGGGCGCGGCGGCGCGCGAGGACTTCGCGGCCGCCATCTCCGACACGGCGAAGAAGGCCAAGATCGTGGCCTCCCAGGCCCGCAAGGCCTCGGGTCGCCCCGAGCTGACCGAGGCCGCGATCGTGGTCGCGGGTGGTCGCGGCACCGGCGGCAACTTCGACGAGGTCGAGGCGCTGGCGGACTCGCTGGGCGCGGCCGTGGGCGCCTCCCGCGCCGCGGTGGACTCCGGCTGGAAGCCGCACGCCTTCCAGATCGGCCAGACCGGCAAGGTGGTCTCCCCGCAGCTGTACGTCGCCGCGGGCATCTCCGGTGCCATCCAGCACCGCGCCGGTATGCAGACCTCCAAGACGATCGTCGCGGTGAACAAGGACGAGGAGGCGCCGATCTTCGAGCTCGTCGACTTCGGCGTCGTGGGCGACCTGCACACCGTCCTCCCCACCGCCAGCGAGGAGATCAACAAGCGCAAGGGCTGACCTGCAGCCCTGAACAGGCACTGACCGAGCCGGTCGGCACCCGGGAGATCCGGGGCCGGCCGGCTCGGTGCATCCCGGGGGCGGCAACTCGCACGTGCCCGGCGGTGAGCAGCCGAGCTGCACCGATCACTCGACTCGGACCGCGTCCGGTCGGACTTCAGCGCCGAGCCCGACGACGGCCCCGGATCGACCTACTGATGCCGTATGTCGTACGAGATGGCTGCCATGGCGACGAGAACGCAGGACGTCCGGCGCGGCGCGGACGCCCCCGGACGCCCCACTCACCCCATCGCCCGCCGCACCAGCTCGACAGCGGAGGCGCGGTCGACCCCGAGCTCCTGCATCCGGACCGCGAACTCGCCTGCCGCCTCACGCGCTGCCCGTTCGACCCCTCCACCGGTGACCACGCTGCCCGCGCGGCCGCGGGTCTCGATCACCCCGAGGGCCTCGAGCTCCCGATAGGCCCGCGCGACCGTGTTGACCGCGAGACCGAGCTCGGTGGCCAACCTGCGCACCGGCGGCAGCCGGGTGCCGGCAGGCAGGTCGCCGGCGTCGACCCGGGCCTTCAGCTGCTCGCGCACCTGGGCGTACGGCGGGTCGGCGGCCTCGGTGTCGATGGTGACCAGCGGCATGCCGCCCATTCTGCGCGACGCCGTACCCTTGTCAGGCGATGATCACCACGACCCACCGCTCGCTGCGAGACGCGGCATGAGCGTCTACCTCGACCACGCGGCGACGACCCCGATCATCCGCGAGGCAGCGGAGGCGATGACAGCCCAGCTGACCCGGGTGGGCAACGCCTCGTCGCTGCACGCCTCGGGGCGCGACGCTCGGCGTGTGGTGGAGGAGTCCCGCGAGACCATCGCCGGTGCCCTGGGGTGCCGGCCCGGCGAGGTGGTGTTCACCTCCGGCGGCACCGAGTCGGACAACCTCGCCATCAAGGGGCTGTTCTGGGCGCGGCGCGCCGAGGACCCCCGCCGGGTGCGGATCCTGAGCAGCTCGATCGAGCACCACGCCGTGCTCGACCCGCTGCACTGGCTCGCGGACGAGGGCGCCAAGGTCGAGCTGGTCGACGTGGACGCGCAGGGGCGCCTCGACGTGGCGGCGTTCCGGGCCGCGCTCGAGACCGACCCCGCCTCCGTGGCCCTGGTGACGGTGATGTGGGCCAACAACGAGGTCGGCACCGTCCAGCCGGTGGCCGAGGTCGTCGAGCTCGCGCACGCGCACGGCATCCCGGTGCACACCGACGCGGTGCAGGCGCTCGGTCAGCTGCCGGTGTCGTTCGAGCAGTCCGGTGTCGACGCCATGACTGTCACCGGCCACAAGATCGGCGGACCGTACGGCGTCGGCGCGCTCGTCGTACGCCGTGAGCTGCAGCCCACCGCCCTGCTGCACGGGGGCGGCCAGGAACGCGACATCCGCTCCGGCACGATCGACCCGCCCGCCATCGCCGGGTTCGCCCGCGCCTGTGCCGTCGCCGTCGAGCGCCAGCCCGCGCTCGCCGAGCGGCTGGTGGCGCTGCGCGACGCGCTCGTCGCAGGCGTACGCCGCGAGGTGCCCGACGCCGTCTACAACGGTGACCCCGACTCCGCGCTCGACCACCGGCTGCCCGGCAACGCCCACCTCGCGTTCCCCGGCTGCGAGGGCGACTCGCTGCTGATGCTCCTCGACGCCCGCGGCATCGAGTGCTCCACGGGGTCGGCCTGCGACGCGGGGGTGCCGCAGCCCTCCCACGTGCTGCTCGCGATGGGCGCACCGGAGGAGATGGCCCGCGCGTCCCTGCGGTTCTCGCTCGGCCACACCTCCACAGGGGCCGACGTCGAGACGCTCGTCGAGGCGATCGCGCCCGTCGTGGAGCGCGCCCGCAACGCTGCCTTGACCACGAGACCCGCCGGGGGCGCGTGATGCGCGTCCTGGCAGCGATGTCGGGCGGCGTGGACTCGGCAGTGGCAGCGGCGCGCGCCGCCGAGGCCGGTCACGACGTCACCGGCATCCACCTCGCGCTCTCGCGCAACCCGAAGTCCTACCGCACCGGCGCCCGCGGCTGCTGCACGATCGAGGACGCCAACGACGCCCGCCGCGCCGCGGACGTGATCGGCATTCCCTTCTACGTCTGGGACATGAGCGACCGGTTCCACGAGGACGTGGTGGAGGACTTCGTCACCGAGTACGCCGAGGGCCGCACCCCCAACCCGTGCCTGCGCTGCAACGAGAAGATCAAGTTCGCCGCCGTGCTCGACCGTGCCATCGCGCTGGGCTTCGACGCGGTCGCCACCGGCCACTACGCACGGCTGCGCACAGGCCCCGACGGCCTGATCGAGATGCACCGAGCCGAGGACATGTCGAAGGACCAGAGCTACGTGCTCGGCGTACTCACACAGGACCAGCTCGCGCACTCGATGTTCCCGCTCGGTACCACCCCGAAGTCGGAGGTCAGGCAGGAGGCGGACCGCCGCGGCCTGGCCGTGGCCGACAAGCCGGACAGCCACGACATCTGCTTCATCAGCGACGGCGACACCGGCGGCTGGCTGTCGGAGAAGCTCGAGGACGTCAACCGGGGTGGGTCGATCGTCTCCTCCGACGGCGAGGTGCTCGGGCAGCACGAGGGCAGCTGGCGCTACACGATCGGCCAGCGCCGCGGCCTGCGCATCGGCATCCCCGCGCCCGACGGACAGCCCCGCTACGTGCTCGACATCGAGCCGGTCACCGGCACCGTGACGGTCGGCTCGCGCGAGGAGCTCACCGTGCACGGCCTCGACGCGATCCGCCCGCGCTGGTGCGGCACCCCGCCCGCCGGTCCGCTCGAGTGCACCGTGCAGCTGCGCGCCCACGGCGAGGAGCACCGCGCCGTCGTCGTCGCGGACGGCGACGCCGTGACCGTCGAGCTGCGCGACCCCGCCGCGGGCATCGCGCCCGGCCAGGCCGTCGTGGTGTACGACGGCACCCGCGTCGTCGGCTCGGCCACGATCTCCGCGACCCGGCGCGCATGACCGCAGCCACCGGACTCGGCTCGATGCCGGGGGAGGACGTCGCGGAGTCCCTGCGCGTCGTGCTCGGCGAGTTGCCCGACCTGCCCCACCTGCCCGAGCTCCCTGCCCGCGGCGCGGACTCCGGGATGGTGGGCCGGGCGGCTGCGATCGTGGCCGAGCTCGGCTTCGACCTGCAGCCCGCCGGCTGGCGGCTCGTCGACGCCGGCGGGGTCGACCACCGCCGGGCACGCTCGCGCCTCGCCCAGGACCTCGACGTGCTGGAGGAACAGACCCAGGGGTTCGAGGGAGCGTTCAAGGTGCAGGTTGCCGGCCCGTGGACCCTCGCCGCCACCGTCGAGCGGACCCGCGGCGACAAGGTGCTCGCCGACGTGGGTGCCCGCCGCGACCTCGCCCAGGCCCTCGCCGAGGGCATCGCGGACCACCTCGCCGACCTGCACCGCCGCATCCCGGGCGCTGAGCTGGTGCTCCAGGTCGACGAGCCCGCGCTCCCGGCGGTGCTGGCCGGCCAGGTGCCCACAGCGTCCGGCTTCCACCGGCATCGCTCCGTCACACCGCCGCTGGCCAGCGAGGCGCTCGAGTGGGTGTTCGCGGCGGCCGGGGAGCACCGGGTCGTGGCGCACTGCTGCGCCGCCGACGTCCCCGTGGAGCTGCTCCGCGGTGCCGGCGCCTCAGTCTCGGTCGACCTGGGCGTCCTCTCCGCCGGTGCGTACGACCAGCTGGCGACCGGGCTCGACGAGGGCGACCAGGTGTTCCTCGGCGTGGTGCCGTCGGCCGCTGAGCAGCCGCCTGCGACCAAGGCAGCCGTGGAACGCGTGCGACGCTTGTTCGACATGCTCGGTCTCGACCCCGAGGAGGTCGCGGACCAGCTCGTCCTCACCCCGGCCTGCGGCCTGGCCGGGGCGAGTGCGGCGTACACCCGTGGAGCGCTGCGCGCCCTCCGTGAGGCGGCCGCCGAGCTCGGCTGACGCTGTCGCGGTGGCGCCCGGATGGATGCGGGCGCCTCGGGTACTCGGCGGGCGACCCCCGAACAGCACTGCGCAGGGCAGACGAGAGGAGACGGCGTGTCCGACCTGAACGGCAAGAAGATCGCCATCATCGCCACCGACTTCTTCGAGGAGGCCGAGCTGGTCACACCGCGTGACGAGCTGGCCAAGGCCGGCGCCGAGGTGAAGGTCTACTCCGTCGAGGCGGACCCGATCCAGGCCGTCGAGGGCGACACGACGTCGACCCAGGAGGTCGACGTGGACGGGACGTTCCGGGACCTCGACGTCGCGACCGTGGACGCCGTGGTGGTGCCCGGAGGCACGGTCAACGCCGACCGCCTCCGCACCGACGAGGACGCCCAGAGCATCGCGCGCGACGCGCTGGAGCACGACAAGGTGCTCGCCGTGATCTGCCACGGGCCCTGGCTGCTCGTCTCCGCGGGCCTGGCCGAGGGCCGCCGCGTCACCAGCTACTCCAGCCTGTCGGTCGACCTCGAGAACGCCGGCGCCACCTGGGTCGACGAGGAGGTCGTCGTCGACGGCAACCTGATCACCAGCCGCAACCCGGGCGACCTGCCGGCGTTCGTCGACGCGATCACAGCGGCGCTCACCGACTAGTCGACGGGCTGGTCGACCAGCGCGTCCGCGACCGGCTCGGCGGCCCGCTCCTGCCGGCGGACCTCCGGCACCAGGGCCACGAGCCCGGCCAGCGGGAGCGCGGCGAGCAGCAGCATCGCGCCGGCGAGGCCGAGCAGCTCACCGAGGCCGCCGATCACCGCGGCCCCGAGCCCGGCACCGACCATGAAGATCAGCGTGGCGATGCCCAGCGCCACCCCGCGCACGTCCTCGGCCACGGCGTCCCCGACCCCCTGCATCAGGGCCGGCTGGCCGACCCCGAAGGCCAGGGTCAGCGCGACGATGGCGACCGCCAGCAGGACGGACGAGTGCACCTCGGCGCCCAGGGACGCCACGGTGAGCGAGAGGGCGGCGCCGACCGTGGCGGCCGCGAGGGTGCGACCCGCGCCGATCCGCGCGAGAAGTGGACCGGCCAGGCGCGGTGCGAGCAGGCCGGTGACCGCGCTCGGTAGGAGCACCAGGCCGACCTGCCACGGCTCCCATCCCTCGGCCACGAGCACCGCAGGCACGACGATCAGCAACGCGAACCACGCTGCGGGGATGGCCGCGGCCGCGAGCGAGCTGCGCACCACGGTGGCGTTGCGGATCACGTCACGCGGCAGGAAGCCGTCGGGGCGGCGGCGTACCCACGCGGCGACGGCGGGTGCCCCGAGCAGGGCCATGGCGGCGCCGATCCCGGCCACCACCGGGCCCGTCGAGGGCGACTGCACGAGCAGCACGACGCCGGCCGCGGTGGTGGCCACCAGCGCGGCGCCCACGAGGTCGAGCGAGGCGCCCGTACCGGTGGTCGGCACCCTCCGCCACAGCACGGGCAGGACGAACGCACCGAGCACGGGCAGGGCGAGCACCGCACGCCAGCCGACCCCGGCCTCGACCCCGCCTCCGGCCAGCGGGCCGAGCGACGTGATCGCCGCCGCGACGCCGGCCAGGCGGCCGAGGGCCCGTCCCTTGACCGCGCCGACGTAGCGCGCGCTCAGGATCGCCACGCCGAGCGTGGGGATCGCCGCGGCCCCGGCACCCTGCAGGATCCGCGCGACCAGGAGGAGGCCGAAGTCGGGGGCCAGAGCACCTCCGACCGCGCCGACGCTCATCATCACCACGCCGATCGTCAGCGGCAGCCGGATGCCGACGAGGTCGGAGACCCGGCCGTAGAGGGGCGTGGCCACCGCGAGCATGAGCGCGTAGAGGCTGATCGCCCAGGCGCTCACGCCGGTGCTCACGCCGAGGTCGTCGGCCATCACCGGGAGCACGATCGCCACCGACGCGCTGCCCAGGCCGGTCAGCCCGAAGAGCAGGCCGAGCAGGGCAGAGACCCGGGCGGCCTCGGAGGCCTGTGAGCGCGGTGGAGACGGCGGAGAGGACATTGCAGACCCCAACCCGCGCGGGGCGCCGCGCATTCCGTCCTCACGCCACTGGTCTCAACCAGTGCGCCGCAGCTCGACGCCGCCCCTGGTGAGCACCTCGGCGGTGGAGCGCAGTGCGAACCGGTTCCACTCGCGCAGTCCCCGCAGCATGTAGTGCCCGCGACCGGTGAGCTCCTCGTAGGACGCCGAGGCCGCAACCCGCTCGGCACGCTCCACGTAGGCACGGGTCGCGCGCGGGGAGGTGATCCGGTCCCTGCTGCCGTGCCCGGCCAGAAGGTGGCGACCCGACAGCGTGTGCACCGGGTCGGAGCGCTCCAGCCACGGGGCCAGCGCCACGACGCCGGTCACGTTGGGGTGGTCGGCGACGTGGATCGCCGTACGCCCGCCCATCGAGTGGCCCAGCAGCACCACCGGTACGCCGGGATGGGCTGTCCGCGCCTCGTCCAGGGCCCAGCGGGCGTCCGGCACCGGGGAGGGGTCCTGACCGGCTCGGGCGTTCCAGCCGCGCACGCCGTACCGCAGCAGCCACACCGAGAGGCCTGCCGACAGCAGCCGCGGCGCCAGCGCGGCGCGCATCGCGACGGTGCGCTGCAGCGAGGCGCTGCGCGGCCCGACCTCGTCGAGCCCGTGCTTCGCCCCGCCGTGCAGCATCAGCACCAGGCCGACCGTCGGCGACTCCGGGTCGGTGCGGGTGAGGGCGGGTGTGGGCATGCGGCCATCCAAGCGGGTGGACCCTGAGACGGTCGACGTGTCGGCGAGGCACGGCAAGATGGTGCCCGTGAGCACGGCAGGGACGACCAGCGACCAGACCGGCAGCACCAGCGGGAGCGACCGGGCCGAGGGCGACCAGACGGTCGAGACCGACCCGGTCTCCGACCTGCGGCAGGAGCACCGCGCCCTCGCCGAGGAGATCGAGGAGGCGCGCTGGCGCTACTACGTCCTCGACGACCCGACGTTGTCCGACGCCGACTTCGACCGGAAGATGCGTCGGCTCGAGGAGCTCGAGGAGCAGGTGCCCGACCTGCGCACGCCCGACTCCCCGACGCAGAAGGTCGGTGGCGCGGTCTCGACGGAGTTCACCGCCGTCGACCACCTGCAGCGGATGGAGAGCCTCGACAACGCGTTCTCCTACGACGAGCTCGAGTCATGGGTGGCCCGCCTCGGGCGCGACGGGGTGCAGGACCCGGCGTTCCTGTGCGAGCTCAAGGTCGACGGCCTGGCGATCAATCTGCTCTACGAGGACGGTCGGCTGGTGCGCGCGCTCACCCGCGGCGACGGCCGCACCGGCGAGGACGTCACCCCCAACGTCAAGACGATCGACTCGATCCCGCACCGGCTGCACACCGACGACGAGTTCCCCGTCCCGGCCCTGCTCGAGGTGCGCGGCGAGGTGTTCCTGCCGGTGGAGGCGTTCGAGCGGCTCAACGCGGCGATGGCCGACGCCGGCAAGCCGATGTTCGCCAACCCGCGCAACGCGGCCGCGGGCTCGCTGCGGCAGAAGGACCCCAAGGTCACCGCGACGCGGGCGCTCGACATGGTCTGCCACGGCATCGGCGCCCGCCAGGGCTACGAGCCGACGGCGCAGTCGGAGGCCTATGCCGCGCTGAAGGCGTGGGGGCTGCCGACCAGCGACCGCGTCCGGGTCGTGCAGGGGCTGAAGGAAGTCGAGGAGTACGTCGAGTACTACGGCGAGCACCGCCACGACGTGGAGCACGAGATCGACGGCGTCGTGGTCAAGGTCGACGACGTCGGCCTGCAGCGCCGGCTCGGCTCGACCAGTCGGGCCCCGCGCTGGGCGATCGCCTACAAGTACCCGCCCGAGGAGGTCAACGCCAAGCTCCTCTCCATCGAGGTCAACACCGGGCGCACCGGCCGGGTGACGCCGTTCGGGGTGATGGAGCCGGTCAAGGTGGCGGGGTCGACGGTCGAGCGGGCCACCCTCCACAACGCCCACGAGGTGAAGCGCAAGGACGTGCGCCCCGGCGACACCGTGATCCTGCGCAAGGCCGGTGACGTGATCCCGGAGATCCTCGGCCCGGTGTTGGCGCTGCGGCCCGAGGGGCTCGCGGAATGGGTGATGCCCACCGAGTGCCCCGCCTGCGGCACGACGCTGGTGCAGGAGAAGGAGGGCGACAAGGACCTGCGGTGCCCCAACCACCGCAAGTGCCCCTCGCAGCTGCTCGACCGGGTCTTCCACGTCGCCGGCCGCGGCGCGTTCGACATCGAGGGGCTCGGCTCGGAGGCGGCGCACGAGCTGCTGACCGCCGGCGTCATCGAGGACGAGGGCGACGTGTTCGACCTCGACGAGGACAAGCTGCTGCGGACCGAGCTGTTCACCCGGGCGGCGAAGAAGTCCGAGGGGGAGGGACGCGTCCTCAGCGCCAACGGCCGGCGGCTCCTCGACAACCTCGACCAGGCCTTGGACGTGCCGCTGTGGCGGGTGGCCGTGGCGCTGTCGATTCGCCACGTGGGCCCGACCGCCGCGCGTGCCCTGGCCACCCGGTTCGGCTCGATGCAGGCGATCCGGGAGGCGCCCGAGGAGCTGCTTGCCGACACCGAGGGCGTCGGCCCGACGATCGCCGCGTCCGTGCGTCGCTGGTTCGACGACCCCGAGGAGTCCGGCTGGCACAACGCGATCATCGACAAGTGGGCCGCCGCCGGGGTGCGGATGGAGGACGAGCGCGACGAGTCCGTCCCGCGCACCCTCGAGGGGCTCACCGTCGTCGCGACCGGGTCGCTGGTCGACTTCACCCGCGACTCGGTCAAGGAGGCGATCATCGCCCGCGGTGGCAAGGCCTCGGGGTCGGTGTCGAGGAAGACCGACTTCGTCGTGGTCGGCGACAACGCCGGCTCCAAGGCCGAGAAGGCCGAGCAGCTCGGCGTACCCGTCCTGGACGAGGAGGGCTTCAAGAAGCTCCTCGAGGGCGGGCGGGACGCCGTGAGCTGAGGGTGGTCCGACCTACCCCTCCGACCCGTGCACGCTCGTGTAGTAGCTCGTCATGATCAGCGCGCGGACGTGCTCGGCCTCGGTCAGGCCGAGCAGCTGAGCGGGCCTCGTCCGGTGCCTCCGGTCGTACGCCGCCCCGAGCGCGGCGACGAACGCCATGGCGCCCAGCAGCGCCAGGACCAGGACCCACGGGCCGATCTCCATGACGACGCTCCTCCTCGCCATGGTCCGCCCAACCGCGTCGATCCACAACGGCCGGACGAGGTCGCCCTCAGGGCCGGTCCAGCTCCTGGGTGATCAGGTCGGCGACGGCCTGCTGCTCCTCGGCGAAGGGGTGGTACGCCGCGGCGCGGTTCTGGTCGGACACGGCGCCGTTGATCCACGGGCTGTCCGAGCAGATGTCGTGGCCCTTGCTGGCGCGCCACACGTCGATGTACGTCGTGCCGGTCGCCCGGGCAGCCCGTTCGAGCTGCTCGGTGAGGGTGCGGTTGACCTGCGCGAGGTAGGCGTAGTCGCCCTCGGCCATCGGCAGCCGGTCGCAGGCGTTGTCGGCCGCCGCGAGCTGCGGGTACCCGACCACGAGCACCCGCGCGTCGGGTGCCCGGCGCTTGATCTCCCGCAGGGCCAGCGCGATCCGGTCACCGGTGCGGCGCAGCGTCGTCATCAGCCGGTCCTGCCCGCCCTGCTGCATCGACGCCTCGCAGGGACTGCCGTCGGGGTCCTCGTCGCGCAGCTTGGGGCAGGTCCGGACCAGGTGCGCGAAGGCACGTCCGTCGTTGCCGCCGATGCTGAGGGTGACCAGGTCCGTTCCCTTGTCGAGCGCCGTCAGCTGCGGAGGTACGCCGGGGAACTGGGCGCGCGCGAGGTGGGCCGTCGTGGCACCGCCGCAGCTGCGGTCGTCGAGGTCGGCACCGAGCTCGCGCGCGACCAGCGAGGGGTAGTTCGCCGTCGACCGGAAGCACCCGTTCGCGACGTCGGTGACCGGCACCAGGGGCGCTGCGGTGAAGGAGTCCCCGAGCGCGACGTAGCGCTTGAACGATGGCGGCGCACTCGGCGACGGCGTGGGCGGTGCACCGACGGCGGGCGACTCCGCCTCCCCGCCGCACGCGGTCAGCGGGCTGCCGATCAGCGCGAGCACACCGACCAGTCCGGCGTACCTGCGCAGGCGTGCCCGCGGTCGGTGCACGGTGGGTCGGGGAAGGGCAGTCATCGTGTCCCGATCCCACCACACCCGTGGAAATCGGCCGGTGCGGGCGCCCATAGGATGGCCGCCATGCCGGACATCCCTGGGTCGGACCCGATCACCCGTGCTGACGTCGCGCACCTCGCAGACCTCGCGCGCATCGATCTCTCCGACGAGGAGCTCGACCACCTCGCGCCGCAGCTGGCCGTGATCCTCGACTCGATCGCCTCGATCCGCCAGGTCGCCGCGGACGACATCCCGCCGACCTCCCACCCGCTCCCGTTGACCAACGTCTTCCGTGAGGACGAGGTGCGCCCCTCGCTCACCGCCGAGGAGGCGCTCTCCGGGGCGCCGCAGGTGGAGGAGCAGCGGTTCGCCGTACCGCGCATCCTGGGGGACGAGCAGTGAGCGCCCCCCTGATCGAGCGCACCGCCGCCGAGCTGGCCGACGCCCTGGCCGCCGGGGAGGTCACGAGCGTCGAGGTGACCCAGGCGTTCCTCGACCGCATCGCCGCTGTCGACGGCGAGGTGCACGCGTTCCTGCACGTCGACGTCGAGGGCGCGCTTGCAGCCGCCCGGGCCTCCGACGAGCGCCGCGCCGCCGGCCGGCTGGCCTCTCCGCTCGACGGCGTTCCGATCGCGGTCAAGGACATCCTCACGACCCGTGGGCTGCCGACGACGTGCGGCTCGCGGATCCTCGAGGGCTGGGTCCCGCCGTACGACGCCACCGTGGTCGAGCGGCTCAAGGAGGCGGGCCTGCCGATCCTCGGGAAGACCAACATGGACGAGTTCGCGATGGGCTCCTCCACCGAGCACTCGGCCTACGGGCCCACCCACAACCCCTGGGACCTCGAGCGGATTCCCGGCGGGTCCGGCGGTGGCTCCGCGGCGGCCGTCGCGGCCTTCGAGGCGCCACTGGCCATCGGCACCGACACCGGCGGCTCGATCCGCCAGCCCGGCGCGGTGACCGGCACGGTGGGCGTGAAGCCGACCTACGGCGGGGTCTCCCGCTACGGGCTCGTCGCGCTGGCCAACTCCCTCGACCAGGCCGGTCCGGTGACCCGCACCGTCGAGGACGCCGCACTTCTGCACGCGGTGATCGGCGGGCACGACCCGCTCGACTCCACCAGCATCGACGAGCCGGTCCCGGCCCTGGTCGAGGCGGTCCGCAAGGGCCGCTCCGGCGACCTCGCCGGCCTGACCATCGGCGTCGTGGCCGAGCTGGGCGGCGAGGGGTACCAACCGGGCGTCCTGCAGCGCTTCCAGGAGGGCGTCGAGCTGCTGGTGCAGGCCGGAGCGGAGGTCGTGCAGGTCAGCTGCCCGAGCTTCCAGCACGCGTTGGCCGCCTACTACCTGATCCTGCCGAGCGAGGCCTCCTCCAACCTGGCCCGCTTCGACGCCATGCGCTACGGCCTGCGTGTGCTGCCCGAGGGCGTCGAGGCCCCGAGCGCCGAGGAGGTCATGCGGGCCACCCGCGACCAGGGCTTCGGCGACGAGGTGAAGCGCCGCATCATCCTCGGCACCTACGCGCTCTCCAGCGGCTATTACGACGCCTACTACGGGCAGGCGCAGAAGGTGCGCACGCTGGTCAGCCGCGACTTCGAGCGCGCCTTCGCGAAGGCCGACGTGCTGGTCTCGCCGACCGCGCCCACCACGGCGTTCCGCCTGGGGGAGAAGCTCGACGACCCGCTGGCGATGTACCTCAACGACATCGCGACGATCCCGGCCAACCTGGCCGGCATCCCCGGCATCTCGGTGCCCTCCGGGGTCACCGACGAGGACGGCCTGCCCGCGGGGCTGCAGGTGCTGGCCCCGGCGATGGCCGACGACCGGGTCTACCGGGTCGGAGCCGCCCTCGAGTCGATGCTTGAGCAGCAGTGGGGCGGCCGGCTGCTCGATCCCGACAAGCTCGACAAGGCGGTGCGGGCATGACCACGACCCAGGAGGCGCTCGTCGACTTCGACGAGGCGATCGCGGCGTACGACCCGGCGATGGGCCTCGAGGTCCACGTCGAGCTCAACACGGCGACCAAGATGTTCTGTGGCTGCCCCGCGACGTTCGGCGGCGAGCCCAACACCCAGACCTGCCCGACCTGCCTCGGCCTGCCCGGGTCGATGCCGGTGGTCAACGGCAAGGCGGTCGAGTCCGCGATCCGCATCGGCCTGGCGCTGAACTGCCAGATCGCGGAGTGGTGCCGGTTCGCGCGGAAGAACTACTTCTACCCGGACATGCCGAAGAACTTCCAGACCAGCCAGTACGACGAGCCGATCGCGTTCGACGGCTGGACCGAGGTCACTGTGTTCGATGAGTCTGGCGACGGCGAGACCTTCCGGGTCGAGATCGAGCGCGCCCACATGGAGGAGGACACCGGGAAGTCGCTGCACGTGGGCGGCTCCACCGGCCGGATCCACGGCGCGGAGTACTCCCTGGTCGACTACAACCGCGCCGGCATCCCGCTGATCGAGATCGTCACCCGTCCGATCACCGGTGCCGGGGAGAAGGCACCCGCCGTGGCGCGGGCGTACGTCGCCCACCTGCGCGAGCTGCTGCTCGGGCTCGGGGTGTCCGACGTACGGATGGAGCAGGGCTCGCTGCGCTGCGACGTCAACCTGTCGCTGGCCCCCGCGGGCTCGGGCACGCTCGGCACCCGCACCGAGACCAAGAACGTCAACTCGCTGCGCTCGGTGGAGCGGGCCGCCCGCTACGAGATCTCCCGGCAGGCGGGGATCCTCGACGCCGGTGGGTCGGTGCTGCAGGAGACCCGCCACTGGCACGAGGACACCGGCATCACCACCTCGGGTCGGGTGAAGTCCGACGCCGAGGACTACCGCTACTTCCCCGAGCCCGACCTGGTGCCGGTCGCGCCGTCGCGCGAGTGGGTCGAGGAGCTGCGGGCGAGCCTGCCCGAGCCGCCGCGCGTACGCCGGGCCCGGCTGCAGGCCGAGTGGGGGTTCTCCGACCTCGAGATGCGCGACACGGTGGGCGCCGGTGCGCTCGACCTGGTCGCGGAGACCATCGCCACGGGGGCCAGCCCGCAGACCGCGCGGAAGTGGTGGCTCTCCGAGCTCGCCCGGCGCGCGAACGAGCAGGGCACCGACCTCGCCGCGCTCCCGATCACCCCGGCCGACGTGGCGCGGATCCAGGCACTCGTCGACGAGGGAGCGATCAACGACAAGCTCGCCCGCCAGGTCTTCGACGGGGTGCTCGCCGGTGAGGGCACTCCCGACGAGGTCGTCGCCGCCCGGGGGCTCGCGATCGTCTCGGACGAGGGTGCGCTCGGCGCGGCGGTCGACCGCGCCATCGAGGCCAACCCCGACGTCGCGCAGAAGATCCGCGACGGCAAGGTCGCGGCGGCCGGCGCACTCATCGGCGCGGTGATGAAGGAGATGCGCGGCCAAGCCGACGCCGCCCGCGTCCGCGAGCTGATCCTCGAGCGCCTCCAGTAGGCCGAGCGGGCAGTTCTGGTTGCTGGTACGGCGCCGAGCGGGCAGTTCTGGTTGGCGATCTGACAATCGCACCAGCCAAATGTGCCCGGTCGGCGTACGTTCGCCAACCAAAGGTGCCCGGTCGGCGTGCTAGGGGCGGACCAGCAGGATCCGGTCGTCGTTCTCCGCCGGGTCCCCGCGGCCGTCCCGGTTCGACGTGGTGAGCCACAGGTTGCCGTCGGGGGCGGTCACCACGGTGCGCATCCGGCCGTGGTCGCCGACGAAGAAGGCGCGCTCGCGGCCGGCGCGACGACCGTCCACGTCGATACGCCAGAGCCGCTCGCCGCGGAGGGCGCCGAGGTACAACCGGCTGCCGGCGTACGCGAGGCCCGACGGCGACGCGACGTCGGTGCTCCACTGGATCTGTGGGTCCTCGTAGTCGGGAGCGTCGCCCTTGCCCTCGACCCGCGGCCACCCGTAGTTACGTCCCCGACGGATCAGGTTGAGCTCGTCCCAGGTGTTCTGCCCGAACTCCGAGGCCCACAGGTTGCCGGCGTCGTCGAAGGCCAGGCCCTGCACATTGCGGTGGCCGCTGGTCCAGATGGGGGAGCCGGGGTCGGGGTTGCCGGGGGCGGGCCGTCCGTCCTGGGTGATGCGCAGGATCTTTCCGCCCAGCGAGCCCATGTCCTGAGCGAGCTCCGGCTGGCCCGCCTCGCCGGTCGAGACGTAGAGCATCCCGTCGGGCCCGAAGATCATCCGGCCGCCGTCGTGGTTCGACGCCTTCGGGATGCCGGTGAGGATCGGCTCCAGACCCCGCAGCCGGTTGCCGCGCAGGTTGGCGCGCAGCACTCGGTTGTCCTCCGTGGCGGTGGTGTAGAGGAACACCCGGCGGTCCTCGGCGTACGTCGGGGAGACGGCGACGCCCAGCAGTCCCGCCTCGCCACCCGGCTCTGACTGCTCCACCCGCCCAACGCGGACGACCTCGCCGTTCCCGATCCGGAAGACCCGTCCGGTGTCCCGCTCGGTGACCAGTGCCGTGCCGTCGGGCAGGAACGCGACGCCCCAGGGCGCCTCGAGGTTTCGGGCCACGGTGCCGAGCACTCGCGGTCGCGTCGTACGCCGGGTCGGAGTTGCGCTCGGGGACGGGGCCGTGGTCGTCGGCGCCGAAGTTCGAGGAGACTCCGTGGGGGACGCGGGTGAGGACGACTCGGTGGGTGAGGGCGTGGGGGTCTCGCCCGCCTCGGGCTCCGACTCTCCGCCGCACCCGGCGAGGACGAGCGTGGCGAGCGCGACCAGCGTGACCAGGCGCCGCATGTGCTGAGCGTAGCCAGTGCTGATCGGGCGGGTCGGGCAACCAGAACTGCCCGGTCGGCGCGGGTCGGGCAACCAGAACTGCCCGGTCGGCGCGTTTCGGGCAACCAGAACTGCCCGGTCAGCGGGGTGGGGTCAGCCCGGGACGCGGTCGAGCAGGTCCAGCAGGGCTTCGTGCACCTCGTCGGGCTTCTCCATCTGGACGAAGTGCGTCGCGGGCAGCACCTGGTAGACGGCGCCGTCGATACGTTCCGCGGCGGTGCGCATGTCGTGGTGCGAGGCGAGGATGTCGTATCGTCCGGCCACGAACGTGGTCGGCACGTCGATGTTGCGCAGAGAGACCCGTCCGTGCAGCGACGAGTGCAGGGCGAGGTGCATGTACCAGTCCGTCGGCGTGGTCAGGAACTGCTTGATCGCGCGGCGGGCGAGCAGCGGGTCCGGCATCGGCAGCATGAAGCCGCTGTGGGTGAGCACCTCGTAGGTGAGCGGCCCGATCGGGAGCCGCTGCACCACCTGGGTGAGCGGCCCGCCGGCGAGCTTGAGCACGCGGGTGACGTTGACCGAGATCGGCTTGCGCAGTAGCCGCGGGATCAGGATCGGGGCACCCATCGAGTTGAAGGTGTCGCCGGGGACGCCGGCAACGGCACACAGACCGGTGACCCGCTCGGGGTGGGTGACGGCGAGCTCGAACATCGTGTTCACGCCGATCGACCAGCCCATTGCCACGCAGGCGTCGATCCCCGCGTCGTCGAGGACGGCGACGGCGTCCTCCACGAACGACTCGACAGCGACGTGCTCGGGGTCGGTCGGGCGCGCGGATCCACCCGTGCCGCGGTGGTTCCAGGAGATGACGCGCACCCCGCAGTCGGGGTCGAGCAGCGCGGGCCACGTGTACGGGTTGGTGCCGAGACCGTTGCACAGCAGCACGGTCGGCCCGTCGACGTCGTTGGTCCAGGCCTCGAGCTCGGTGCCGTCCGCGCTCGTCACGGTGTAGAAGCGCAGTGCCAGGCCCTCGTCGGGAGCCGGCGCGACGCGGAGGGTGGTGGCAGGTTCGGCCATGCCCGAATTGTGCCCGAACGCGGCCCGCGCATGAGCGACCCGTGGTCGAGATCACCACGCGGACATGGGCGAGCCGTCGTGGTCAGCCGGCTCGCGACCTCGCTGTGGGGTGAGGTGCGGAGGCGCGCAGCTCGAGCGTGCGTACGACGTACTCCTGCACGTCGCGGGTCTCGCGCAGCCGCTCGGCCAGCTCCGTCGAGGCGGTCATGGCGTTGCGGCAGGCGGTGCGCTGGCTGGTCTCGGCCCAGGCGGAGAGCGGGCGCAGTAGTGGCGCGAGCAGGTGCATGGTCACTCCCAAGAAGGTTGCCGTCTCCGGCGACGCTAGGGAGACGATGGGTCCACCCGGTCACGCCGATGTGACCATCGCGTGAACAGTGCGGCCCGGTGGGAGGAGTCAGCCTCTCCGCGGCTCCGGGATCGACGGTCTCCCGGGCTCTCGCGACCGGCCGTCCTGGGCGCCGGTGAGGAAGCGCGCCACCTCGTCACGTTCGTGCCGGCGCAGCACGAGCTCCCGCCGTGCCTCCATCGCGTTGTCCCGTGCTCGACGTTGACTGTTGTCGGACCACCTGGCCACCGGCCAGAGGATCGAGTCCAGAACGTTCACACCCGCCGCCTCCCAAGTCGTGCACCCCCCGCCTACGACCCGGCCGACCCTAGCCCGCGTCGACGGCGATGTCGCGATGTTCTGGACCAGTGGATCCGGACCTATCGGTCGTTGTCGAGCATTTCGACCAGCTCCTCGATGACCGACTTCTCGTGGGCGAAGTAGGACAGCCCCCAGTCGGCCACCATCGCGGGGTAGCGGTAGGGCTCGCCGGGGCGGTCGCGTCCGGTCAGCGACTCCCGCACCTCGCCCAGGGCGGCGTGCTCCTCCTCGAGGGCCTTCACGTGCCGGGTGAGCATCTCGCGGATTGTCTCCGGCCCCACCAGGGCGCCGAGCAGCAGGCGCAGCGCGACCGGGTGCTTGAGCACCGGAAAGCCCGGCTCGCTCTCCTTCATCCAGCGGGTCAGCTCGGCGCTGCCCTTCCGGGACAGGGAGTACGACGTGCTGCGACCGTCGCCGTGCGCCATCACCAGTCCGGCACGGTGCAGCCGCTCCAGCTCGGTATAGACCTGGCTCATCGCCGGAGAGACCCAGTAGAAGCGCAGCGTCCGGTCGGCCCGCTGCTTCAACTCGTAGCCGGTGAGCGGGTCGCCGAACGAGAGCAGCCCGAGGAGGGCGTACGCGGTGATCGGCAGCTCTTGACCCATGGTGGAATCAGATTAGTGTTCCTATTAGGAATAAGCGAGGAGGCTGTCGTGGGCGAGACGGTGCTGATGATCGGGACACGCAAGGGGCTGTGGATCGGTCGGTCGGACGAGCAGCGCGAGAGATGGACCATCGAAGGTCCGCACATGGCGCTGATGGAGATCTACTCGTGCATGGTCGACACCCGCGGCGACACGCCCCGACTGCTCGCGGGCGCCTCGCTGAGCTGGACCGGGCCGCAGGTCTTCTCCTCCGACGACCTCGGCCGCACCTGGCAGGAGCACTCGATCGCCTTCCCCGACGGGATGGACGCCTCGGTCGAACGGGTCTGGCAGCTGGCCCCGGGCGCCGAGGAGGGCGTCGTCTGGGCCGGCACCGAGCCGGGAGCGATCTTCAAGTCCACGGATCGGGGCGAGACCTTCGAGCTCGAGCGCGCGCTCTGGGACCACCCGCACCGCACCCAGTGGGGCGAGGGGTACGGCGGCCAGGCCTTCCACACGCTGCTGCCGCACCCGACCGACCCGGCGTCACTGACCGCTGCGATCTCCACCGGCGGCGTCTACCAGACCAACGACGGCGGCAAGTCGTGGGCGCCGCGCAACCAGGGGATCCGTGCGGACTTCCTGCCCGAGGACCAGCAGTACCCGGAGTTCGGTCAGTGCGTGCACAAGGCCACCCGTCACCCGGCCCACCCCGAGCGGCTCTACCTGCAGAACCACGGCGGCGTCTACCGCAGCGACGACGAGGGTGGCTCGTGGCAGTCGATCGCCGACGGACTGCCCTCCGACTTCGGTTTCCCGGTCGTGGTCCATCCACACGAGCCCGACACGGTCTTCGTGTTCCCGCTCGCCGACGGCCGGTTCCCGCCGGAGGGCCACCCGGCCGTGTGGCGCTCCCGGGACGCCGGCTCCACGTGGGAGCAGCAGCACAAGGGCCTGCCCGAGGAGTTCTACGCCGCTGTGATGCGCGACGCGATGTGCGCCGACACCCACGCCTCGGCCGGCCTCTACTTCGGCGGCCGCAACGGCAGCGTCTGGGGCTCGGCCGACGCGGGGGAGAGCTGGCGCGAGATCGCCGACAACCTTCCCGACGTGATGGCGGTCAGGGCGGCGGCGGTCTGAGCGACGTCAGGCCGCGACGAGCGGCGACTGGGTCGCCGGCAGGGCGAGCCAGGACTGCTCGGCACCGCACCAGCAGGTGTAGTGCGCGACGGTCCCCTGCTCGGTCTGCTCGTACGACGAGACCTGGCTGGGGAAGATCAGCTGCCTGCGCCGGCACTCGCTGCACACGTTGACGAACATTCCGGGACCTCCTCCACTGCTTCCGACTGTTGGCCCTAGTCTGTCGCCCCCTCGCTCATAGGGGTAGCCTCTCTTTTCTTGAGAACCTCAAGGAGATCCCTATGCTTTCGTTGCACCAGCTTCGCTGCTTCCTGGCCACCTACGAGCTGGGCTCCCTGACCGCCGCGGCCGAGCACCTCGGCTACAGCCAGCCCTCGGTCTCCGAGCAGATCCGCAACCTCGAGCGCAGTGTCGGCGGGGACCTCTTCGTCCGTGTCGGCCGCGGCGTGGTGCCGACACCGACCGCCGACGAGATGCGTCCGCACGCCGAGCGCACCCTCGCCGCCGCCGACGAGACCGCCCGCGCGGCGATGGCCGTCTCCGCGCTGGAGACGGGCACGATCCGGTTCGGCACGTTCGGCACCTCCCGGCTCTACGCGAGCGCCGACCTCGTGGCCGACGTACTGGCGCGGCACCCCAACGTGCGGGTGGAGCTGATCGGGCAGAACTCCGCCGACGTGATGGAAGACCTGCGCCGGGGCCGCATCGAGGCCGCCATGATCGCCGTACCGCAGGTGAGCAGCGAGGGGATGAAGGTGACCCCGGTCGCGCGCGACGAGCTCGTCTACGTCAGCGCCGACCACGAGCGCCTGACCACGCCGGTGACCGCCGAGCGCCTGGCGCACGCGTCCCTGGTGATGTCGGAGACCACCTGGCGGGCGATGGATCCCACCCGGATCGTGCTGCGCAGGATGCTCCATGAGACCGGCCTCAACCCGCAGACCCGCATCGAGGTCGAGGACATCGAGACCGCAGTCGAGCTCGTCGGCCGTGGCGTCGCCGACTCGGTGCTGCCCAAGGGCGCCCTGCTGGAGCTGTTGCCGCGGCTGGCGCCGGAGGCGGGCTGGGTGTCGCTGCGCCCCAAGCAGTACGACACCATCGCGGTCGTGCACCGCGCCGGCGCAACGCTGTCCCCCGCCGCGCGGCTGATGATCGAGCTGGCCACCGAGCGGATCCAGGCGCTGACCGAGCCGGTGCGTCCGCGCTCACGGCGTGAACGGCCTCCCGAGCGGGAGCGTGCCCCGAAGTAGTCTCGCGCCATGACCGAGCAGCCCGACATCAAGCCCCGTTCGCGCGACGTCACCGACGGACTCGAGAAGGCCGCGGCACGGGGGATGCTCCGTGCCGTCGGTATGGGCGACGACGACTGGGCAAAGCCCCAGATCGGGGTTGCGTCGAGCTGGAACGAGATCACGCCGTGCAACCTGTCGTTGGATCGGCTGGCCAAGGCGGTGAAGAACGGCGTGCACGCGGCCGGGGGCTACCCGTTGGAGTTCGGGACGATCTCGGTCTCCGACGGCATCTCGATGGGCCACGAGGGGATGCACTTCTCGCTGGTCTCCCGCGAGGTGATCGCCGACTCGGTGGAGACGGTGATGATGGCCGAGCGCCTCGACGGCTCGGTGCTGCTGGCCGGCTGCGACAAGTCGCTGCCGGGGATGCTGATGGCCGCCGCGCGTCTCGACCTCGCCTCGGTGTTCCTGTACGCCGGCACGATCATGCCCGGCAACGTCGACGGCCGTGACGTGACGATCATCGACGCCTTCGAGGCGGTCGGCGCCTGCCTGGCCGGCAAGATCAGCCGTGAGGAGGTCGACAAGGTCGAGCGCGCGATCTGCCCGGGGGAGGGGGCCTGCGGAGGCGCCTACACCGCGAACACGATGGCCTCGGTCGCCGAGGCGCTGGGGATGTCCCTGCCGGGTTCGTCCTCGCCGCCCGCAGTCGACCGCCGTCGTGACGGCTTCGCCCACAAGTCGGGCGAGGCCGTGGTGGAGATGCTGCGCAGGGGGATCACCGCTCGGCAGATCATGACTCGACCGGCCTTCGAGAACGCCATCGCGATGGCGATGGCGCTCGGCGGCTCCACCAACGCCGTACTCCACCTGCTCGCCATCGCACGCGAGGCCGAGGTCGACCTGACCCTCGACGACTTCACCCGGATCGGCGAGAAGGTGCCGCACCTCGCGGACATGAAGCCGTTCGGCCGCTACGTGTGGACCGACTTCGACCGCGTCGGTGGCATCCCGGTGCTGCTGCGCGCGCTGCTCGACGCCGGACTGCTGCACGGCGACGTGCTCACCGTGACCGGCAAGACGATGGCCGAGAACCTCGACGACCTGGACCCCAAGCCGCTCGACGGCGACATCGTGCGCCAGCTCTCCGACCCGATTCACGCCACCGGCGGGCTGACCATCCTCAAGGGCTCGCTGGCCCCCGACGGTGCCGTGGTCAAGAGCGCCGGCTTCGACGACTCCACGTTCACCGGCACCGCACGCGTCTTCGACGGCGAGCGCGCGGCCCTCGACGCCCTGGCCGCCGGCACCATCACGGCCGGCGACGTGGTGGTGATCCGCTACGAGGGCCCCAAGGGCGGCCCCGGCATGCGCGAGATGCTCGCCATCACCGGCGCGATCAAGGGCGCGGGCCTGGGCAAGGAGGTCCTGCTGGTCACCGACGGCCGCTTCTCCGGCGGCACGACCGGCCTCTGCGTCGGCCACATCGCCCCCGAGGCCAGCGACGGCGGCCCGATCGCCTTCATCCGCGACGGCGACCGGATCACCCTCGACGTGGCCAACCGCCGCCTCGACGTCGACCTGACCCCCGAGGAGCTCGAGTCCCGCCGCGACGGCTGGGCCCCGAACCCCCCGAAGTACACCCGCGGCGTGCTCGGCAAGTACGCCAAGGTGGTGCAGTCGGCGGCGCACGGGGCCGTCTGCGGGTAGCGGCGCGAGTTTCACCGGGCGCCCGGTGAACCTCCTCCCGGGCGGCCAATGCATCGGTACGTCGGCAGGAGGTTCGGCCGATCAGCCCTGCCGTTTCGCGTCCACAGGGGAGGGCGGCGTACGGCGATACCGTTCTCAACCAGACGGTTGACAAGGACGGGTGAGCCGTGCCAGTCTCTTTGTATTCAACCAGTCAGTTGAGGACGTGGGATGACCGACGAGCTGTCCAAGGTGTTCGCCGCCCTGGCCGACCCGATCCGCCGCGACATGGTGGCCCGCCTGTGCGTGGGCGACGCCACCGTCGGCGAGCTGGCCGCGCCGTACGACGTGAGCATGCAGGCGGTCTCCAAGCACCTGAAGGTGCTCGAGTCGGCCGGCATGGTCACGCGGGGACGGGACGCCCAGCGGCGGCCGGTGCATCTCGAGGCGGAGGTGTTCGAACTGATGACCAAGTGGATCGAGCGCTACCGCCGGCAGGCCGAGGAGAGGTACCAGCGCCTCGACGCGGTCCTGGCGTCCATGGACGAGACCGAGGAAGACCGCCAGGAAGGAACGGCATCATGACCACCACCACGACCACGGCCGACGGCACCACCACGATCGAGGCCGACCCGAGGGTCCCCCTGATCCGGATGACCAGGGAGTTCCGCGCCACCCCGGCGCAGCTGCTCAAGGCGCACACCGATCCGGAGCTGTTCGCACGCTGGGTCGGACCCGACGGCATCGAGACCCGCATCGACAACTGGGACGCCCGCACCGGCGGCAGCTGGCGGTTCACCAACGTCCACGAGGGCGAGGAGTACGGCTTCCACGGCTGCTTCCACGAGGTCAGCGACGACCGGCTGGTGCAGACCTTCACCTTCGAGGGCGTGCCCGAGGGGGTGGCGCTGGAGACGCTGCACTTCGAGGACCTCGGCGACGGTCGCACCCGACTGGTCGCCACCTCGCTCGTGGAGAGCTTCGAGGACCGGGACGCCTGGCTCGCCAGCGGCATGGAGGTCGGCGTCAACGACGGCTACGCCAAGCTCGACCGGCTGCTGGAGCAGGGCGCGGTCTGACATCCCGAAATCCCGCACATGCTGGGAAGTGGCAGCGAAAACCCCGGATCTCACCGCCACTTTCCAGCGTTTGCGCGATTCAGGCGGCCCACTCCCACTGCCACACTGGCTCCATGGACCAGCGCGTCAGCTTCATCACCCTCGCCGTAACCGACCTCGACCGCTCCCGGGCCTTCTACCTCGACGGCCTGGGTTGGCGGGCGGAGGTGGACGTGCCCGGCGAGGTGCTGATGATCAGGGTCGGGGCCAAGATCATGCTCTCGCTGTGGGCGGAGCCGAGCTTCGAGGCCGAGGTCGGTCCGGTACGCCGGGGCGAGGGCGTCGTCCCGATGACCCTGGCCCACAACGTGCGCACCGAGGCCGAGGTCGACCAGATCCTCGAGCTGGCCTCACGGCTGGGTGCCGAGGTGAGTCGCGCACAGCGACGCGACTGGGGCGGCTACACCGGCTACTTCTCCGACCCGGACGGCTTCCGCTGGGAGATCGCGGTCAACCCCGACCCGGTGGGCCAGAGCCTGCTGCCCTGACCAATCAGCTGGACGGGCGCTGGTCGATGACGACCTCGAACTCCAGCAGGTCCGCCGAGGCAGCCACCGGCTTGCCGTGCTCGCCCGCGTGCGCCTTGCGGGCGTCGCCGTCACGCCACGCGGCGTACGACTCCTCGTCCTCCCACTGGGTGTACACGAAGTAGCGGTCCTCGCCCGCCGTCGGGCGCAGCAGCTGGAAGCCGAGGAACCCGGGCGAGCCGTCCACCGTGTGGGCGCGCGCCGCGAAGCGCCGTTCGAACTCCTCGCGGGCCGGCTCGGGCACGGAGATGGCGTTGATCTTCACCACTGGCATGCCCCGAGGCTAGGCCGTCACGACAGGGCCGAGGCCGGGAGGTCGAACCAGCGCAGGTGCTCGAAGTCCACGCTCAGCCCCTCGGGCGGGGTGAGGTCCGGCGGCTCGGCCTCGGCGAGCAGCTTGGCGCCGTCGGCCAGGTGCTGCTCGAGCAGCGACTCGTCGCCCGCGAGCTGGGAGGTGGGCGTGTGGATGCCCCGCTCGTCGTACCGAATCGCCGACAGCCGCAGCGGCGGCTCCACCACGCCCTCGCGGTGGGTCCACCGGCCGGTGACGGTGTCGAACCGGTAGTCGCCGAGCAGTCGCCACCCGTCGCGGGCGACCAGCCGCACCGCCGCGACGATGTAGTCGGCGACGGTGTCGGAGAGGAAGTAGTTGAAGTTGACCCGGACCCAGCCGGGCTTGATGCCCTCGCAGCCGCCGGTGATCTCGCGTTCGTACTCATGGCTGCGCTCGATGTCGATGCCGAGCAGGCGGTGCCCGTAGGGGCCGGCGCACGAGCAGCCGCCACGCGACTGGATCCCGAACAGGTCGTTGAGCAGCGCCACCACGAAATTGTGGTGCAGGAACTTCCCCGACGGCGCGCGTACGACGAACGAGATGATCGAGAGCCGCTCGGCCTCCAGGTTGCCGAGGATCTCGATCGCCGGCTCCTCGCGCCAGGCCGCGACCGCACGGGAGAGGAACCGCTCCTCCGCGGCGCGGATCGTCTCGGTGCCGACCGCCTGCTTGAGCTGGAAGACCAGCCCGGCGCGGATGGAGTCGATGATCGCGGGGGTGCCGCCCTCCTCGCGCTGCTCGGGGTCGTCGAGGTAGCGGTGCTCGGCGAAGTTCACGTAGGCCACGGTCCCGCCACCGGGCACGTCGGGCACCCGGTTGGTGAACAGCTCGCGACGCGCCACGAGCACGCCCGGCGTCGAGGGACCGCCGATGAACTTGTGCGGGCTGAGGAACACCGCGTCCTTGTAGGCGAGCGGGCCGCCGCCGGCGGGGTGCATCTCGATGTCGACGTACGGCGCGGCCGCGGCGCAGTCCCAGAAGGACAGGGCGCCGTGCTCGTGCAGCAACGTCGCGATCGCCACCGTGTCGGAGACGATGCCGGTGACGTTGGAGGCGGCGGAGAAGGAACCGATCAGCAGGGGCCGGTCGGCGTGCTCGAGCAGCCGCGCGCGCAACACGTCGAGGTCGATGTGGCCGTCGGGGTCCTGCGGGATGGTCACCACGTCGGCGATCGACTCGCGCCACGGGATCTCGTTGGAGTGGTGCTCGAAGGGGCCGGTGAACACGACGGGACGCTCGTCGGCCGGGATGTGCCGGAGCAGCCCGTGGCGGTCCTCCAGCGCCGAGGGGATCCGCAGCCCCATCACCCCGATCAGCTTGTCGATCGCGCCGGTGGACCCGGAGCCGGCGAAGATCACCACCGTGTCGTCGTCGCCGCCGACCGCGTCGCGGATGATCCGTCGGGCGTCCTCACGCAGGCGGGTGGTCTGCAGGCCGGTGCCGCTGGACTCGGTGTGGGTGTTGGCGTAGCTGGGCAGCACCTCGTCGCGGATGAAGTCCTCGATGAACGTCAGCGCTCGTCCCGACGCGGTGTAGTCGGCATAGGTCACCCGGCGCTCGCCGTACGGCGTCCGCATCACGTGGTCCTCGCCGATCACCGACTCGCGGACCAGTCGCACCAGGGCTGACTCGCTCATGACCCCCTCCTCATCGGCAGGTTACGCCGCCGCGCGCTCGAGCGCCTTGAGGGTGCGCCGCACGTCTTCCTCGGTGGTGTTGGCGTTGCTCACCGCGATCCGCAGCACCGCCCGGTCCCGCCACCGCGACCCGGTCATCCAGGCAGTGCCGTCGGCCAGCATGCGCTCGACCACGAGCCGGGTCCGGTCGTCGTCACCGAAGGAGACGCACACCTGGGTGAACACCACGTCGTTGAGCACCTCGGCCCCGGGCAGCTGCGCCACTCCCTCCGCGAACGCCCGGGCGTGCCGGCACATCCGGCCGACCATCTCCGCGACGCCGTGCCGTCCTGCGGCCCGGAGAGCGGCCCACACCGGGATGCCGCGCCCGCGCCGGGACAGCTCCGGGACGTGGTCCATCGGGTCACCCTCGCCGTGCGGCAGGTACGCGCTCTGCATCCCCATCGCCGCCCGCAACGCAGAGGGGTCCCGCACCGCCACTACGCCGCAGTCGTAGGGGACGTTCAGGGTCTTGTGGGCGTCCGTGGCCCACGAGTCCGCGGCGCCCATCCCGGCGGTCAGGTGCCGGTGCTCCGGAGACGCTGCCGCCCACAACCCGAAGGCCCCGTCGACGTGCACCCAGGCGTCGCGCTCGTGCGCCAACGAGATGCACGCCTCGAACGGGTCGAACGCTCCGGAGTGCAGGTTGCCCGCCTGCAGCACCACGATCGTCGGTACGCCGGGCTGCTCGGCAAGCACCTTCTCCAGCGCGCCCGCACGGATGCGCCCCTGCTCGTCGACGGGAACCAGCACGGGCGCCGGCAGCCCGAGGTAGCGCAGCGCCAGCTCCACGGACTCGTGCCGCTCCGCCCCGGCGACCACCCGGATCGCCGGCCCACCGGCCAGCCCGTCGGCGGGGTCACGACCCGCCCGGCGGAGCAGGGCGTCCCGGCCCGCCGCCAGCCCGGTGAAGTTGGCCATCGTCGCGCCGGTGACGAACCCGACGCCGCTGCTCGCGGGGAGGCCCAGCAAGTCCAGCAGCCAGGCCGATGCGACCTCCTCGGCCGCCGCCACCGCCGGGGTGAGCTGACGCAGTGCGGAGTTCTGGTCCCACGACGACACCAGCCAGTCGGCCGCCAGCGCCGCCGGCTGGGAGCCGCCGATGACGAACCCGAAGAACCGCCCGGACGGCATGGCCACCAGGCCGGGCTCGCACGCCGCGGCCAGCAGGTCGACCACTTCGTCTGCGGGGGTCGGTTCCTCGGGCAGCGTCCGCCCCAGCGCCTCGGCGACGGCGTCGGCGCCGGAGCTGGCAGGGACCTGACGGGTGTCCAGGCTCTCCAGCCAGCGGACGGCATGCGCGTGGGCCCGCTCCAGCGGCGGGCCGTAGGAATCGTGCGAGAGCGGATCCATGGCTCCGAGTGTTCGCCCGATCCGCACGGGTGACCATCCCGGTCTAGCCTGCTCGCATGAGCGAGGACAAGCAGAAGCTGACCGGACAGCAGATCGCCGACGAGGGCCTCGTCGGCTGGCGCAAGGTGCTCGACAGGCTGACGGCGCGCTACGCCACTGGCGACTTCAACACCGGCACGGCGCTGGTGACGAAGATCGCCGAGGTCGCCGACGAGGCCAACCACCATCCCGACGTCGACCTGCGCTACCCGCACGTGACCGTGTCGCTGAAGAGCCACGACGTCGACGCGATCACCCTGCGCGACATCGCCCTCGCCCGGCGGATCACCGAGCTCGCGGACGCCGCCGGCGTACAGCACGTCGACCACGCACCCGACGTGCTCGAGCTGGCGCTCGACACCCCGGACGCGGAGAAGGTGAAGCCGTTCTGGGCGGCGATCCTCGGGTACGCCGACCACGAAGTGGAGGTGGTCGACAAGGCCGGGCGGCTCCCGAGCGTGTGGTTCCAGAAGACCGACTCCGACGCCCCGGACCGGCAGCGCTGGCACCTCGACATCAGCGTGCCGCACGACGTCGCGCAGGACAGGATCCAGGCGGCCGTCGACGCGGGCGGCCGGCTCGTCGACGACCGTCGCGCCCCGGCGTTCTGGGTGCTCGAGGACCCGGACGGCAACAAGGCCTGCATCTGCACCTGGCAGAGCCGCGACTGACCGCCCTGCGGTGGCGCTCTTCCCTCGGGGTGACCGGGGTGACCGGGCTGACCGGGCTGGCCGGGGTGACCGCACGACTGCGGACACCCGGCCGCGCGAGTACCGCCTGTCCGGCGAGCCCGTCGTCACCGGCGACTCCCGGGTTGTCCTCGTCGACGCGGTGGTCCGGTTCGATCCGGTGCCCCCGCGCGACGACCGGCTGACGCTGGGCTGGGACGCCGACGGTGAGCGCGTCATCCACGCGGTGGTGGTCACGACGCTGCGGGTGGCCGCCGAGTCGGTGGACCGCGACGTGGTGGTCGAGGAGCGGGCCCGGCTCGCCGACCCGCTGTCCCGCGCGCTGGAGCTCGCCCCCGTCGCGACCGGGTTCACCGCCCGGGTCGCCACGCTCGAGGTGAGTGACCGCGCGCCGGCGGGACGCGGTGAGTACGAGGTCCGCGTCGTCACCTGACTGGGCGCCAGATCCTGGGACGCGCGTCCCAGCATCCGGGACGGGTGGCACACTCGGTTGAGCGCCGTTCGGCACGAGGGGCAGTATGTGCCCATGCGTTCAGAGATCCTCGTACGCACGCGACGCGTGAGCTGAGGCCCCGGCCTCACGCATGCGCGTCGACCCCTCGCCAGCCGCCCGGCTCGAGGGGTTTTTTGTTGCACGGACGACCTAGAAGATGGACGAGTGAGCACAGTGAGTGAGCACAGTGAGTGAGCAGCGGCAGGGTGGGTCACCCGGCGCCACCACGACCCCTGAGACGGTGACGGGCGCGCAGAGCCTGGTGCGGTCGCTGGAGAGCGCCGGAGCCGAGAACATCTTCGGCATCCCCGGCGGCGCCATCCTCCCGGCGTACGACCCCCTCTTCGACTCCCGCATCCGGCACATCCTGGTGCGCCACGAGCAGGGCGCCGGGCACGCCGCCCAGGGCTACGCGGCCGCCACCGGGAAGGTCGGCGTCTGCATGGCGACGAGCGGTCCCGGCGCGACCAACCTGGTCACGCCGCTCGCGGACGCGCACATGGACTCGGTCCCGCTGGTGGCGGTCACCGGCCAGGTCGGCGCCAGCATGATCGGCACCGACGCCTTCCAGGAGGCCGACATCCGCGGCATCACGATGCCGATCACCAAGCACAACTTCCTGGTCACCGACCCCGCCGACATCCCGCGCGTGGTGGCGGAGGCGTTCTACATCGCCTCGACGGGACGCCCCGGCCCGGTCCTCGTCGACGTGGCCAAGTCCGCGCTGCAGGCCCAGACCACCTTCAGCTGGCCCAGCGAGCTGCACCTGCCCGGCTACCGGCCGGTGACGCACCCGCACTCCAAGCAGATCCGGGAGGCCACCCGGCTGATCCTGGAGTCGCGCAGGCCGGTGCTGTACGTCGGCGGCGGAGTGATCCGCGCCCGCGCCAGCAAGGAGCTGCGCACGCTCGCGGAGCTGACCGGGATGCCGGTCGTCACCACGCTGATGGCGCGCGGCGCGTTCCCCGACAGTCACCCGCAGCACCTCGGCATGCCCGGGATGCACGGCACCGTCGCGGCGGTGGCGGGCCTGCAGAAGAGCGACCTGATCATCAGCCTGGGCGCCCGCTTCGACGACCGGGTGACCGGCAACCTCGACTCGTTCGCCCCCAACGCCAGGGTGATCCACGCCGACATCGACCCGGCCGAGATCGGCAAGAACCGCGCCGTCGACGTGCCGATCGTGGGTGACTGCCGCGAGGTGATCGCCGACCTGGTCGTGGCGCTGCAGGAGCAGCAGTCGCAGGGCAACACCGGCGACTACGAGGGCTGGGTGAAGTTCCTGGCCGGGGTCAAGGCGCAGTACCCGCTCGGCTACGACGCCCCGCCCGAGGGCGGTCTGGCGCCGCAGCACGTCATCGAACGCCTCAGCGCGATCGCCGGCCCGGAGGCCGTCTACGTCGCCGGGGTCGGGCAGCACCAGATGTGGGCCGCCCACTTCGTGCAGTACGAGCACCCGAACACGTGGATCAACTCCGGCGGCCTCGGCACGATGGGCTACGCCGTACCGGCCGCGATGGGGGCCAAGGTCGGCCGCCCCGACACCACCGTGTGGGCGATCGACGGCGACGGCTGCTTCCAGATGACCAACCAGGAGCTCGCCACCTGCGCCATCGAGGGCATCCCGATCAAGGTGGCGGTGATCAACAACGAGTCGCTGGGGATGGTCCGGCAGTGGCAGACGCTGTTCTACGGCGGCCGCTACTCCAACACCGACCTGCAGTCGAAGCGGATCCCCGACTTCGTCAAGCTGGCCGAGGCGTACGGCGCCGTCGGGCTGGCCTGCGAGTCGCCCGACGACGTCGACGCGACCATCCACAAGGCGATGGAGATCGACGACGTGCCGGTGGTCGTGGACTTCCGCGTCGAGCGGGACGCGATGGTGTGGCCGATGGTCGCCGCCGGCACGTCCAACGACGACATCAAGTACGCCCGGGACATGGCTCCCGAGTTCGAGGAGGACGAGCTGTGAGCACCCACACCCTGAGCGTCCTCGTCGAGAACAAGCCAGGTGTGCTGACCCGGATCGCCGGGCTGTTCAGTCGCCGCGGCTTCAACATCGACTCCCTGGCCGTCGGCCCGACCGAGCACCCTGAGATCTCCCGGATGACGATCGTGGTCAGCGTCGAGGAGTCCCCGCTGGAGCAGGTCACCAAGCAGCTCAACAAGCTGGTCGAGGTGATCAAGATCGTCGAGCTCGACGCCCGGGAGGCGATCGAGCGCGAGCTGCTCCTCGTCAAGGTCAAGGCCGACGCCACCACCCGCGGCCAGGTCCTCGAGGTCGTCCAGCTCTTCCGCGCGAAGGTCGTCGACGTCGCGACCGACGCCGTCACCGTCCAGGTGGTCGGCAACACCGACAAGCTCGCCGACTTCCTCAAGGTCGTGGAGCCCTTC
>DASSLA010000061.1:0-8234 GCA_035689885.1 Marmoricola sp. | reverse complement strand
TCGGTCGACCCAAGGGGGCTCCGGACCCGGCGTACTCGCTGGCACCGGTCGCCGCCCGGCTCGGCGAGCTGCTCGGCGGGCCGGTGGCGTTCGCCGAGGACACCGTCGGCGACTCGGCGAAGCAGACGGTCGAGCGCCTCGGCGACGGCGAGGTCGCGCTGCTGGAGAACGTGCGGTTCAACCCCGGCGAGACCAGCAAGGACGACGCGGAGCGCGGGGAGTTCGCCGACGCGCTGGCCGCGCTCGGTGACGCCTTCGTCAGCGACGGCTTCGGGGTGGTGCACCGCAAGCAGGCCAGCGTGTACGACGTCGCGCAGCGCCTGCCCCACGCGATGGGCGGGCTGGTGCGCTCGGAGATCGAGGTGCTGAAGAAGCTCACGGAGGATCCCGAGCGTCCCTACGTGGTGGTGCTCGGCGGCTCCAAGGTCAGCGACAAGCTCGCGGTCATCGACAACCTGCTCACCAAGGCCGACCGGCTCCTGATCGGCGGCGGCATGGTGTTCACCTTCCTCGAGGCCCAGGGCCACGACGTGGGCAAGAGCCTGCTCGAGGAGGACCAGGTCGACACCTGCAAGGACTACCTGCGCCGTGCCGACGAGAGCGGTGTGCCGATCGTGCTGCCCACCGACGTCGTGGTGGCGCCGGAGTTCAAGGCGGACGCCGAGCCGGCCGTGGTGCCGGTCGACGCGATCCCCGCGGACCAGATCGGCCTCGACATCGGCCCCGAGTCCGCCGCCGCCTTCGCCGATCAGGTGAGGGGCGGGCGCACCGTGTTCTGGAACGGGCCGATGGGCGTCTTCGAGTTCGAGGCGTTCTCGGCCGGCACCCGAGCGGTCGCCCAGGCACTCACCGAGGTCGACGGGCTGTCCGTGGTCGGGGGCGGCGACTCGGCGGCCGCGGTCCGCCAGCTCGGCTTCGACGAGTCGGCCTTCGGCCACATCTCCACCGGTGGAGGCGCCAGCCTCGAGTACCTCGAGGGCAAGGACCTCCCCGGCATCGACGTACTGGACCAGGAGCCCACATGACCCGCACCCCGCTGATGGCCGGCAACTGGAAGATGAACCTCAACCACCAGGAGGCCGTCGTCCTGGTGCAGAAGCTGGCCTGGACGCTGTCGGACAAGAAGCACGACTACGGCAAGGTCCAGGTGGTCGTGCTGCCGCCGTACACCGACCTGCGCAGCGTGCAGACCATGGTCGACGGCGACCGCCTGCAGATCCGCTACGGCGCGCAGGACGTCTCCGTTCACGACAGCGGCGCCTACACCGGCGAGATCTCCGCGGCGATGCTGGCCAAGCTCGGCTGCTCCTACGTGGTCGTCGGGCACAGCGAGCGCCGCGAGCACCACGGCGAGGACGACAAGCTGGTCAACGCCAAGGCCCACAAGGCGCTCGACGCGGGGATGACCCCGATCGTGTGCGTCGGTGAGGGCCTCGAGGTGCGCCAGGCCGGCGAGCACGTGGCGCACTGCCTGGCCCAGGTCGAGGGCTCGCTCGCCGGCTTCACGCCCGAGCAGCTGGCCGGCGTCGTGGTCGCCTACGAGCCCGTCTGGGCGATCGGCACCGGCGAGGTGGCCACGCCCCAGGACGCCCAGGAAGTGTGCGCGGCGATCCGGGCGCACGTCGACGAGAAGGCCGGGAAGGAGGCCGCCGACGGCATCCGGATCCTGTACGGCGGCTCGGTGAAGGCCAACAACGTGGCGGGCATCATGCAGGAGTCCGACGTGGACGGCTGCCTGGTCGGCGGCGCCAGCCTGCAGGTCGAGGAGTTCGGCGGGATCTGCCGCTACTACGACATGCCCGTTCTCTAGCAACCTGTGCCTGACCAGCGTGTCTCATCAGTTAGGCTCCCACCCGTGGTTATCGTCTTCGAGGTCCTGCTCGTCATCACGAGCCTGCTGTTGATCCTGATGGTGCTCCTGCACAAGGGACGTGGTGGCGGGCTCTCCGACATGTTCGGTGGTGGCGTCTCGAGCGGCCTCGGAGGTTCCTCCGTGGCCGAGCGCAACCTGGACCGCATCACCGTCGGCGTGGGGCTGATCTGGGCAGCGTGCGTCATCGGTCTCGGACTGCTGTTCAAGACCGGCTCCTGACCGCCGCTTCGTGACAACGACCTAGGAGAAGGAGACTCAGCGTGGCCGGTGGAGGAAACGCCATCCGCGGTAGCCGGGTCGGTGCCGGCCCCATGGGGGAGGCGGAGCGCGGCGAGGCCGCCCCGCGTCAGAACGTGACCTACTTCTGTGCCAACGAGCACCGCACCCTGATCGCCTTCGCGGTCGAGGCGCAGGTGCCGGAGACGTGGGACTGCCCCCGCTGTGGGCTGCCGGCGAGCCTGGACTCCGACAACCCGCCGCCGCCGCCGAAGATCGAGCCGTACAAGACGCACCTCGCCTACGTGAAGGAGCGCCGCTCCGACGCCGAGGCGAAGAACATCCTCGACGAGGCGATCCAGACGCTGCGCGAGCGGCGCAAGAGCGGTGACATCATCTTCTGAGACCGGCCGGCCGATGAGCGAGGACCCCTGGCACGTCGAGCGGCTCGACCTCGACGCCTACCTCGCCCTGGTGGGCGTCGATCGGGCATCTCCGTCCCTCGAGGGAATGGGTGACCTGCACGAGGCGCACGTGCGCACCTTCGCGTTCGAGAACATCGACGTGCTGCTCGACGCCCACCCCGGCGTCACGCTGGAGGTGGTGCAGCGAAAGTTCCTCGCGGGCGGACGCGGTGGCTACTGCTTCGAGCACGCGACGTTGTTCGCCGCGGTGCTGCAGCGGCTCGGGTACGACGTACGACGTCAGCTGGGGCGGGTCGGCGACCCGACCCGCGCCGGGCGCACGCACTGCGTGGTCGTCGTGACGCTCGAGGGTCAGCGGTGGCTGTGCGACCCCGGGTTCGGGATGAGCCTGCTGCGCCCGATGCCGATGACCCACGGCGCCGAGGTCGACGACCAGGGCTGGCGCTACCGGCTCCGGCGCGTCGGCGACGAGCACGCGCCGATGTGGGAGATGTACCGCCTGCGCGAGGCCGGCTGGGAGCTGATGCACACCACCGACGAGCTGCCGGTGCACCCCATCGACATCGAGATGGGCCACCACTTCACCAGTACATGGCCCCCCTCGCATTTCCGCAGCGGGCTGATCCTGACCCGGCACCTCGCGGACCGGCACGTCACGGTCACCCACGAGACCGTGACGGTGCGCCGCCCGACCGAACCCACCGAGCACCGCGCCCTCGAGCCCGGCGAGCTCGCCACCCTCGTCCCCGAGCTCGGCATCACCCTCCCCGCCGAAGACCTCGCCCGCCTCGTCGCCCGCTTCTAACCCGCCGACCGGGCAGGTCTGGTTGCTTGAAACCTGCCGACCGGGCAGGTTTGGTTGGCCGAAGCCTGCCGACCGGGCAGGTTTGGTTGCTGAGAACGCGCCCAGTGGGCAGCTCTGGTTGGCTCTTCGGTCGGGGCCTGTGGATGACCGCAACGCGGACGTCGCTGTTCCGCCATGGTGCCGGACCATGAACGCCGACTGGTTGGACAACGACGGCCTCCTGCTCAGTGCCCGATGCCCGTTGCCACTCGATGCACCCTTCACCCTCGGCATGGCCGCCTCGTCCGGGGTCTCGCGCCAACAGCTGCGCACCATGGAGCGGGCCGGGCTCGTACGCCGCGTCCTGCAGGGTGTGTACGTCGTCACCCAGGCCCCCGACACGATGGATGTTCGTGCCGCTGCCTTGTCGCTGGTCATCCCCGAGACCGCGGTCGTGTGCGACCGCACTGCCGCGTGGTTGCACGGTGTGGAGCTGCTCCCGCGCAGTGCACTCGTCCGAGTACCTCCGGTCCAGGTCGTCCACGTCGACGACACCAGGGTGCGGCGCATCGGGACCGACGGCCGACGCCGTGGCCTGTGCCCATCCGACATCACCGTCGTCCAGGGCATCCAGGTGACCACGGCGCTACGCACCGGTCTCGATCTCGGCCGACTGTTGTGGCGCTTCGATGCCCTGGGCGCGATCGACGGCTTCCTGCGGCTCGGCGTACCCCACGACCTGATGGCGGCGGAGGCCTCCCGGTTCCGAGGGTTTCGCGGCGTCGTCCAGCTGCGCGCGCTCCTGCCGCTCGGGGACGGTCGCGCCGAGTCGATGGCCGAGTCCGCGCTGCGCCTGCAGTGGCACGATGCCGGCCTGCCTCGCCCGGAGGTGCAGTGGTGGGTGTACGTCGACGGCGTCCCGGTCTACCGAATCGACCTCGCCCTGCCGGACCTGCTCTACGCCGGTGAGTACGACGGCGCAGAGTTCCACAGCTCCGACGAGGACAAGGAGGCGGACGCCGAGCGACGGGCATGGCTGGAGGACGAGCGCGGCTGGTCGATCGACGTCTTCGACAAGAGGCACGTGTACGACAGGGAGATCGACCCGATGCCGATCCTCAGGGGCGGGTTCTACTCGGCGCGACGTCGACTGAACCGATGGACCGGACGGCGTACTGCCTGACCGCTCGGGCTGCGGAGCAACCAAACCTGCCCGGTCGGCACGTTTGCGCCAACCAAACCTGCCCGGTCGGCACGATTGCGCCAACCAAACCTGCCCGGTCGACGGGTTACCGCCAACCAGAAGGGGCCGGTCAGCGGAGGGCGCGTGCGGCGGCCTGGTCGAGGTACCAGGTGGTGTCGTCGCAGGTGATACCGCGGGCAGGGGTCTCGGTGACGGAGCCGGTCTCGGCCATGGCGGCGGAGACGGCGTCGGCCTTCTCCTCGCCGGAGACGACGAACCAGACCTCGCGGGTGCGGTTGAGCGTGGGGAACCCGAGCGTGATGCGGACCGGCGGGGGCTTCGGAGAGGCCGTCACGGGGAGAGCGATGTCCTCGCCCTCGAGCTGCGGGAAGCCCGGGAACAGCGAGGCCACGTGGCCGTCCGGGCCGAGGCCGAGCAGCACCAGGTCGAAGATCCCGGTGCCGTGGGTGCGCAACAGGTCAGCGTAGGACGCGGCGGCGACGGACACGTCGTGGTGCGCCTCGTCCGCGGCGGGCATCGCGTGCACCCGCATCGGGTCGACGCCCACGTGGTCGAGCAGAGCCAGCCCCGCGGCGCGGTCGTTGCGGTCGGAGGAGTCGGCAGGCACGTAGCGCTCGTCGCCCCACCAGAAGACCACGCGGGACCAGTCGAGAGGGCCCGGGTCCGTGGCGGCCGCGGCCCGGTAGACCTCCAGCGCGATCGTGCCACCGGTCAGCACGAGCGACGGTTCGCGTCCCTCCGCCTGGATCTCGCCGAGGCGCCGCACGAGTGCGGTGCCGACGGTCCGGGCCAGCTCGGCGGGATCCGCCGAGATCTCGAGCTTCCTCACTTCTTCGGCGCCTCCAGCTTCACCAGCCGGCGGGCGGCAGCGGCGTAGATGTCGTCCTCGTCGAGGTGGCGCAGCTCCTCGGCGAGCAGTGCGGGCACCGCGCGTCGCTTCAGCGCGACCGGCCGGTCCGGCTGGCCGGGGGAGGAGAACACCGCGAGCGCGCCGTCGGGCCGGGCGATCCGGATGTCGCCGGCCTTCGTCGTCATCACGACCTCGGTGATGCCCGGACCCGACGAGTTCTTCCGCTCCACGGGCACGCGCAGCCGCTCGGCCAGCCACGCCGCCAGCAGGTCGGCGCTGGGGCTGGTCCTCTCGGCCGTGACCGAGGCCGCACGCACCCTCCCCGGGTTCTGGTCGAGAGCGGCCGCGAGCAGCGCGCGCCAGGCCGTGATGCGGGTCCAGGCCAGGTCCGTGTTGCCCTTCGCGTACGACGAGCACTGGGTGTGGATCGCCTTGGTCTTCGCCCGGGTGGCGGCAGCCGCGTCGGTGATCCGGCGCAGCGCGAGCGACCCGAGCCGGTCGGCCGCGGGGTCCTCCGGGGCGTCGGTGGGCCACCACACGGCGACGGGGGAGTCGGGCAGCAGCAGGGGCAGCACCACCGACTCGGGGTGCTTGACCACCTCGCCGCGCAGCCGGATCAGCGCGGTCTCGCCCGCCCACCCGCTACCGATGCCGACCTGCGCGTTGACCTCCGCGCGGCCGCGGCCGTCCCCGAGGATGACACCGAGCGCGCGCGCGGGGTGCTCCTGCGAGGCGGCGCGGGCCGCGTCCATGGCGTCCTTGGCGTCGTCCTCGTCGACCACGATCACCAGCGTCATCACCATGCCCATGGCGGGCGAACCGGCCCGCTTGCGGGCGCGGACGAACTCCGCGGCGATGTCCGCAGAGCTGGTGTCGGTGAGCTCGATCATGCGAGTCCTCTCATGGTCGCCTCCAGACCCGGCCGTCGCGCGCGAGCATCGCGTTCGCCGACTCAGGTCCCCAGCCGCCCGAGTCGTACTGCTCGGGCGGGTTCTTCCCTGCCTCGTCCTGGTTGGCCCAGTGGTCGAGGATCGGGTCGAGGATCTTCCAGGAAAGCTCGACCTCCTCGTGCCGCGGGAACAGCGGCGGGTCGCCGAGCAGGACGTCGAGGATCAGCCGCTCGTAGGCCTCCGGGCTGGCCTCGGTGAACGAGCCGCCGTAGGCGAAGTCCATGTTGACGTCGCGGATCTCCATCAGCGAGCCGGGCACCTTGGACCCGAACCGCATGGTGATGCCCTCGTCGGGCTGGATCCGGAACACCACGGTGTTGTGGGAGAGGTCCTCGGTCGCGGTCTCGCTGAACGGCAGGTGGGGCGCACGCTTGAACACCACGGCCACCTCCGTGACGCGGCGCGCGAGCCGCTTGCCGGTGCGCAGGTAGAACGGCACACCGGCCCAGCGCCGCGTCTCGACGTCGAGCCGGATCGCCGCGAAGGTCTCGGTGGTGGAGGAGCGGGCGATGTCCTCCTCCTGCAGGTAGCCCGCGACCTTGCGGCCGCCGGCCCAGCCCTCGGCGTACTGGCCCCGGGCGGTGGTGAGGTCGAGCCGACGCGGCAGCACGATCGAGGAGAGCACCTTCTCCTTCTCGATGCGGAGGTTCTCCGCGTCGAAGGACAGCGGCTCCTCCATCGCCACCAGCGCCAACAGCTGCAGCAGGTGGTTCTGGATCACGTCGCGGGCCGCCCCGATGCCGTCGTAGTAGCCCGCGCGGCCGCCGATGCCGATGTCCTCGGCCATGGTGATCTGCACGTGGTCGACGTAGTTGGCGTTCCAGATCGGCTCGAACAGGTTGTTGGCGAACCGCATCGCCAGGATGTTCTGGACCGTCTCCTTGCCGAGGTAGTGGTCGATCCGGAACACCGACCCGGACGGGAACACCCGCCCGATCACGGCGTTCAGCTCCCGTGCGGACTCCAGGTCGTGGCCGAACGGCTTCTCCACGACCACCCGTCGCCACGAGTCGCCGGCCGGAGCGGTGAGCTTGTGCTCCTCGAGCTGGTCGACGACGTCACCGAAGAACCTCGGCGGGATGGAGAGGTAGAAGGCGTGGTTGCCACCGGTGCCACGGGCGAGGTCGAGCTCCTCGATGGTGCGGCGCAGGTTGTCGAAGGCCAGGTCGTCGGCGAAGTCGCCCGGCACGAACCGGAACCCCTCGGCCAGCTGGCGCCACACCTCCTCGCGGAACTCGGTGCGGGAGTGGTCGCGCACCGAGTCGTGCACGATCTGGGCGAAGTCCTGGTCGGCCCAGTCACGCCGGGCGAAGCCCACCAGGCTGAACCCCGGCGGCAGCAGGCCGCGGTTGGCGAGGTCGTAGATCGCCGGCATCACCTTCTTGCGGCTCAGGTCGCCGGTGACACCGAACAGCACCATCCCGCACGGACCGGCGATGCGGGGTAGCCGCCGGTCCTCGGGATCGCGGAGCGGATTGACCCACTCCGCGTCCGGACTCACCCGAGCACCTCGCGCAGGGCCGACACGCCGCCTTCCTGGTCGGTGAGGTGCAGCCGCAGCACCGGCCGGCCGTGCTCGGCGAGCACGGCGCCGTCGCCCGCGGCCTGCGCCGCGATGAAGCTGCCGAAGGTGAACGGCCGACCGGGCACCTCGAGGTCCTCCACCGGCTCGGCGGTGACCTGCAGGTAGACGCCGGTGGCGGGTCCGCCCTTGTGGTACTGCCCCGTCGAGTGCAGGAACCGCGGCCCCCAGCCGAAGGTCGTGGGCCGGCCGGTCCGCTGCGCCAGCGACTCGCGCACCTGGGCCAGGTCGGCGTGCTGCTCGCGGTCGAGGTAGGCCATCACGGCCAGGTAGCCGTGCTCCTCGTCGATCCGCGCCAGCAGCGACTCGACCGCGTCGGCGATCGTGGCCTCGTCGGTGAGCAGGCCGTC
>DASSLA010000060.1:0-5637 GCA_035689885.1 Marmoricola sp. | reverse complement strand
GACTGCCTCACCGACTGCGACACCGAGCACCACAGCCCGTCGTACTCGCTGGACAAGTCGACGGAGGCTCCGGAGCGCGTCGCTCCCGGCAGCACGTTCACCTACACGCTGACGGTGCGGAACACCTCCAGCGCGAAGGTCGAGGGCTTCTCGGTCACCGACGACCTGGCCGGCCTCACCCACGTCGAGGACGCGCGCGTCGGGGGCAGCCCGATCCCGGCCTGCGACGCGGCGCCGGTCTGCCTCGACGGCACCGACCTGCGCTGGAGCTTCCCGACCCTGCAGCCGCAGGGCCAGGACGGTGACAGCGCGACACTCACCTACACGGTGAAGGTCAAGGCCGACGCGTTCGGCGTGGACATCGACAACCTGGCCACGCCCGGCCCGGGTGGCGAGTGCATCGAGGGTGAGGACCCGGAGTGCACCACGCACCACGAGACCAAGGACAAGCCACGGCTGACGCTGGTCAAGGACGTCGACAACGGCACGACCGACGGGACCGCGGCGCCGAAGGACTTCACCCTCAGCGCGACGCCGGTCGACGTGCCGGACGCCGGCAGCCAGGCACAGGGGGTCGTGTCCGGCCCAGGCGGTGGCGCGGGCCAGGTGAAGGAGCGAGCGGTCCTGCCCGGTGATTACGAGCTCGACGAGACGCACGTCGACCACTACACCCAGGGGCTCTGGGAGTGCCGTCCGACGGCGGTGCCCGGTGACTGGACCGCCGCCGGCGACCTCGGTGGGAAGGGCACGGTGGAGCTCGCCCTCGACGAGGACGTCACCTGCCGGGTGACCAACACCGCCGACGGCGGGAAGTACTCGATCGCCAAGTCCAGTGACCAGGACGGCGAGGAGGTGCTGCCCGGCAGCGAGATCGTCTACACGCTGACAGCCAGGTGGGTCGACGGCGTGCGGATGGAGGACGTCGTGGTCCGCGACGAGGTCACCGACGTCATCGACGACGCCGACCTCGACGAGTCCGACCTGCCCGCCAACGCGGTCCTCGTGACCGAGGGCGACCGGACCTTCATCGAGTGGACCATCCCGCTGCTGGAGGACAGCGACGGCAACCGCCAGGCCACGCTCACCTACTCGGTGACCGTGAACGCGGACGCGTGGAGCACCACATTGCGCAACGTGGTCACGCCGGTGACCGAGGACGGCACCTGCGAGGAGGGCAACGACTGCGAGACGACGACCACCACGCCTGACCTGCCGAAGCTCGCGCTGGTCAAGGAGATGGAGCAGGGCGTCGGCACCCCGACCGCGGTCGAGACCGACTGGATCCTGTCGGCCGACCCTGACGCCCAGGTCGGCGGTGGCCAGGGCGCCGAGTCCGGTGCCGGCGGCTTCGGCAGCCGGCCGGTCTGGCCGGGCACCTACGCGCTCGACGAGTCCGACAGTCCGGGTTCGGACGGCGCGGTGGGTGACTACTCCGCGGGCGACTGGAGCTGCGTGGACAACACCACCCAGCAGCAGGCGGCCTTCGGTGGTCTCGACGGCGCTGACCTCGAGCTCGCTCCGAACGACGACGTGACCTGCACGATCGTCAACACCCGCGACCCGAGGTGGGCGGTCGGCAAGACCAACGACCGCGGCGACGGTACGACGGTGCTGCCGGGCCAGGAGGTCGCCTACACGCTGACCGTGCACCACACGGTGGGCGTGAAGCCGACCGGGATCGTCGTCCACGACGACCTCAGCGACGTGCTGGACGACGCCACCATGGTGACGACCTTCCCGGCCGCGGGCGGAGCGGTGACCTTCGACGAGGGGACCCAGGTGCTCACCTGGAACGTCCCGGCGTTCGAGGGTGACTCCACCGAGCAGTCGTTCACCTACGTGGTGAGGGTGCGGGACGATGCTGCTGGGGTGACCCTGGTCAACGCGGTCACGTCGCCGGGCTCGAACTGCCCTCCGGCCCTGTCGCTGGCCGCCGTCCTGACCGAGGAGGACGTCGCGCAGCTGGACTGCTCGACGTCCAACCCGGTCCCGGCGTGGACGCTCGACAAGGGCAGCGAGCCGCTGAGCGGTGAGTTCGTCGAGGGCGGTGACGAGATCACCTACAGCCTGGTGGTCACGAACACCTCCGACGCCGTGCTCGAGGGCGCCACCGTGGTGGACGACCTCTCCGCGGTGCTCGGCAACGCCGCGCTCGCCGAGGACAGCTTCCTCGTCGACGGGGTGGCCCCGGCAGCCGGCGAGGCGGTGTTCGATGACGCCGCGGACACGCTGACCTGGCAGGTGCCGACCATCGCGCCCGGGGGCGCTCCGGTGGAGCTCACCTACGTCGTCCGGGTCGACGACGAGCTCGAGCCGGGCACGTTCTTCGAGAACGTCGCGGCCCCCGGCGACCCGGCGAACCCGGTGAACAGCACGGGCCGCTGCGTGGCCGAGGGTGAGTGCACGACCCACCACGGCACGCAGGAGGTGGTCCCGCCGGTGGAGCCGCCGACGGAGCCGCCGACGGGCAACCCGCCGGCCGACCCGCCGTCCTCGACGGTCGCCGGGCCGCTGCCTCCGTCCGACGGCTTCCTGCCCAGCACGGGTGGTCCCGCGCGGTGGCTGGTCCCGGGCGCGGTGGCGCTGCTACTGGCGGGTCTCGCCCTGGTCCTCCTCGAGCGGAGGCGACGCCGGGTCGACTGACTCGGCCGACGAGCAGCCGGCGCCCCCACCATGTCTGCTGGTGGGGGCACCGGCATTCGTGCGGACCGGTTCATTCCGCCACGATCGGGAACCATTCGGGCATGAACTCGTACGTCGAGCAGGGCAAGTCCTTCGAGCGCGACATGAGCTACATCCCCGACCGGATCACCCGCGAGCCGGTCGAGGGGCAGGAGCTGCACTGGCCCGTCGACCCGGGTCGCTACCGGCTGATCGCGGCGCGCGCCTGCCCGTGGGCCAACCGCGCCATCATCGTGCGTGGCCTCCTCGGCCTGGAGGACGTCATCTCGATGGGACTGTGCGGTCCCACCCACGACCGGCGGTCGTGGACCTTCGATCTCGACCCCGGTGGCGTCGACCCGGTGCTCGGCATCGAGCGGCTGCAGCAGGCCTACTTCCGGCGCCAGCCCGACTACCCGCGCGGCATCACCGTGCCCACGATGGTGGACGTGCCCAGCGGCGCGGTGGTGACCAACGACTTTCCCTGGATCACCCACGACCTGTTCTTCGAGTGGCGTGACTTCCACCGCCCGGACGCCCCCGACCTGTGGCCCGACGACTGCCGCGAGGAGATGGAGGAGGTGATGCAGCGGGTGTTCACCGAGGTCAACAACGGCGTCTACCGCTGCGGCTTCGCCGGTTCCCAGGGGGCGTACGACGAGGCCTACGACCGGCTCTGGAAGGCGATGGACTGGCTCGAGGACCGGCTCGCCGACCGGCGCTACCTGATGGGTGACGCGATCACCGAGGCAGACGTACGCCTGTTCACCACGCTGGTGCGGTTCGACGCCGTCTACCACGGCCACTTCAAGTGCAACCGCAACAAGCTCACCGAGATGCCCAACCTCTGGGGCTACGCGCGCGACCTCTTCCAGACCGACGGGTTCGGCGACACGATCGACTTCGCCCAGATCAAGCAGCACTACTACGTGGTGCACACCGACCTGAACCCCACCGGCATCGTGCCCGAGGGGCCCGATCCCGACGTGTGGCTCGAGCCGCACGACCGCAAGGCGCTCTCCTGACTCGTGGCCTTACCCCGCTGAGCCTCGCCCGGCCTTGCCCGGGCTGTCCGGCCGGTCGGATACTTCGCGCAGGGGAGACCCACGGGACCACGGGAGGTGGTCGTGATGGCGGGGAGCGACGGCAGCGACGCACAGCATCTCGAGGTCAGTGCCGCGGACGGCACCCCGATCGCCGTCTGGGTGCGCGGCAGCGGACCACCACTGGTGCTGGTGCACGGCTCGATCGCCGACCACACCACCTTCGCCGGCTTCGTCGACGTCCTGCAGGGGCACTTCACGACGTACGCCCTCGACCGCCGGGGCTTCGGTGACACCCCGGACACCCGCGACTACCGCATCGAGCAGGACTTCGACGACGTCGCCGCCGTCGTGGCGGCGGCCGCCGACCGTGCCGGGTCACCGGTGACGCTGTTCGGGCACTCCTACGGTGCGGGGTGCGCGCTGGGGGCGTCGGCCCGGGGCGGCCGCGTCGGGCACCTGGTGGTCTACGAGCCCGGCCTCGGCATCACCTATCCGCCGGGTGCGATCGAGCGCGTCGACGCTCTGCTCGCCGCCGGTGACCCCGAGGGCGCCGTGGTGACGGTGCTCGCCGAGGTCCTCGACGTCGCGCAGGAGGACATCGACACCTTCCGCGCCAGTCCCTACTGGCCGCGCCGCATCGCGGCCGCCGGCACCATCCCGCGCGAGTGCCGCGTGGAGGAGGAATGGGTCGACGACAGCGCGTTCGAGGGGATCACCGCGGGCACGCTGTTCCTGACCGGGGCCGACAGCGTCCCCGAGATCGCCGCGGCCACCCGCCGCCTGGCATCGTCAGTGCCCGGGGCGCGGGTGAAGGTCATCGAGGGGCACGGTCACTTCGCCCACCGCGCCGATCCCGAGCTGGTCTGCGGGCTGATCCGCGACTTCGTCCGGGAATGAGCGCGAGGGCCTGCCCGGCGTCCCCTCGTCTAGGCGCGCTCGACCTCGCTGCGCAGCTTGAGGACGACCGTGCCGTCCTGCTGCTCGATGACGTACGCCGGGTCGTCCTTGCTGCCGTGCCGGGTGATCTCCTCACCCTTCGTGGTGCGGGTGACCGTGTCGTGGTGCACCTCGCTGACCGTGCCGGTGACGTGCGAGGTGCCCCACTTCCACCTGACCGACGTACCGGTGCGGATGCTCATCGCCCAAGTGAAGCAGGCAGCTGATGGGTACCGGCCGGGCATGGCCGGGACAGGACGGGTGCGCGTCGGCATCTCCGGCTGGCGCTACGCCGGCTGGCGTGGCGACTTCTACCCGAAGGGACTGCCGCAGCGCGCCGAGCTCGAGTACGCCGCCCAGCGGCTCACCTCGATCGAGATCAACGGCTCGTTCTACTCGCTGCAGCGGCCCTCGTCCTACCTGCAGTGGCGGGACCAGACCCCCGACGACTTCGTGTTCGCGGTCAAGGGTGGACGCTTCATCACCCACATGAAGCGGCTCGCCGGGGTGGAGGTCGCCCTGGCCAACTTCTTCGCCTCCGGGGTGCTCGGTCTCGGTCACAAGCTCGGGCCCGTGCTGTGGCAGCTGCCCGAGACGCTCGCGTTCGAGGAACCCCGGGTGCGGGCGTTCTTCGACCTTCTGCCCCGCACCACCAAGGACGCGGCCAGGCTCGCGGAGGAGCACGACGACAAGGTGCCCGACGACCGCGCGCTGACCGCGGCGGAGGTGGATCTGCCGCTGCGCCACGCACTGGAGTTCCGCTCGCCCACCTTCGGCACCGAGGTGGCGCTCGGCGTGCTGGCCGACCATGACATCGCCTGCGTGTTCGCCGACACCGCCGGCCGGTGGCCCCGGGTGGAGGCCGACACCGCCGACTTCCGCTACGTGCGGCTGCACGGTGACGCGGAGCTCTACGCCAGCGGCTACTCCGAGGAGGCGCTGGCCGACTGGGCCGCCCGGTGCCGCGCCCGGTCGGAGGCTGGTCAGGACGTTT
>DASSLA010000059.1:0-20372 GCA_035689885.1 Marmoricola sp. | reverse complement strand
CCAGGAGCACGGCTGGTTAGCTACGTTCGGAAGTGATAACCGCTGAAAGCATCTAAGCGGGAAGCACGTTTCAAGATGAGGTTTCCCACCGGGTAACCGGGTAAGGCCCCCAGTAGACGACTGGGTTGATAGGCCGGAGGTGTACAGCAGTAATGCCCAGCCGACCGGTACTAATAGGCCGAGGGCTTGTCCCTCAAAGATGTTGCGCGTCCACTGTGTGGCTCCCGAGTTACGGTCGGGAGTCATGATCGATCTCGAGCGAGATCCCATGGCTTTTGCATAACTCCATAGAGTTTCGGCGGCCATAGCGAAAGGGAAATACCCGGTCCCATTCCGAACCCGGAAGTCAAGCCTTTCAGCGCCGATGGTACTGCGACCGGGAGGTCGTGGGAGAGTAGGACGTCGCCGGACATAACGTTGCTAAGGGCCGCCCCTTCATGGGGCGGCCCTTAGTCTTTTCCCCACACGTAAGTGTCGAAGGAGCCCCTCGTGCCCGAAGATCGTCAGCCTCGAAAGCCTCGCAGCAGTGGCGGCCGAGCCGGCGGGAAGCCGGCAGGTCGCGGCGGCTCCGGCGACAACCGCCAGCGCTCCGGAGGCCGTGAGTTCAGCCGGCCGCGGCGCGACGACCGTTCCGGCCGGGACCGGACCGAGTCCAGGACGCAGGCACAGACCAGGTACGACGGGCCGCCGATCCCCGAGGACGTCACCGGTCGCGAGCTGGACCGGTCGGTGCAGGCGCAGCTGCGTTCGCTGCCGGAGAAGCTGGCGCTGCGCGTGGCGCGGCACCTCGCCGCCGCGGGCGCGCTGATCGACTCCGACCCGCGCACCGCCTACGAGCACACCTTGGCGGCTCGCGCCCGGGCGAGCCGGTTGGCCGTGGTCCGGGAGGCCGTCGGCGAGGCGGCCTACGCGGCCGGGGAGTACGCCGAGGCGCTGGCCGAGCTGCGCGCCGCCAAGCGGATGAACGGAGCGCAGGAGTACGTCGCGATCATGGCCGACTGCGAGCGGGCGCTGGGGCGTCCCGACCGTGCGCTGGCGCTGGTCCGCAACGCTCCTCGCGAGAAGCTCGCGCCCGCGCTGCTGGCCGAGCTGACCATCGTCGAGGCCGGGGCCCGGCGCGACCGGGGTGAGCTCGACGCCGCGCTGCGCACCCTGGAGACCTCCCACCTCAACTCCAAGTCGCGCGAGCCGTGGGTGGCGCGGCTGCGTTACGCCTACGCGGACACGCTGGTGCAGGCCGGCCGGTCGCAGGACGCGCTGACCTGGTTCCACCGCACCGAGGCCGTCGACATCGCCGAGGCGACCGACGCCGCGGAGCGCGCGGCCGCGCTGGAGAAGGAGCTGGAGGCCGGGAGCTGACGTGCTCCGAGCCTGTGAGAAGCCCCTGCAGGAGGCGTACGACGTCGCCGTGCTCGACCTCGACGGGGTCGTCTACGTCGGCCCGCACGGCGTACCCCACGCCGCCGATGCGCTGAACGCAGCGCAGGCCGGTGGCATGCACCTGGCGTTCATCACCAACAACGCCGCCCGCACCCCGGAGACCGTGGGGGAGCACCTGCGCGACCTCGGGGTCGAGGCGCACGACGAGGACGTCGTCACCAGCGCCCAGGCCGCGGCCCGGTTGCTGTCGAACCAGCTGCCTGCCGGGAGCCGGGTGTTCCTGGTCGGTGGCCCCGGGCTCGAGCAGGCGCTCGTCGAGCGCGGTCTGGTTCCGGTGACCGAGCCGGGCGACGACGTCGCCGCCGTGGTGCAGGGCTACGGCCCGGAGATGCCGTGGAAGCGCGTCACGCAGGGTGCCACGCTGGTGCGGAACGGACTGCCCTGGGTGGCGACCAACACCGACATGACGGTCCCGACGGCGACCGGGGTCGGTCCGGGCAACGGCACCCTGGTGCGCCTGGTGGCCGAGTTCGCCGAGCGCGAGCCGCAGGTGGCAGGCAAGCCGATGGCGCCGTTGTTCGAGGAGACCATGGCCCGGGTGGGTGGGCAACGCCCGCTGATGGTGGGTGACCGCCTCGACACGGACATCCGCGGCGCGGTCACGATGGGCTGGGACAGCCTGCTGGTGCTCACCGGGGTGACCAGGCTGGAGAAGCTCGTGGCTGCGGCGCCCTCGGAGCGGCCGACCTATCTCGGCGTCGACCTGCGTGCCCTCGCGCTCTCCCATCCCGCCGCCGAGGCGGTCGGCGACGAGGTGCGCGCCGGTGGCTGGGTGGCCTCGACCCCCGGCGGCACGCTGCGCGTCGCGGGCGAGGGAGACCTGACGGACTGGTGGCGCGCGGTGGCGGTGGCCGCCTGGCGGCACTTCGACGCGTCCGGCCAGCCTGTCGCGACCGACGGCGTGGAGGTGCCGACGGTAGCGTGGGCGCCATGAGCGAGCAGCCCGAGGAGCAGCAGGTGGCGGAGGCCGGCACCGGCCTGGAGTCCGTCGACGCCGTGGTGGCGTCCCTGGACGCGCTCGACGGCCTCCCCGTGGCCGAGCACGTGGCGGTCTTCGAGCGCGCGCACGAGTCATTGCGTCAGGCCCTGACCGAGGCCTGAGGGGTGCCGCCCCGGCGACTACGACTGGACGCCGAGCTGGTGCGCCGCGGCCTGGCGAGATCGCGCGAGCACGCCAGCGAGCTGATCGCGGCTGGCCGTGTCACGGTGGACAAGGCCCGGGCCGCCAAGCCCGCCACCGGCGTCGCCACCGACGCCGACATCGTCGTGCGCGAGGATCCGGACAGCCCGGACTACGCCAGCCGCGGCGGGCACAAGCTCGCCGGCGCGCTGGCCGCCCTCATGCCGCAGGGCCTGGTGGTCGAGGGGAGGCGTTGTCTCGACGCCGGCGCCTCCACGGGTGGCTTCACCGACGTGCTGCTGCGCCACGGCGCGCGCGAGGTGGTCGCGGTCGACGTCGGCTACGGTCAGCTGGTCTGGGCGCTGCAGAACGACCCGCGCGTGCTGGTGCGCGACCGCACGAACATCCGGGAGATCGACCTCGAGGTGGTGGGTGGACCGGTCGACCTGGTGGTCGGCGACCTGTCGTTCATCTCGCTGACGCTCGTGCTCGAGGCCCTGCTCGGCGTCACGGATCCCGACGGCGACCTGGTGCTGATGGTCAAGCCACAGTTCGAGGTGGGCAAGGACCGGCTCGGCAAGGGCGGCGTCGTACGCGACCTCGGTCACCGTGTCGACGCCGTCGAGGCGGTGGCGCAGGCCGCGTCCACCAGGGGCTGGGGTGCGCGGGCCGTGGTGACCAGCCCGCTGCCGGGTCCGTCGGGCAACGTGGAGTACTTCCTGTGGCTGCGCCGGGGCGAGGCCGAAGTCGGCCGGGACGCGATCGCGGCGGAGGTGGCCCGCTCCGCGTCGTTGGGGGTGGCGAGTGAGAAGGTGACCCCGTGAACCCGCCAGAGCCCCAGTCGACGCGGCGGATCCTCCTGCTCGCGCACACCGGCCGGCAGGAGGCCCGGGACGTGGCCGGGGCCGTCGTCTCCTCGCTGGTGGCGCACGGGCTCACCGTCCGGCTGCTGGAGGACGAGGCCAAGGTCCTCGACCTGGAGCCGCACGAGCTGGTGGAGACGGTCACCGCGGACAACGCCGAGCCCACCGAGTGCGAGCTCGCGCTGGTCATCGGCGGCGACGGGACGATCCTGCGTGCGGCCGAGCTCACCCGCGGGACCACCACGCCGCTTCTCGGCGTCAACCTCGGCCACGTCGGCTTCCTCGCCGAGGCGGAGAGCGAGGACGTCGAGTCGATGATCGACATGATCGTCGCCCGGCAGTACTCCAGCGAGGAACGGCTCACCATCGACGTGCAGGTCTACCGCGACCGGGAGCTCGTCGACTCGACCTGGGCGCTCAACGAGGCGAGCGTCGAGAAGGCCGCCCGCGAGCGCATGCTCGAGGTGATCGTCGAGGTCGACGGTCGTCCCCTGAGCAGGTTCGGCTGCGACGGGGTCGTCTGTGCCACGCCGACCGGCTCCACCGCCTACAACTTCAGCGCCGGCGGCCCCATCGTGTGGCCGGCGGTCGAGGCGATGCTGATGGTCCCGATCAGTGCGCACGCGCTGTTCGCCCGCCCGATGGTGGTGGCGCCGTCGTCGGTGCTGGCCGTCGAGGTGATCGCCCGCACCGAGGGCGCGGGAGTGCTCTGGTGCGACGGCAGGCGCACCGTCGACCTGCCGCCCGGCGCCCGCATCGAGGTACGCCGGGGCAGCGCGCCGGTGCGGCTGGTGCGGCTGCACGAGGCGCCGTTCACCGACCGGCTGGTCGCGAAGTTCGGCCTGTCGGTGGACGGGTGGCGGGGCGCCGCGGAGCGCCGGCGACGCAACAACGGCGCGAAGGAGTGACCCGATGATCGTGGAGATCCGGATCGGCTCGCTCGGGGTGATCGAGGAGTCCGTCCTCGAGCTCGGACCGGGACTGACCGTGATCACCGGTGAGACCGGGGCCGGCAAGACCATGCTGGTGACCGCGCTCGGGCTGCTGCTCGGCGGTCGGGCCGACTCCGGCGCGGTCCGCACCGGCGCGCGCAACGCCCGCGTGGAAGGCGTCGTCCGGGCCGAGCCCACCCTCGCCGCGATCGCCGAGGACCACGGCGGCGAGGTCGAGGACGACCGCCTGCTGCTGGCCCGCCAGGTCTCCGCGGAGGGCCGGTCGCGCGCCTTCCTCGGCGGCGCCTCGGTGCCCGCCTCTGCACTCTCTCGGGTCGGCGAGGTCCTGGTGGCGGTGCACGGCCAGTCCGACCAGCACCGGCTGCTCCGCCCGGAGGCGCAGCGGCTCGCCCTCGACGCCTACGCCGGGCAGGACCTGGCCGTGGTGCTCGAGCGGTTCCGGGACGGCCACGCCCGGCTGCGCGCCGTGGAAACCGAGCTCCGGGAGGTGCTCGGGTCCGCCCGGGAGCGGGCCCGCGAGGCCGACCTGCTGCGCCTGGGCCTGGAGGAGATCGAGGCCGTGGCGCCCGAGCCGGGGGAGGAGGAGTCGCTGGCCGCCGAGGAGTCCCGACTCGGGTTCGCCGACACGCTCCGCGCTGCTGCCGAGACCGCTCGGGAGGCGCTGTCGGCCGAGTCGGACGGCCCCGACGCCCTGGGAGCCGTGGCAGCGGCCCGCCGCGCCCTGGAGAGCGTGCGCGAGCACGACCCCGAGGTCGCCGGGCTGGCCGACCGGGTGGCCGAGGTCAGCTACCTGCTCGCCGACGTGGCCGCCGACGTCGCCTCCTACGCCACGGCCGTGGAGACCGACCCGTCCCGGCTCGCGGCGGTCTCCGAGCGGCGCGCCGCGCTCACCGCGCTCACCCGGAAGTACGGCGAGACCGCCGCGGAGGTCCTCGAGTGGTCACGCACCGCCGCGGAGCGGCTGCTCGAGCTCGACGGGTCCGACGACCGGATCGAGGAGCTCCGCGCGGAGCGCGAGCAGCTGAGGGCGAGCCTCGCCGAGGACGCTGCCGTGCTCTCGCAGCTGCGCGCCGACGCGGCGGACCGCCTCGCGGCGCAGGTCACCGAGGAGCTGCACTCGCTGTCGATGCCGCACGCCGAGCTGACGATCCGACTCGAGTGCACCCCCGACGAGCGGGGCCTGGAGATCGACGGGCAGCGCTGGCGGTTCACCGCCACGGGGGTCGACGAGGTCGAGCTGCTGCTGGCCGCCAACACCGGCACCGAGCCGCGGCCACTGGGCAAGGGCGCCTCCGGGGGTGAGCTGTCCCGGGTGATGTTGGCCATCGAGGTCGCGCTCGCCGACACCCGGCCGGTGCCGACGTTCGTCTTCGACGAGGTCGACGCCGGCGTGGGCGGCAAGGCGGCGGTCGAGATCGGGCGCCGGCTCGCCGCGCTCGCCGGATCCGCACAGGTGCTGGTGGTGACCCACCTCCCGCAGGTCGCGGCGTTCGCGGACCAGCACGTCGTCGTCCGCAAGGCCAGCGACGGGAGCGTCACCACCTCCGGGCTCGAGGTGCTCGGCGACACCGCCCGGGTGCAGGAGCTCTCCCGGATGCTGGCCGGGCTCGAGGAGTCCGACACCGCGATGGCGCATGCGGAGGAGCTGCTCGAAGTCGCACGAGCGACGCGCTCGGACTCGGCGCGCACGGGCTCGGTTCGTTGATAGGGTTGAACCCCGTGGAACAACACCGCACTCGAGTCCACGGGGAGTCCTCTTGGTAGCACCGCAGCCGACCAAGCACGTCTTCGTCACCGGAGGCGTCGCCTCGTCACTCGGCAAGGGGCTCACCGCCTCGAGCCTGGGTCGGCTCCTCCGCTCACGCGGACTGCGGGTCACCATGCAGAAGCTCGACCCCTACCTCAACGTGGACCCCGGGACGATGAACCCGTTCCAGCACGGCGAGGTGTTCGTCACCAACGACGGGGCCGAGACCGACCTAGACATCGGCCACTACGAGCGGTTCCTCGACACCGATCTCGGCCAGATCGCCAACGTGACGACCGGTCAGGTCTACTCCTCGGTGATCGCCAAGGAGCGCCGCGGCGACTATCTGGGTGACACCGTGCAGGTGATCCCGCACATCACCAACGAGATCAAGGACCGCATCCTCGGCATGGGTGGGGACGACATCGACGTGGTGATCACCGAGGTCGGCGGCACCGTCGGCGACATCGAGTCGCTGCCCTTCCTCGAGGCGGCCCGGCAGGTCCGCCACGACGTGGGCCGGGACAACGTCTTCTTCCTGCACGTCTCGCTGGTGCCGTTCATCGGGCCGTCCGGCGAGCTCAAGACCAAGCCGACCCAGCATTCCGTGGCCGCCCTGCGCTCGATCGGTATCCAGCCCGACGCAATCGTGTGCCGCGCCGACCGGGAGATCCCGCAGTCGGTGAAGCGGAAGATCTCGCTGATGTGCGATGTCGACGAGGAGGCGGTGGTCACCGCGGCCGACGCGCCGTCGATCTACGACATCCCGAAGGTGCTCCACCGCGAGGGCCTCGACGCCTACCTGGTGCGGCGGCTCAACCTGCCGTTCCGTGACGTCGACTGGGAGCTGTGGGACGACTTGCTGCGCCGGGTGCACCACCCCAACGAGGAGGTCACCGTCGCGCTGGTCGGCAAGTACATCGACCTCCCAGACGCCTACCTCTCGGTCGTCGAGGCGCTGCGCGCCGGCGGGTTCGCCCACGAGGCCCGCGTCAACATCCAGTGGGTGGCCTCGGACGAGTGCGAGACCCCCGAGGGCGCGGCACGGATGCTCAGCGAGGTCGACGCGATCTGCGTGCCCGGCGGCTTCGGCATCCGCGGCATCGAGGGCAAGCTCGGGGCGCTCACCTACGCCCGGCGCAACAAGATCCCCACCCTCGGGCTGTGCCTCGGGCTGCAGTGCATGGTCATCGAGTTCGCCCGGCAGCAGACCGGCCTGTCCAAGGCGGCGTCCACGGAGTTCGACCCGGAGGCGCCGGAGCCGGTGATCGCCACGATGGCCGAGCAGCAGGCGTTCGTCGAGGGCGCCGGTGACCTCGGCGGCACCATGCGCCTGGGCCTCTACCCGGCCGACCTCAAGCCCGGCTCGGTGGTCCGCCAGGCCTACGGCCAGGCGCGGGTCGAGGAGCGGCACCGGCACCGCTACGAGGTCAACAACGCCTACCGCGATCAGCTCGAGGCGGCAGGGCTGGTGTTCTCCGGCACCTCGCCGGACAACAACCTGGTGGAGTTCGTGGAGCTGCCCGCCGAGGTCCACCCCTACTACGTGGCTACCCAGGCCCACCCCGAGCTGCGATCCCGGCCCACCCGGGCCCACCCGCTGTTCTCGGGGCTGATCGAGGCCGCGATCCAGCGGCAGCGCGAGCTGCTCATCCCGATCGACGAGAGCGCGCTGCGCCGCCGCTGGGACGCCGACGAGGAGACGCCGGCCGGCGTCGAGGCCTGAGGGTGGAGCTCGCCGACACGCCATTGACCTGGCCGGTGCTCCGGTCGCGCGACATCCACCGCGACACCTGGGTCGTGGGGCTGCGCGAGGACGTCGTACAACGCCCGGGGCACCCGGAGACCATGCACCGCCTGGTGCTCGAGCACCCCGGCGCCGTCGTGGTCCTCGCCGTCGACGAGCAGCGCCGCGTGTGCTGCCTGCGGCAGTACCGCCACGCCGGCGGTGGTGACTTCGTCGAGCTCCCGGCGGGACTGCTCGACAAGGGCGGTGAGGACCCCCGGGTCACCGCCGCCCGCGAGCTGCGCGAGGAGGCGCAGCTCCAGGCCGAGGATTGGCACCACCTGCTCACCCTCAACCCGAGCGCCGGCATCACCACGGAGCTGCAGCACATCTACCTCGCCCGGGGGCTCAGCCACGCCGACCGCGGCGACTTCGAGCTGCGCGGCGAGGAGGCGGAGATGGAGCAGTTCTGGGCCCCGGTGGACGAGCTGCTCGAGGCGGTGCTCGCCGGCCAGGTGCGCGAGGGGCCGCTCGCCGCGGCGGTGCTCGCCTTCGACGCGCTCGAGAGGCGGGGTCGGCTGTGACCGCGGCGCACCGGGTCGTGGACGGGCACAACGACCTGCCGTGGGCCGCCCGTGAACTGGCCGAGTACGACCTCGACCGGCTCGACCTCACCGACTCCGACCTGTGCCGCGACCTCGGGACCCACACCGACCTGCCGCGGCTGCGCGAGGGCGGCGTGGGTGCGCAGTTCTGGTCGGTCTACGTGCCGTGCGCGCTGACCGGCGGCGCCGCGGTGACAGCCACCCTGGAGCAGGTCGACTTCGTGCACCGGATGGTCGAGCGGCACTCGGACGACCTCGTGCTGGCCACCGGCGTCGCCGACGTCGAGCGGGCCTGGGAGACGGGCCGGATCGCCAGCCTGATGGGCGCCGAGGGCGGCCACCAGATCGACGAGTCGCTCGCGACGCTGCGCATGTACCACCGGCTCGGTGTGCGCTACCTGACGCTCACCCACAACGACAACGTCTCGTGGTCCGACTCCGCCACCGACGAGCCGGTGCTGGGCGGTCTCTCGGACTTCGGGCGCGAGGTGGTGCGGGAGATGAACCGCATCGGCATGCTCGTCGACCTCAGCCACGTCAGCGCCGACGTGATGCGCCAGGCGATCGAGGTCAGCAGCGTCCCGGTGGTGTTCTCGCACTCCTCGGCGCGGGCGGTGACCGACCACCCACGCAACGTGCCGGACGACGTGCTGCGGACACTGCGAACCAACGGCGGCGTCTGCATGGTCACCTTCGTGCCCTACTTCGTGAACGCCGACTGCCGGGACTGGATGGCCGGGGCCAGGGAGGCGCTCGCCGAGCAGGGAATCGCGCCCACGTCGCCGGAGGAGAAGGCCTTCCTCCGCGACTACCGGGAGACGCGCCCGGCGCCGACCGCAGGGATCGACGACGTGGTCGCCCATGTCGAGCACGTCCGCGAGGTCGCCGGGATCGAACACGTCGGCCTCGGTGGCGACTACGACGGTGTCGACGTCCTGCCCGAGGGGCTCGAGGACGTCGGCGGCTACCCACGGCTGCTCGGCGCCCTGGCCGAGCGCGGATGGACCGACGAGGACCTGCGCCGCCTCACCAGCGCCAACGTGCTGCGGGTGATGGGCGACGCGGGCTTGACCAGCACAGGTGTGTGATCAGCAGAGAGTCGTTCCCGGCATAGACTCCGGCAGCGAGCCACGAGGGAGGAGCATCCCGTGAAGATCGGTGTGCCGAAGGAAGTCAAGAACCACGAGTACCGCGTCGCGATCACGCCCATCGGCGTGCACGAGCTGGTCGCCCACGGACACGAGGTGTGCGTGCAGAAGGGCGCCGGCGAGGGGTCGCAGATCGAGGACTCGGAGTACGTCGCCGCCGGCGCGACGATCATCGACTCCGCGGACGACGTGTGGGGCTCGGTCGACACCGTCCTGAAGGTCAAGGAGCCGATCGCCGAGGAGTACCACCGGATGCGTGAGGGGCTCGTGCTCTTCACCTACCTGCACCTCGCCGCCGACCAGCCGCTGACCGACGAGCTGATCAAGCGCAAGGTCACCGCGATCGCCTACGAGACCGTGCAGCTGCCGTCCGGCGGGCTGCCCTTGCTCTACCCGATGTCCGAGGTCGCCGGCTGCCTGGCGCCCCAGGTCGGCGCGCACTCGCTGATGAGGGCCGAGGGCGGCCGCGGTGTGCTGATGGGCGGCGTCGGCGGCGTCGCCAACGCCAAGGTCGTGATCATCGGCGCCGGTGTCTCCGGCCAGAACGCCGCCAACATCGCCCTGGGCATGGGGGCCGACGTCACCCTGCTCGACACCGACCTCGACAAGCTCCGGATGTCGTTCTGGCGCTACAACAACCGGGTGCACGGGCTGGCGTCCTCCAAGCTCGCCATCCAGCAGCAGGTGCTCGAGGCCGACATGGTCATCGGCGCGGTGCTGATCCCCGGCGCGAAGGCGCCCAAGCTGGTCACCAACGACCTGGTGGCGCAGATGAAGCCCGGCTCGGTGCTCGTCGACATCGCGGTCGATCAGGGCGGCTGCTTCGAGGACACCCACCCGACCACGCACGCGGACCCGACGTACCCGGTCCACAACTCGATCTTCTACTGCGTGGCCAACATGCCCGGCGCCGTGCCGAACACGTCGACCTACGCCCTGACCAACGCGACGCTGCCCTACACGGTGGCGCTGGCCGACAAGGGCTGGCAGCAGGCCTGCCGCGACGACCGGTCGCTGGCCCTCGGCCTGAACACCCACGCGGGCACCCTCACCAACGGTCCGGTCGGGGAGGCGCACGGACTGGAGTCGGCGCCGGTCGAGCAGGCCATCGGCTGACCCACGTGCCCGCAGGTCCGCCCGTCACCGCCCCCCTCGTGGTGGCGGTGCGCACCTACCTCGACCACCTCGTGGTCGAGCGCGGGCTGGCCGAGAACTCGGTGAAGTCCTACCGGCGGGACCTGCGGCGCTACCTGGAGTTCCTGGACGCGCAGGGCATCACCTCCCTCGACGACGTCACCGAGCAGGTGGTGGCGGCGTTCCTGATGGCCCTGCGCGAGGGCGACGCCGAGCGGCGGCCGCTGAGCGCGTCGTCCGCGGGGCGGACCGTGGTGGCGGTGCGGGGGTTCCACAAGTTCGCGGTGAAGGACGGGCTGGCCCGGCACGACCCCTCCGCCGGGGTGCGTCCGCCGACCCCGGCGAAGCGGCTGCCGAAGGCCGTGTCGCTGGCCGACGTGGAGCGGCTGCTGGAGGCGGCGGGGGCGCCCGGCACCGCCCTGGCGCTGCGTGACCGGGCCCTGCTCGAGGTGCTCTACGGCACTGGGGCCCGCATCTCCGAGGGGGTCGGGCTCGACGTCGACGACCTCGACCTGGCTCCCGACGACGAGCAGGGCACCGTGCTGCTGCGCGGCAAGGGCTCCAAGGAGCGCATCGTGCCGGTGGGCAGCTATGCCCGGGAGGCGGTGGACGCCTACGTCGTGCGCGGCCGGCCCAAGCTCCTCGCCGAGGGCACCGGAACTCCGGCGCTGTTCCTCAACGCGCGCGGCGGGCGACTGTCGCGGCAGAGCGCCTGGACGGTCATCGTCAAGGCTGCCGAGCGGGCCGGCATCACAGCCGAGGTCTCTCCGCACACGTTGCGGCACTCCTTCGCCACCCACCTGCTCGAGGGCGGGGCCGACGTACGCGTGGTGCAGGAGCTGCTCGGGCACGCCTCGGTGACGACCACGCAGGTCTATACCCTGGTCACCGTCGACAGCCTGCGCGAGGTGTACGCCGCGGCCCATCCGCGGGCCCTCGGATAGGTCCCGGAACCCCGTCGGGAGACCATTCTCAGCCCGTTGTGGGTGCACAGGTTTGTGCACAGGAGACGAAGAACTTGTGCACCCACGGCGCGGCTGTCCCCACATCGAGTCCCCAGATTCGGATGATGTCGTCATGGACGCGGATCCGGCTTGTGGCGGTTCGAGGTGGCTACGTAGAGTCGCGCCCGCGGCTTGGCGGTAAGTCGACAAACTGTGGACCGGCCCGGCCGATCCACCCGAGAGACAACAGGGGAGACACCCATGAGCGGTGCCGGCGGATTCGGACAGGACTTCGGCGGCCACGGCTCGGGGGCGGCCTCGGAGATGCCCCCGTTGGTCCGACCACCACAGCCCGTTCGGGAGGAGCCCGTGCACGCGGAGAACCACGTGGGTAACCACGAGCCGTTGCGGTTCCCGGTGACCACCCAGGAGGCGGTGCGTGAGGAGGCGCCCACGCAGGCGCCGGAGGAGCCAGTGCTCGGTCCCACGGGGCGGCCGATGCCGCACATCCCCGAGCCGCGTCCGGTGAGCACCCATGGCAAGGCCCGGGTGATCTCGATGTGCAACCAGAAGGGCGGGGTCGGCAAGACGACCACCACCATCAACCTCGGTGCGTCGCTGGCGGAGTACGGCCGCAAGGTGCTGCTCGTCGACTTCGACCCGCAGGGCTCGCTGTCGGTCGGCCTGGGGCTCAACCCCCACCAGATGGACCTCACCATCTACAACCTGCTGATGGAGCGCGACGTCGAGCTCGACGAGGTCGTGGTGCCCAGCGGCATCGAGGGCATGGACCTGCTGCCCTCCAACATCGACCTCTCCGCGGCCGAGGTGCAGCTGGTGCACGAGGTCGCCCGCGAGCAGACGCTGCAGCGGGTGCTCGCCCCGGCCCTGGAGAAGTACGACGTCATCCTGATCGACTGCCAGCCCTCGCTCGGCCTGCTCACGGTCAACGCGCTGACCGCCTCCGACGGCGTGATCGTGCCCCTGGAGTGCGAGTACTTCGCGCTCCGTGGCGTGGCACTGCTGAAGACCACCATCGACAAGGTCCAGGAGCGGCTGAACCCGCGCCTGACGGTCGACGGCGTGCTCGGCACGATGTTCGACGGGCGCACCCTGCACGGCCGCGAGGTGATGGAGCGGCTCGTCGAGGCCTGGGGCGACAAGGTCTTCCACACCGTGATCCGTCGGACGGTGAAGTTCTCCGACTCGACCGTCGCCGGCGTGCCCATCACCAGCTATGCGTCGAGCTCGGCCGGTGCCGACTCCTACCGCCAGCTCGCCAAGGAGGTGCTCGCCCGGTGTCTCGACGCGTGAGCCTCCCCGCCGCGGACGACCTGTTCCGTGGCACCCGCACCGACCGGCCGCGCGAGCACCAGCAGCACGTGTCGGCCGTGCCCGACCACGGCGCCGATCGTGGCGCCGATCGTGGCGCCGATCGTGAGCGCTCCGGTGGTCGTGACGAGCAGCAGGCTGCGCCGGCCAAGCCGGTACGCCGCTCCAGCGGCCGCGTCCGCCACGACGAGAAGATGACCGTCTACGTCACCGCCGACGAGCTGCTCGACCTCGAGGACGCCCGTCTTGCGCTGCGTCGCGACCAGGGCCTCGCCGTCGATCGGGGCCGGCTGGTGCGCGAGGCGATCTCGATCGTGCTCGCCGACCTCGACGCCAACGGGGACGACAGCGTCCTGGTGCAACGGCTGACCGGTCGATGACGGACCTCGCAGTCGACCCGGGGGTGTCGCTCGCGACGCAGGCCGCGGACCGGGCCGAGGCCGGAGCCGGCGGGTTCGCCGTACGACTGGACAACTTCGAAGGCCCATTCGACCTGCTGCTCAGCCTGATCAGCAAGCACAAGCTCGACGTCACGGAGGTGGCGCTGTCGCGGGTCACCGACGAGTTCATCGCGCATATCAAGGCCGCCGGCGACGTCTGGGACCTCGAGCAGACGACGTCGTTCCTCCTGGTGGCCTCGACGCTGCTCGACCTCAAGGCCGCCCGACTGCTGCCGCAGGGCGACGTGGAGGACGAGGAGGACCTCGCGCTGCTCGAGGCACGCGACCTGCTCTTCGCCCGGCTGCTCCAGTACAAGGCCTTCAAGCAGGTGGCCGGCATCCTGGAGCGGCGGATGGTCGCCGAGGAGCGGCGTCACCCGCGGTCGGTGGGCCTGGACGAGCGGTTCGCGAACCTGCTGCCCGAGGTGCTGATCGGCCTCGGGCTCGGGGAGTTCGCGGCGCTGGCCGCGCGGGCCATGGAGCCCAAGCCTGAGCCGGAAGGCATCGGGCTCACCCACATCCACGCCCCGGCCGTCAGCGTGCGCGAGCAGGCCACCGTGGTGGTCGGTCGGCTCCGCGGCAGCGGCACGATGACCTTCCGGGCACTGGCCGGTGACGCCCCGGACACAATGACCAGGGTGGCGCGCTTCCTCGCGCTGCTCGAGCTGTTCCGCGAGGGGGTCGTCGCCTTCGACCAGATGACGCCGCTGGGGGAGCTGAGCATCCGCTGGACCGGCGACGAGGAAACTGAGGTGGAGATCAACGACGAGTTCGACGGTGCGCCGCCGGAAGAGCAGCCGGACGAGCAGCCGGAAGGGCCGCGGGACGAGCAGCCCACCGAAGCAGCCGAGGAGGCCGACACCGATGACTGAGACCCTGCCGGACGAGACCGAGACCCTCGAGGTCCCGCTCGCGGAGCTGCGCCCGGCGCTGGAGGCCGTGCTGATGGTCGCGGACCAGCCGCTGGACGACGCGACGCTGGCCAGCGCGGTCGGCTACCCGGTGAGCGAGGTGGTGGGGGCGCTCGACGCCCTCGCCGTGGAGTACACCGAGCAGGGTCGCGGCTTCGAGCTGCGCAACGTGGCCGGTGGGTGGCGCTACTACACCCGCGAGGACTTCGCCCCGGTCGTGGAGCGCTTCGTGATCGACGGCCAGCAGGCGCGCCTCACCCAGGCTGCGCTGGAGACCCTGGCCGTCGTGGCCTACAAGCAGCCGGTCAGCCGAAGCCGCGTCTCTGCGATCCGCGGCGTGAACGTCGACGGCGTGATGCGCACCCTCCTCACGCGCGGCCTGGTCGAGGAGGCCGGCACCGACGAGGAGACCGGCGCGCACCTCTACCGGACCTCGAGCTACTTCCTGGAGCGGATCGGCATCACCTCGCTGGAGGAGCTGCCCGAGCTGGCGCCGTTCCTGCCCGGTGTCGACGACTACGAGGACGAGCAGGAGGTCGCAGCCGCACCGGCCACTCCGGCGCCGGAGGCGTCGGCGGAGGCGTCGGTCGAGGAGCCGTCCGAGCCCGGCGAGGCATGAGGGAGATCGAGACCGACGACGACGGGTTGGTGCGGCTGCAGAAGCTGCTCGCCCAGTCGGGAATCGCCAGCCGGCGCAAGTGCGAGGAGCTGATGCTCGCCGGGCTCGTCGAGGTCGACGGCGAGGTGGTCACTCGGCTCGGCACCAAGGTCGACCCCACCACCGCGGTGGTCCGGGTCGAGGGACGCCGGCTGCCGCCGGTCAGCGAGCACGTCTACCTGGTGGTGAACAAGCCGCGCGGGGTCGTCTCCACGATGTCCGACCCCCAGGGGCGTCGTACGCTCTCCGACCTGGTGGCCGACCGCCCCGAGCGCCTCTTCCACGTCGGCCGGCTCGACACCGACACCGACGGGCTGCTGCTCCTGACCAACGACGGGGAGTTCGCGCACCGGATGGCGCACCCGTCGTACGAGGTGGACAAGACCTACGTCGCCGAGGTCGAGGGCGTCGTCGACAAGGCGACCGTGCGCCGGCTGCTGGCCGGGGTGACGCTCGAGGACGGGCCCGTCGAGGTGAGTCGCGCCAAGGTGATGTCGAGCCACGGCGGTCGGTCGATCGTCGAGCTGGTCATCCACGAGGGCCGCAACCGGATCGTTCGGCGGTTGCTCGACCACGTGGGGCACCCGGTGCGCCGGCTCAGCCGCACCAGCATCGGCCCGGTGCGGCTCGGCAACCTCCGTTCAGGAGAGGTGCGGGAGCTGTCGAGGGACGAGATCGGCGCGCTGCTGGACGTCGCCGGCTTGTAGGCTCGCTGGCCTGACCCCCAGCCGAGGAGGATGCGTGCCCGACCGCTCTGTGCGAGCCGTCCGGGGAGCCACCCAGCTCGAGGCCGACTCCCGCGACCACATGCTCGACCGGGTCGCGGAGATGGTGCGCGTGGTGATGGAGGCCAACTCGCTCGAGGTGGTTGACTTCATCAGCATCGTGTTCACCGCCACGCCCGACCTGCACGCCGAGTTCCCGGCGTACGCCGCCCGCCAGCTGGGCTTCGACGACGTACCGCTGATGTGCGCGAGCGAGATAGCTGTCGAGGGTGCGATGCCGAGGGTGGTCCGGATGATGGCTCACGTGGAGACGGGGCTCGGGCGCGCCGACATCACCCACGTCTACCTGCACGGCGCAGCCGCGCTCCGGCGCGACCTGAGCCGCGTGCGGGCGGTGCCGGATGAGTGAGTCGCCCCTGACCGGGCCGGTCCACGTCGTCGGCGTCGGACTGCTCGGCACCTCGGTGGCCCTCGCCGCGCGGGCGGCCGGGCTCGAGGTGTGGCTCAGCGACGCCAACCACGAGCACGTGCGCACCGCCAGTGGCCTGGGGGCGGGCAAGCCGGCGCCCGAGGAGGGCGCAGCCCAGCTCACCGTGGTGGCCGTCCCGCCCGACCACGTCGCGGACGTCGTGGTCGAGGCGCTCGAGCGCGGGGGAGTGGTCACCGACGTCGCCAGCATCAAGGGCCTGCCGCTGGAGATGGTCTCCGACCACGTCACAGAGGCCCAGCTGGCGCGCTACGTGGGCAGCCACCCGATGGCCGGCAGCGAGCGGTCCGGTCCGCTGGCCGGGACCTCGACGCTGTTCGAGGGCCGTCCGTGGGCGGTCACGCCGCACGTGCACTCGTCGGAGAAGGCGGTCGGGCTCGTCGAGGCGCTGGCCCACCTGTGCGCCGCGGAGCCGGTGAGGCTCTCGCCGGTCGAGCACGACCTAGCGGTCGCACGCACGTCCCACCTGCCCCACCTGCTCGCGGTGCTGACCGCCGCCCAGCTCGCCGAGGCCCAGCCCGAGCACCTCTCGCTGTCCGGGCCGGGCGTCCGCGACGTCACCCGCGTCGCCGGGGGAGACCCGGAGATGTGGGTGCAGATCCTGCGCGCCAACCAGGTGGCGGTGACCGAGCTGCTGCGCGACGTGCAGATCGACCTCGAGCGCCTCCTCGAGGTGCTCTCCGAGGCCGACCACGCGCGCCTCACCGAGATCCTCGACCGCGGCGTCGCCGGCACGCGCGCCATTCCGGGAAAGCACGGCGGTCCGGTGATTGCCACCGCGTCGGTGTTCGTCTCGGTGCCCGACCACCCCGGCGAGCTGGCGCGGCTGTTCGCCGACGTGGGCGAGATCGGCGTCAACATCGAGGACCTGCACATCGACCACGACCCGGCCCGCCCCGTCGGCCTCGTCGAGCTGGTGATCGAGGACACGGCGGCCGAGCCGCTGCGCGAAGCGCTCGAAGCCCGGGAATGGGTCACCCACCGGTAGGGTTGGCGACTGCACAGCCCCCGAGTGGGCAGTCGAGCAGCAGGAGCAGCAGAGTGACCACCACTGGGGCGCCCGACGGGGTGCGCACCGGACTTCGCCACGTCGTCGTCGCCATGGACGGCACCTCGGGCTCGGGCAAGTCGAGCACCTCCCGGGGTGTCGCCTCCCGCCTCGGGCTGCGCTACCTCGACACCGGCGCACAGTTCCGCGCGGTCACGGCGTGGATGCTCGACCACGGCGTCGACACGGCCGACCCGGCCGCCGTCGCGGCCCGCGTCGGGGAGGTCGAGATCGAGTCGGGCACCGACCCGGAGAAGCCCACGATCACCGTGGACGGCCGCGACGTGTCGGTGCAGATCCGCTCCCAGGAGGTCACCCGCCACGTCAGCGAGGTCGCCTCGGTGCCGGAGGTGCGGCTCCGGCTGCTGGAGCTGCAGCGCTCGATCATCGGTGACGGCGGCATCGTCGTCGAGGGGCGTGACATCGGCTCGGTCGTCGCTCCCGAGGCGCAGGTCAAGCTCTACCTCACCGCCGACGCCTCGGCCCGCGCGGTGCGTCGTACGGCGGAGCACGGGGTGGGCACCGTCGAGGCGACCCAGGCCGACCTGCTGCGACGCGACCAGATCGACTCCGGCCGCGCGGCCGCGCCGCTGGTGCGCGCCGACGGGGCGGTCCACCTCGACACCACGCCGTTCACCCTGGACGAGGTGATCGAGCAGGTCGTCGCCATCGTCGAGGAGGCTGCCGGCGAGCAACCCGGGCCGGGTCGGTGAGCGGTCGATGACCTACTCGCTGCGTCTCGACGGGGGCGACCTGCCCTCGACCCACGGCGTCCCCGGCCCGCGCACTGCGGTGCTGCGGGCCGGTCGGCCGGTCGCGCACGCGCTGCTGCGTGCCTACTACCGGCTCGAGGTCCACGGCACGGACAACGTCCCGACGACCGGGCCGGTGGTGATGGCCGCCAACCACGTGGGCTGGCTCGACGGGCCGTTGCTGGCCATCTCGTCGCCGCGGCCTGTGTTCGCGCTGACCAAGCTGGAGATGTTCGAGGGCGCCCTGGGCAAGCTGCTGACCGCGGCCGGGCAGATCCCGCTCGACCGCTTCCAGGTGGACGTGGCGGCGATCCGTCGGGCGGTGCGCGCCCTGCGGGACGGCCACGCCGTGGGTGTCTTCCCCGAGGGCACGCGTGGGGCCGGCGACATGTCCTCCCCACGCGCCGGAGCGGCGTACCTCGCGATCGTGACCGGCGCGCCCGTCGTCCCTGTGTCGTTCCTGGGCACCCGCATCCCCGGCGGCTGGGAGAGCTCGGTGCCACCGCGCAACAGCCGGGTCGCGATGACGTTCGGCGAGCCGATCCGCCTCGAGTCGCGGCCCTGGCCGCGCACCCAGCAGCAGATCGCCGACGCCGCGGCCGTGGTCACGGACGGCGTCCTGCAGACCATGCGACTCGCCGAGGAGAGGACCGGGCTGACCCTGCCCGGCCCGCTCGGCCCCAGACCGGAGAAGAAGCAATGAGCACTCACCCCGTCGACACGCGCGTGCCGATCCTGGCCGTCGTCGGCCGCCCCAACGTGGGCAAGTCGACCCTCGTCAACCGCATCATCGGCCGCCGCGAGGCCGTGGTCGAGGACACGCCCGGCGTGACCCGGGACCGGGTCTCGTACGACGCCGTGTGGAACGGTCGCGCGTTCACCGTGGTCGACACCGGCGGCTGGGACCCCGACGCCCGCGGCATGGCCGAGAGCATCCGCGCCCAGGCCGAGATCGCGGTCAGCGTCGCGGACGCGGTGCTGTTCGTGGTGGACGCCGCGGTCGGGATCACCGACCACGACGAGGCCGTCGTACGCATCCTGCGCAAGTCGGGGAAGCCGGTCGTGCTGGCTGCCAACAAGGTCGACGACCAGCGGGCCGAGGCGGAGGCCTACGGATTGTGGAACCTCGGGCTGGGGGAGCCCTGGCCGATCTCGGCGCTCCACGGCCGTGGCTCCGGTGACCTGCTCGACGCGGTGCTCGCAGTACTGCCCGAGCCGCCGCCGGAGTCCTTCGACGAGGTCGGCGGGCCCCGCCGGGTGGCCATCATCGGCCGGCCCAACGTCGGCAAGTCATCGCTGCTGAACAAGCTCGCGCGTGAGGACCGCGTGGTCGTCGACGACGCCTCCGGCACCACCGTCGACCCGGTCGACGAGCTGATCGAGCTCGGTGGCCGGACCTGGCGGTTCATCGACACCGCCGGCATCCGCAAGCGGGTGAAGACCGCGTCGGGGCACGAGTACTACGCCTCGCTGCGCACCGAGACCGCGATCGAGCGTGCCGAGGTGTGCGTGCTCGTGATCGACGGGTCGCAGTCGGTCTCCGAGCAGGACCTTCGGATCATCCAGACCGTGCGCGACTCCGGGCGCGCATTGGTGATCGCGTTCAACAAGTGGGACCTGGTCGACGAGGAGCGCCGCTACTACCTCGACCGTGAGATCGAGCGCGACCTCGTGCAGGTGCAGTGGGCGCCGCGGATCAACATCACCGCGCGCACCGGCTGGCACGTCGACCGGCTGGTGCCGGCGCTGGAGAAGGCGCTCGAGGGCTGGGAGACGCGGATCAGCACCGGCCAGCTCAACTCCTTCCTCGGCCGACTGGTCGCCGAGCACCCGCACCCGGTGCGCAGCGGCAAGCAGCCCAAGGTGCTCTTCGGCACCCAGGCGAGCACCGCTCCGCCGATGTTCGTGCTGTTCACCAGCGGCAAGCTCGATGCGGGCTACGAGCGCTTCATCGAGCGCCGCCTGCGTGAGGAGTTCGGCTTCGTCGGCACCCCCATCGTGCTGCAGGTCCGGGCGCGGGAGAAGCGCAAGCGCTGAGGACGTGTCGGGTCGCGCTCTCGGTCGGCCCGGGACGTCACACGAGCTCGTCGCCATCGGTGTCGGGCGTCTGACGTCTCCGCGGACGTCGTACGACCTCGTCGCAACAGGCGCCGAAACGTATGACGTCCCGCGGTCGTGGCCCCGATTCCGGGATGTCGGCGGCGCTGCGATAGTGTGCATCCGGCCTTCCCCGGAAGGCCATCGGGCTGTGGCGCAGCTTGGTAGCGCACTTGACTGGGGGTCAAGGGGTCGCAGGTTCAAATCCTGTCAGCCCGACCGATGTGATGTCTCAGGACATC
>DASSLA010000058.1:0-7098 GCA_035689885.1 Marmoricola sp. | reverse complement strand
GGCCGCTGGTCTGGCTCACCGCTGCCTTCACCGTCGGGCAGATCACGGCGGCAGTGATGGGGATCGGCGTCGGACGCCTGCTGGACCTGCACGGCCCTCGCTGGTTGATGACGACCGGGTCGGTCCTCGCAGTCGCCGCCCTCGTCCTGATCGCGGGCGCGCAGAGCCTGACCTGGTTCTTCGCCGCGTCGGTGCTCGCAGGCGTCGCCATGTCGGCCACCCTCTACCCGCCGGCGTTCGCGGCACTCACCCGCTGGCACGACCACCACGACCGCTTGCGAGCACTCACCGTCCTCACCGTCGCCGGAGGACTCGCCAGCACCGTGTTCGGGCCGCTGACGGCGTGGCTCGCCGGGCTCATCGACTGGCGATCCACCTACCTCGTGCTCGCCGCTCTCCTAGCTCTGGTGACCGTCCCGCTGCATGCCTGGGGCCTGCGCGGTCCATGGCCAACACCCGTCCCGATCACCGACAGCGACGCCCCTCGCTCGCAGCCGCAAACCTCGCGGACACCACGGCTGGTCGTCACCGCGGTGACGTTCGCCCTGGCCGGGCTGGCGGCGTACGCCGTCGTGGTGAACCTGGTGCCGCTGCTGCGCGAGCGCGGCGCAACCCTGGCAACCGCCGGTGTCCTGCTCGGTCTCGGAGGCCTCGGACAGGTCGCCGGCCGCCTCGGATACGGCACGCTCGTGCGCCGTACCAACCTGCGCGGTCGCACCCTCATCACCCTGAGTGCCATGGCCGTCACCACAGCCCTGCTCGGCCTGGTCGACGGACTGGTCGTGCTCACCCTGCTCGTCCTGCTGGCGGGCATGGCCCGTGGGATGTCGACGCTGCTCCAGGCGACCGCGGTCACCGACCGTTGGGGCACGCTGCACTACGGCCGGCTCACCGGCATCCTCGTCGCACCGGCCAGCATCGCGGTCGCCGTGGCGCCGTGGTTCGGGGCCTACCTCGCCCACCGCCTCGGCAGCTACGCCGACGCCTTCCTCGTGCTGGCGGCCATCGGCCTGGTGGCAGTCGCACTCGTCCCTGCGACGGTGGTGCGGCCACACCCAGCAAGCTCTTCACCACCGACCCTGACCAGCGAGGAGCAGGCATGAGCGATGCCGTTCGCGAGACCCCAGGCTCCAGTGCGGAGAACCCGGTTCTCCAGCGACTGTCGACGCTCGACCGGTTCCTGCCGGTCTGGATCGGCTTGGCCATGGTCGCCGGGCTACTCCTCGGGCGCTGGGTGACCGGTCTCGATGACGCGCTCGCGGCCGTCGAGGTCGGCGCGGTGTCCCTGCCGATCGCCATCGGCTTGCTGGTGATGATGTACCCGGTGCTGGCCAAGGTCCGATACGACGAGCTCGGCCACGTCACCGGGGACCGCCGGATGCTGGGCACCTCGATCCTGCTCAACTGGGTGCTCGGGCCGGCGTTGATGTTCGCCCTGGCCTGGCTGCTGCTCCCGGACCTGCCGGAGTACCGCACCGGGCTGATCATCGTCGGACTCGCCCGCTGCATCGCGATGGTCCTGATCTGGAACGACCTTGCCTGCGGTGATGGCGAGGCGGCCGCAATCCTGGTCGCGCTCAACGCGGTCTTCCAGATCCTCGCCTTTGCCGTGCTGGGCTACTTCTACCTCCAGGTCCTGCCCGGATGGATGGGCCTGGACCAGGCCGCCCTGCACGTCTCGATGTGGGACATCGCCAAGTCCGTGCTGATCTTCCTCGGCATCCCGCTGCTCGCCGGGTACCTGACGCGCACGCTCGGGGAACGGGTCAAGGGGCGCGTATGGTACGAGACCACCTTCCTGCCGCGGATCGGTCCGGCTGCACTGTATGGGCTGCTGTTCACCATCGTGCTGCTGTTCGCCCTCCAGGGCGACACCATCACCAACCAGCCGCTCGACGTCGCCAGGATCGCCCTGCCGTTGTTGGTGTACTTCTTCGTGATGTGGGGCGGGGCCATGCTGCTGACCAAGGCGCTCGGCTTCGACTACCAGCGCGCCACGGCCGTGTCGTTCACGGCCGCCGGCAACAACTTCGAGCTCGCCATCGCCGTGGAATCGGCGTCTTCGGAGTCGCCTCCGGGCAAGCACTGGCCGGCGTCGTCGGTCCGCTCATCGAGGTGCCGGTCCTCGTCGGGCTCGTCTACGTGAGCCTGTGGGCTCGTCGCTTCTTCACCGAAGGCGCCTCGTCCGCCTCCACCACCTCAGGAGCATGACAATGACTGCCACGAATTCCAGCGCGTCCGCCGACCGGATCCCCCAGGTCGTCTTCGCCTGCGTCCGCAACGGCGGCCGGTCGGTGATCGGTCGAGTGCTCACCGAGCACTACGCCCAGGGCCGCGTCCGCGCCGAGTCCGCAGGGACCCAGCCTGGCGACCACATCCATCCCGAGGTGGCTGAAGCACTGCGCCGGCTCGGACTGGACACCTCCAAGGAGGAGCCCAAGGTGCTCACCCACGAGACCGTCGCGGCCAGCGACATGGCCATCACGCTCGGCTGCGGCGAGGAGTGCCCCTACGTCCCCGGCGTGCAGTACGTCGACTGGCCGGTCCCCGACCCCGGCGGCCAGGACGAGGCCACCGTGCGCGGCATCGTCGCCGACATCGACGCCCGGGTGCGAGACCTGCTGATCCAGCTCGTACCCGACCTCGAGCTGCCACCGTCGGTGCTCACGTCGCGTTCGTGAACCTTCACCTGAGCTTGCCCACGGCCAGCCGAACTGTTCGGCGAGGCTCGACGGAACGGGCGAGGACGGGATGCTCGGGCTCGGGTCCGGGTCACCCACACCGACACCCCGGAGCTCCGCTACCCCTTGTTCGCATGGGGTGACGTCGGCGACGCCGAGGAACAGATGCTGGCGACGGTCCACATCGTGTGGGGTGGCTTGCTGTGGATCGCAGCAAGTGCACCTCTGGAGCGGCGGCTCTTCATCGACGTCTCCATAGTCGCGAACCTCGCACGCCGCGGTGATGCATGCGCAACCGATCGGCGTGAAGGCGAGAAGGCCAGCCATGTCGGGCGAGAATGGCAGTAAAGGCGGTGCCTTGTGGTCGAGCCAGCTGTCACCCGTGAGTCGGTACACGACGAGCTCGAACGTGCCCGGTTGACGTTCCACGCGCTGCTGGCGAATGCGTCGCCCCACGTATTGAGCCGGCATACGAACGGCACCCGCTGGACCAACGAGCAGCTCCTCTTCCACATGGTGCTCGGTTACGGCGTCGTCCGAGTGCTGCTGCCACTCGTGAACGTCCTGGCACGACTACCGAACGGTGTCAGCCGCGCCTGGGCGAAGGTCCTCAACGCAGCAACCCGCCCCTTCCACGCCGTCAACTACCTGGGACCCTGCGTGGCCGTACGAGTCGTCCACGGCCCGAGGCTCATCAGGTTGATGGACCGTGTCATCGCCGGCCTGCACCGACGTCTCGACGAACAGAGCGTCGCCTCACTCCGGCGATCCATGCACTTCCCGGTCGACTGGGACCCGTTCTTCCGCGACTCCATGACGGTGCTCGAGGTCTACCACTACGGCACCGAGCACTTCGAGTTCCATCGCCTGCAGCTGACGCTCGAGCCGTCCTGACCGGACCGGCACCGGATCCAGCACTGGGTCCGGTTCCTTGCAGTTGAGTGCTGAAGTGGCTCTTCTGTCCGCGGGGCCCAGCACTCAACCCGCCTGCTCAGCCTCCACCTGTGGCAGGAAATCGCCTGAAGGAGTCAATCCGGGCGCTGGTCGGGGGCGGGAAACCTGATGGACCTTGGCAGCATGACTCACGACGCCGACGACATGCAGATCCTCAACGTGGACGAGATCGAGCCGGTGGAGGTGGTGCCCGGGATCGTGCGACGGCGCCTGCCGGCCACCGCGTGGGCACGCGGATGGATGTACGACTTCGCCCCTGGCGCTCGACCGCGGCCGACGCCTCGGGCCGGGGGCGGGCCTGCGCTCTTCCGCGCTCAAGGGCGGCGAACCACGTAACGGGAGTTCCAGATCCGGTCCACCTTGACCGGCGTGCCCGGACGACTGGCGTGCACGATCTTGTTCCTCCCGACGTAGACGCCCGCGTGGTAGGCGTTGCCACCGTTGACGAACAGGATGATGTCGCCGCGCCTCTTGGCCGACTTGGCGACCGCGCGTAGCCGGGCCTTCTGCTGGTCGGTGGTTCTGGGCATCTTCCGGCCGACCCTTCGGTAGGAGAACGACGTCAGACCGGAACAGTCGAAGGCGTTGGGCCCGGCAGCGCCGTACCTGTAGCGGTCACCCCTCTGGGCGAGCGCGATCCTCATCGCGCGCACCCTCTGCTCGTGAGTGGTGCGGGTGGTCGCAGCCTCCGCTCGCTGGCCGCGGCGGTCCGAGGGCAACCCACCCAGGAGCCCGGTGAACATGGACAACCCGAGAAACACGACGAGCGTGCGCGTGATGACAGACATGGATGTCCCTTCGTCCACGCCTGCGAAATGTGACCTGTCGGGTTCGGGCTGACGATGCCCGCTCAGCGAACTGAGCTCACCCCTAGGCTCCGACGAACTCTGCGACGGAACCGTGCTGCTCGGGTATCCCGTTTCCACCCAAGAGGTGGGGCGCGACTCGGAGTGGGTGGAACTCGGCGTTCTCCGGTCGACGAGCCCTGTGGCTCGCGTCACACACTGTACGGACCCCCTGGTTGGCCCCGGCGGGCAAGAACGTCGCGCGAGGCCGCTTCGGGGCCGCTGGTGGCAGGCTGCAAGGCATGGCTGGTACCGAGCGGTTCGACGTGGATGGCGAGACGTTCGAGGTGACCACTCGCGACGACGTGCCCGGCCAGTACCAGTTCGCGTGGGTGTCCGGTCGACACCCGGGCTACGGCTTCACCGTTCGGACCTCAGATGGCAGTGCTTTGACCTGGAACCAGGTCGTGAGCCAGATCCGCGCGTTCCTCGCCCAGATCGATCCTGAGACGGGTTACGTCGCGGACTAGGACAGGGGCGGATCCGGCGCCTGCGCACCGACCGCCACTCCTGCGCCGGGCTTCTACACTTCCCTCGTGGCGGATCTCGATGTTGTCGAGGAACGGATCTGGTCGATCCTCGCCCCTTACCGTGAGGAGCTCGAGGAGGCCACGATCTACGGCATGCCGTCCCTGCGGTGGCCGGGCTCGGGCGCACATGACTACTTCGCCGCGGTCAAGCGGAGCGCGCAGAAGATCAGCATCTACGCGATCGCCGTGGACCAGTGGCCGGAGGCGCTCGAGGGCGCGTCCGAGGAATTCAGGAAACGGCGCACGGGCAAGGCGACTTTCTCCTTCCCCTCGCTGGACGATGCCTTGGCAGTGGAGCTCGAGGCGTTCCTCGCCCGGCTGTACCGGCAGTACCGGGAACACCATGCGGGCCGGTCAGGTCCTCCGGTGCCATAGTCGGCGCATGAACTCGTCCCGCGCACTGGCGCTGGTGCTGCGCCTGACGTCCGTCGCTCTCATCGTCGTGTTCACGCTGCTGTTCCTGGCCTCCGTCACCCGGACCGACACCCCCGAGTTCCTCTACCGCCTGTTCGCGTGGGGCGAGGTCGGCGACGCCGAGGAGCAGATGCTGGCGGCGGTCTACGTCGTGTGGGGTGTCTTCCTCTGGATCGCGGCGCGTGCACCTCTGCAGCACCGGCTCTTCATCGACTTCACCATCGTCGCGAACCTCGCTCACGCCGCGGTGATGACAGTGCAGTCGTTGACGTACCAGGGCGAGCACGCGCACCTGTGGGGCGATGTGGTGATCCTCTTCGCCGTGATGGGCGTTCTCGCTGCGTTGTGGCTACCGGTGCGCACCGGGTCCGCCTGATCGTCCCGCGCTGTCGCGCATCCAGGTACTCGACGGGGTTGCTGCGCAGGCTCCGTGGCGACGGGTGGCATCCTGACCGGATGCAGCCCGTCCACGTGTGGATCCGCGCCGAGTCACGCGACACCGAGCAGCGTGCGCCCGTCGTACCCGCAGACGTCCCGCAGCTGCTGGACGCCGGGTTCGAGGTGACGGTGGAGGAGTCCCCCCAACGCTGTTTCGCCGACGACGAGTACGCCGCGATGGGCGCGACCATCGCGGGCCGGGGGACCTGGCCCGATGCCCCCGACGACGCCTTCGTCCTCGGGATCAAGGAGCTCGCGGACGAACCGGCGGAGCTGCGCCACCGGCACATCTACTTCGCGCACGCGTTCAAGGGCCAGGAGGGTGCCCACCGCACCCTGGAGCGGTTCCGCAGCGGTGGAGGCCGGCTGCTCGACATCGAGTACCTCCTCGGCGACGACGGCAAGCGCGTGGTGGCGTTCGGCTACTGGGCCGGGTACGTCGGGGCCGCGCTGGGCGTGCTGGACCTGGCCGGCTCGCTGACTGCACCGCTCACCCCGATGGTCAAGCACGAGCTCGACGCGGAGCTGGAGCAGGTCGGGAAGGACGGGGCCGACGAGCTGCACGCCCTGGTCACCGGGGCGCGCGGACGGTCCGCCCGCGGTGCCCAGCGCGCGTTGATGACCGCCGGCCTGCCGATCACCCGGTGGGACCGCCAGGAGACCCGCGACCTGCACAAGCAGACGCTCCTCGGCCACGACCTGTTGGTGCACTGCGTCGTCAACCACACCCCGACGACCCCACTCGTCCAGGACGCGGACCTGGACTGCGAACGTCGGCTGCGGGTGCTCGCGGACGTCACCTGCGACGTCACCGGACCCACCAACATGTTGCCGGTGAACACCGAGATCACCACGTGGGAGGAGCCGGTACGACGCCTGCACGGCGGCGACCCGGCTCGCGGCGTCGCCCCGATGGACGTCATCGCCATCGACAACCTGCCGTCGCTGCTCCCTCGGGAGGCCAGCGAGGCGTTCAGCGCCGACCTGACGCCGCACCTCCTCGGGCTCGCCGAGGCGGGTGGGCCGACGCGGCCGTGGCTGGCGGCCGGACGTGCCTTCGACGACGCGATGAGCCGGCTCGGGGCCGAAGGGTCCTAGGCACGTGCCGGCTCAGCGCAGCCGGGCACAAGTCCGCTCGACGTGGTCTAGGACGGCACTCGACTTCTCCGGCCAGTGCCTCTTCTGCCGCCGGAACGGACGGTCGCACCGGCGCAGCAGTGCTGCGGCGTAGTACCA
>DASSLA010000057.1:0-4680 GCA_035689885.1 Marmoricola sp. | reverse complement strand
AGCGCTGCAGCTCCTGCTCGATCACGTCGAGGTCGTGCATGGGGTCCCGGTCGGGCTCCATCGTGGCGAGGTCGACGACGTGCACCAGCGCCGCGCAGCGCTCGATGTGGCGCAGGAAGTCGTGGCCGAGGCCCCGACCCTCGCTGGCGCCCTCGATCAGCCCGGGCACGTCGGCGACGGTGAACGTGGTGTCGCCGGCCCTCACCACGCCGAGGTTGGGCACCAGCGTGGTGAACGGGTAGTCGGCGATCTTGGGCCGCGCGCGCGACATCGCCGCGATCAGGCTCGACTTGCCGGCGCTGGGGTTGCCCACCAGCCCGACGTCGGCGACCACCTTGAGCACGAGGCGTACGACGAGGTCGTCACCGGGCTCGCCGAGCAGCGCGAAGCCCGGGGCCTTGCGCTTGGCGGAGGCGAGCGCCGCGTTGCCGAGACCACCGCGACCGCCGCGCGCGACGACCATCTCGGTGCCGGGCCCGACGAGGTCGGCGAGGACGTTGCCGCGCTCGTCGGTGACCACGGTGCCGTCGGGGACGGGCAGCACGAGGTCCTGGCCGTGGGTGCCGTTGCGGTGCCCACCGGCGCCGTGGCCGCCGTGCTCGGCCTGCCGCTTGGCGCTGTGGTGGTAGTCGATGAGCGTGGTGACGTCGGGGTCGACCCGCAGGATCACCGAGCCGCCCGGGCCGCCGTTGCCGCCGTCGGGCCCGCCGAGGGGCTTGAACTTCTCCCGGTGCACCGAGGCGACCCCGTTGCCCCCCCGACCGCCGACGACGTGCAGCGTCACCTCGTCGACGAAGGTCGGCACGGCCATGGCGGGTGTCCTCTCGGGGGTGGCGCAGGAACCACCAAGGGCGCTCCCGATGCTCTCAGGAACGCCCTCGCAGGTGGGTCAGGTCTAGCGGAGTGAGCTGGTGGACGTCACTCCGCGGCCGGGGTCACGTTGACGACGCGGCGACCACGACGGGTGCCGAACTCCACGGCGCCCGCGACCAGCGCGAACAGCGTGTCGTCCCCGCCCCGGCCGACGCCGGTGCCCGGGTGGAAGTGGGTGCCGCGCTGGCGGACGATGATCTCGCCGGCGTTGACGAGCTGACCGCCGTAGCGCTTCACGCCGAGGCGCTGGGCGTTGGAGTCGCGACCGTTCTTGGTCGACGCTGCTCCCTTTTTGTGAGCCATGAGCTGTCCTTGAGGTGATGCTGACCCGGGGGTCAGACGGTGATGTCGGTGACCTTGACCTGGGTGTACTTCTGGCGGTGACCCTGGCGCTTCTTGTAGCCGGTCTTGTTCTTGTACTTCTGGATGACGATCTTGGGGCCCTTGGTGGCGCCGAGCACCTCGACCGTCACGCCGGCCTTGTCGAGGCCCGAGGAGGTGACCTGGTCACCGTCGACGACCATGAGGACCGGGAGGGTCAGCGTCTCGCCGACACCGGTGGTCACCTTGTCGATCTCGATGACATCGCCCACGGCAACCTTCTGCTGCTTGGCGCCTGCGCGCACGATCGCGTACACCGCGGTCTCCTCACGTCGTGTCTTGCATCTACGTCTGGTCGGTCCCGGCGCGCCGCGTCCGGCCGCTGGGCCAGGTCGGGGCGAGTGGGTTTCCGCAAAGAGGGCGCGCACGGAGCGCGCACCAAGCGTCAATGGTACGGGACCGGCGGGTCCGATCGCAAAACGCCCGGACGGCCCCGCCAAGGTCCCTCAGCACGGCTCCCCTAGCGCTTGCGCGCGCCCTTGCGCTTGACCGGCACGTGCAGCAGCGAGCCGCCCTCGGAGTGGTCGCCGGCGTGGTCGCCCGAGCTGTCGCCCGAGCTGTCGCCCGAGTCGTCGCCGGAGGCGTCACTCGAGTCGTTCCCCGAGTCGGTCCCCGAGTCGTTCCCAGAGCGGTCTGCTGCGTCCGCCGCTGACTTCGACGCCGGCGTGTCCTCGGGCTGCGGTGCCTCCGCCTCGTCGACCGGGGCCGCGAGCTGCTCCCCCGTGGGAGGCGTGCTGGTGGCCGGAGGACCGGCGGGTCGGCGCACCGAACGACGCCGGGTGGTGGTGACCACCTTGGGCGGCGCCGGCTCGACCGGAGCCTCCACCGGAGCCTCGACCGGCGACTGGTCCTTGGCCTCTGCGCGGCTCTCGACGGGTGTTTCGGTCGGAGTCGGCTCCACCTGCGGCTCAGCCGGCTCGCCCGGCTGCTCCGCTGCTTGCTCGACCGGCTGCTTCTCTGGCCGCTTGCGTGCGGACTTCTCCGGCTTCTGGTTCGGCTTCTGCCCCGCCTTGTCGCCCGCCTTGTCGCCCGCCTTGTCGTCCGCCTTGTCGTCCGCCTGATCGTCGGACTGCTTCTCCGGCGGGCGGGAGCCGGCGAGGTCGGCCGGCGAGGGCTTCGCCGACGCTCCGCCGTTGCCGCCGTTCCCACCGGAGCGACCACCACGGTTGCGGCCGCCGCGTCCACGGCGACCACGCGAGTCGTCGTCGTCCCCACGGTTGCCGGGCTCCACCGGGTGCTCGTGGATCACGATGCCGCGGCCCTTGCAGTGCTCGCACTCGGTGCTGAACGCCTCGAGCAGGCCCGTGCCGATGCGCTTGCGGGTCATCTGCACCAGGCCCAGCGAGGTCACCTCGGCGACCTGGTGGCGGGTGCGGTCACGACCCAGGCACTCCACCAGTCGACGCAGCACGAGGTCGCGGTTGGACTCCAGCACCATGTCGATGAAGTCCACGACGATGATGCCGCCGATGTCGCGCAGCCGGAGCTGGCGGACGATCTCCTCGGCCGCCTCGAGGTTGTTCTTGGTGACCGTCTCCTCGAGGTTTCCGCCGGACCCGGTGAACTTGCCGGTGTTGACGTCGACCACGGTCATCGCCTCGGTGCGGTCGATGACGAGAGAGCCGCCGGAGGGCAGCCACACCTTGCGGTCGAGGCCCTTGGCGATCTGCTCGTCCACCCGGTGGGCGGCATAGACGTCCTCGCCGTTCTCCCCCGGCTCGAAGCGCTCGAGGCGCTCGCGGAGGTCGGGAGCGACGTGCTGGACGTAACCGTCGACGAGGTCCCATGCGTCGTCGCCCTGGACGATGAGCTTGGAGAAGTCCTCGGTGAAGAGGTCGCGCACCACCTTGAGGGTGAGGTCGGGCTCGCCGTACAGCAGCTCGGGCGCCTTGCCGGCCTGCACCTTCTGCTCGATGTCGTTCCACCGCGCGGTCAGGCGCTCGACGTCGCGGGTGAGCTCCTCCTCCGAGGCGCCCTCGGCCGCGGTGCGGACGATCACGCCCGCGCTGTCGGGCACGATCTCCTTGAGCAGCGTCTTGAGCCGGTTGCGCTCCGTGTCGGGCAGTTTGCGGGAGATGCCGGAGGTGTTGCCCTCCGGGACGTAGACCAGGAACCGGCCCGGCAGGCTGATCTGCCCGGTCAGCCGGGCGCCCTTGTGCCCGACGGGGTCCTTGGTGACCTGCACGAGGATCGTCTGGCCCGACTGCAGCACCGACTCGATCTTGCGCGGCTGGCCGTCCTTGTGGCCGAGCGCCGACCAGTTGACCTCGCCGGCGTAGAGCACGGCATTGCGGCCCTTGCCGATGTCGATGAACGCCGCCTCCATCGAGGGCAGCACGTTCTGCACGCGACCCAGGTAGACGTTGCCGATCAGCGAGGTCTGCGACTCGCGCGCCACGTAGTGCTCCACGAGGACCTTGTCCTCGAGCACGCCGATCTGGGTCAGGTCGTCCTTCTGGCGGATCACCATGATCCGCTCCACGGACTCGCGCCGGGCCAGGAACTCGGCCTCGCTGACGATCGGCGCCCGGCGCCGACCGGCCTCGCGACCCTCGCGACGACGCTGCTTCTTGGCCTCCAGGCGGGTCGAACCGCTGACGCTGGTGATCTCGTCCTCGGGGCTGCGCTGCTTGGCGTTCCCGCCGGAGTCACCGCCCTCACCGGACCGGCGGCGCCGACGGCGTCGACGCGAACCGCCGCCCTCGGTCTCCTCCTCGTCGGAGGAGTCGTCAGCGGACTCGTCCTCCTCGTCGTTCTCGCTGCCCTCGCTGTCGTCGCTGCCCTCGCCGTCGGAGCTCTTGCGGCGCCGGCGTCCGCCCCGGCGACGACGACGGCGTGGCCCGCCCTCGCCCTCGCCCGCGTCCTCGCCCGACCCGGTGTCGCCGGACTCGGCCTCCTGGGCGGCGTCCTTGTCCGCGTCCTTGTCCGCGTCCTTGCTGGTGTCCTCGGCAGCAGGCTTCGCCTGGTCGTCGGAGTCCGGCGTCGCCGCCTCGTCCTCGGTCCTCGCGGCCGCCTTCTTCTGGGACCGCTTCCGGGCAGGAGCCGCGGTCGGCTCGGGCGCCTTGAACAGCACCATGGGCGCCGCGGGGGCGTCGTCCTCGGAGGGCTGGTCGGTGCCGGACTGGTCCGCGCTCACGTCGCCGGCCGGCTCCGTCGTCGGTGCAGCCTCCACGGCGGGCTCGGCTGCGGTCTCAGGAGCCGGCTCCGCGCTGGGGGCGGCCGCTGCCTTCTTGCGGGAGGCGGCCTTCTTCTTCGGCTTCTTGGGGGCCTCGTCGTCGGGCTGGGCGACGGCGCTCGCCGGAGCACGCGACTCGGCACCCGACTCCGCACCGGACGGCGCGTCGGACGCGGCCTCGTCCCCGGCCACCGGGTCCCCGTGCGGCGGCGTCGCGGTGGCCTTCTTGGTGGTCTTGCGCGCCGTCTTCT
>DASSLA010000056.1:0-23318 GCA_035689885.1 Marmoricola sp. | reverse complement strand
GGTCGTCCTGGCGGTGCTGGCGTCGACGGTGCTGGCTCCGTCGAAACCCAGCGACCTGAGCCGGACAGCCGTGCCGCGGCCGGCCGAGGCGCAGTGCCTGCCGTTGCCCGAGATCCGCTCGATCGCCGACCTCAACGAGTTCGTCGGACGCGTCCGGAGCGGCCCGGCGTTCCAGGGCGCCGACGTCGGCGCCGACGTGACCCTCCAGGACGGCCGCCGGCTGTGGGTGTTCGGCGACACCCTGCGGTCCGCCGACTTCTCCGGGCAGCGCTTCGTGCGCAACTCCATGCTCGTGTTCGACGGCAGCTGTGCCCACGCCGTGGTGCCGGCCGACCACGGTGCGCTGATTCCCGACCGGCCCGACGGCATCGGCTACTGGCCGATGTCGATCGCGCGCCAGCAGCGCGACGGGTACGACGTCGTCGGCATCGCCGCGCAGCGGGTGCGGTCGACCAACCAGCCCGACGGGGCGTTCGCGTTCGAGAACCTCGGATCCTCGATCGCGCTGTTCGCGGTGCTGCGCGGCAAGGTCCCCCAGCTCATCTGGCACAAGGACCTCGGGCCGGACGACGCGGACACGGCACGCCCGCAGTGGGGTGCCGCAGCGGCCGTCCAGGATGGGTGGGTCTACCTCTACGGCACCGCGCGGCCGGACCGTCCGGGAGTCTTCGGGTTCTCGTTGCGCGTCGCCCGGACGCGGATGGAGGGCCTGTTGGAGCCGGACACGTGGCAGTACTGGGACGGCAAGCGGTGGCAGGGCTCGCCGAGTCGCGCCGTACCGCTGATCGACGCCACACGTGGCGTCTCGCAGACCCTCAGCGTCTTCCCGCGCGGCGGACGCTGGTACGCCGTCAGCAAGCGCGACGAGTTCCTCGGCACCGACCTGACGATCTGGTCCGCGCCCTCGCCGAAGGGGCCGTTCGACGACGGCAGGACGATCGCCCGGATTCCGTCGAACTCCGAGACCGGGCAGCTTCGCTACATGCCGCTCGCGCACCCCGATCTCAGCAGCGACCCCTCGACCATCGTGATCTCCTACAGCCGCAACAACACCGACACCAGCAAGGTGGTCGACAACCCGTTCCTCTACCGCCCGCAGTTCCTGGAGGCCCCGCTGCCCACGGGGCGGCAGCAGTGAGGTGTGACCTGCCCGACACACCTAGACTCGAGGGCATGATCCGGCGCATCGACCTCCGAGGCACCCGGCCGCGCGACTACCGCGCGCTGGTGCCGCGCGCCGACTTCGACGTCGAGGCCGCGCTGAACGTGGTCCGCCCGATCTGCGACGACGTCCGCGACCGCGGCGTGGAGGCGATCGCGGAGTACTCCGAACGCTTCGACGGCGTCCGGCAGACCGACATCACCGTGCCCCGGCAGGCTCTGGCCGACGCCCTGGCAGCCCTCGACCCGGGCGTGCGGGCGGGGCTCGAGGAGTCGATCCGCAGGCTCCGCCTGACGTGCGAGGCCGAGCTGCAGGCCGACACACGGACCGACATCGGCCCCGGTGCCCGGGTCACTTCCCGGATGGTCCCGGTCGACCGCGTCGGCCTCTACGTGCCGGGTGGCGTCGCGCCGCTGGTGTCCAGCGTGGTGATGAACGTCGTGCCCGCGCAGGTCGCGGGCGTCGGCTCGATCGCGCTGACCAGCTCGCCCCAGGCAGATCACGGTGATCTGCCGCACCCGACGATCCTCGCCGCGTGCGAGCTGCTCGGCGTGCACGAGGTGTATGCCGTCGGCGGCGCCCAGGCGATCGCCATGTTCGCCCACGGTGCCGGCCCCTGCCGTCGCGTCGACCTGGTCACCGGGCCGGGCAACATCTACACGGTCTCGGCCAAGCGGCTGCTCAAGGGACTGGTGGGCATCGACTCCGAGGCAGGGCCGACCGAGATCGCCATACTCGCCGACGACACCGCCGACGCCGCCAACGTCGCAGCCGACCTGGTCAGCCAGGCCGAGCACGACCCGATGGCCGCCTCGGTGCTGGTCACCGACTCGCTGCGGCTGGCCGACGACGTCGAGGCCGAGCTGGACAAGCAGGTGGCCGCGACCAGGCACGTGGAGCGGATCCGCACCGCCCTGTCCGGCGAGCAGTCCGGGATCGTCCTCGTCGACGACCTCGAGCAGGGGCTGGATGTCGTCAACGCCTACGCCGCGGAGCACACCGAGGTGCACACCGCCGACTCGGCGCGTGACGCCGCCAAGGTGCGCAACGCCGGCGCGGTGTTCGTCGGGCCGTGGACGCCGGTCTCCCTCGGGGACTACTGCGCGGGGTCCAACCACGTGCTGCCGACGGCGGGGTGCGCCTGTCACTCCTCGGGCCTGTCGGTGCGGACGTTCCTGAAGTCGGTGCACGTCGTGGAGTACTCCCGCGAGGCGCTCGAGGAGGTGGCCGGCCACGTCACCACCCTCGCCGACGCCGAGGATCTCCCCGGGCACGGCGCGGCCGTGCGCGTGCGCTTCGAGCAACAGTCATGACGCAGGCCCCGGGCGGGCGGCCGTGGCCGCCCCTGCGTGAGGAGCTGCGCGGCGTCGAGCCGTACGGCGCACCGCAGCTCGACGTCCCCGTGGCGCTGAACGTCAACGAGAACCCCTACCCGCCCTCGCAGCGGGTCGTCGACGACATCGCGGCTGCCGTGGCCGGCGTGGCCGGGTCGCTGAACCGCTATCCCGACCGGGAGTTCACCGAGCTGCGCGTCGCCCTGGCGGAGTACCTCGGCAAGGAGTCCGGAGTGTCCCTCGGCCCCGAGCAGGTCTGGGCCGCCAACGGCTCCAACGAGGTGATGCTGCAGGTCCTGCAGGCGTTCGCGGGCCCGGGTCGCAGGGCGGTCTCCTTCGCCCCGACGTACTCGATGTATCCGGAGTACGCCCGCGACGCGATGACCACCTACGTGGCCGGGCGGCGCCGTGAGGACTTCGGCTTCGACCTCGACGAGGCCCGTCGGCTGATCGACGAGCACGCGCCGACCGTCGTGCTGGTGCCGTCTCCCAACAACCCGACCGGGACCGCCCTGCCGCACGAGGCGATCGGCGAGCTGTGCGCGATGACCGACGGTGTCGTGGTGATCGACGAGGCCTACGCGGAGTTCCGCCGCACGGGCACGCCGTCCGCGCTCGAGCTGCTCGGTGAGCACCGCAACCTGATCGTCACGCGCACGATGAGCAAGGCGTTCGCCCTCGCCGGCGCTCGGGTCGGCTACCTCGCCACCGCCCCCGAGCTGTGCGACGCGCTGCGCGTGGTGCGCCTGCCCTACCACCTCTCGGCGGTGACCCAGGCGGTCGCCGTGGCGGCGCTGCAGCACGCCGACGAGCTCCTCGCCAACGTCGAGGAGCTCCGGGCGGAGCGCGACCGGACGGTGGCGTGGCTGCGGGATCAGGGGCACGAGGTCGCGGAGAGCGACGCGAACTTCGTCCTGTTCGGTCGGTTCGAGGACCGTCAGGCACTCTGGCAGCGGCTGCTGGACCGCGGCGTGCTGGTCAGGGTCACCGGTCCGGAGGGCTGGTTGCGGGTCTCCGTAGGAACATCGACGGAGATGGCCGCGTTCAAGCACGCACTCGTGGAAGCAACGACGGAGGTATCGAGATGAGCACGACCGGTCGACGGGCTGCGCGCATCGAGCGGCAGACCAAGGAGTCGAAGGTCCTCGTCGAGCTCGACCTGGACGGGAGCGGACGCACCGACGTGTCCACCGGGGTCGGGTTCTACGACCACATGCTGACCTCCTTCGGCCGCCACTCGCTGATCGACCTCACCGCGCAGGCCGAGGGCGACCTCCACATCGACGCGCACCACACCGTCGAGGACACCGCGATCGTGCTCGGCGACGCCCTGCGCGAGGCGCTCGGTGACAAGTCCGGCATCCGCCGCTTCGGCGACTCGCTCGTTCCGCTCGACGAGGCGCTGGTGCAGTGCGCCGTCGACGTCTCCGGCCGGCCCTACTGCGTGCACACCGGCGAGCCCGAGGGCCAGGAGATGGTCACCATCGGCGGCAGCGGCGTGGCGTACGCCGGGTCGCTGACCCGGCACGTCTTCGAGACGCTGGCGCACCACGCGCAGATCGCGCTGCACGTGCGCGTGCTCGGTGGCCGCGACCCGCACCACGTCGTGGAGGCCCAGTTCAAGGCGGTCGCCCGCGCGCTGCGCGACGCCGTGGCGCTCGACCCGCGCGAGACGGGCGTCCCCTCGACCAAGGGGACACTCTGAGCACGCCCGCCCTCCCACGAGTCGCCGTCCTCGACTACGGTTCCGGCAACCTCCGCTCGGTCGTGCGTGCCGTCGAGCGCGCCGGTGCCGAGGTCGTCCTCACCGCCGACCGCTCCGTCGTGCTCGACGCCGACGGACTGGTGGTGCCGGGCGTCGGCGCGTTCGCGGCCTGCATGGAGGGCCTGCGGTCGGTGCACGGTCCCGAGCTGATCGGCCGCCGGCTCGCGGGCGGACGGCCGGTGCTCGGCATCTGCGTCGGGATGCAGGTGCTGTTCGAGCGCGGGGTCGAGCACGGCGTCGAGAGCCGGGGCTGCGACGAGTGGCCCGGTGTGGTCGAGCGCCTGCAGGCGCCCGTCGTACCCCACATGGGGTGGAACACCGTCGAGGTCCCCGAGGGCAGCGAGCTGTTCGCCGGCGTCGAGGACGAGCGGTTCTACTTCGTGCACTCCTACGGCGTGCGGGACTGGACCCTCGTCACCAACGACCGCACGCGGGCACCTCTGGTCACCTGGTCGCAGCACGGCGGGGACCGGTTCGTCGCCGCCGTCGAGAACGGCCCGCTCGTGGCCACCCAGTTCCACCCCGAGAAGTCCGGGGACGCCGGAGCCCGGTTGTTGGCCAACTGGGTCGGCTCCCTGCGCGTCAGCCGACCCACGGAGGCCACTGCATGAGCGACCATCTCGAGCTGCTGCCCGCCGTCGACATCGCCGGAGGCCAGGCCGTGCAGCTGGTGCAGGGCGTGGCCGGCTCGGAGAAGCGGTTCGGCGACCCCGTCGAGGCCGCGCTGCGCTGGCAGGAGGCCGGCGCGGAGTGGATCCACCTCGTCGACCTCGACGCGGCCTTCGGGCGCGGCGACAACCGCGAGCTGCTGGCCCGCATCGTCGGCGCCCTCGACATCGCCGTCGAGATGAGTGGCGGGATCCGCGACGACGACTCGCTGGCCGCGGCGCTGGCGACCGGCTGCCGCCGGGTCAACATCGGCACCGCTGCCCTGGAGCAGCCGGAGTGGTGCGCCGCAGCGATCGCCGCGCACGGTGACCGCATCGCGATCGGGCTCGACGTCCGAGGTCGCACCCTCGCCGCGCGCGGGTGGACCCGCGAGGGTGGTGACCTCTACGAGGTGCTGGCCCGTCTCGACGCCGAGGGGTGTGCTCGCTACGTCGTCACCGACGTGAACAAGGACGGCATGCTGCAGGGCCCCAACCTCGACCTGCTGCGCAGCGTCTGCGCGGAGACCGACCGCCCCGTGGTCGCCTCGGGCGGCATCACCGAGCTCGCCGACCTCGACGCCCTGGCCGGCCTGGTCGACGAGGGGGTGGAGGGCGCCATCATCGGCACCGCTCTCTACGAGGGCCGCTTCACCCTGGCCGAGGCGCTGGACCTGACCTGGCCCGACCGGCCCGTCCCTTCCGGCGGGTGACGATGTCGCTCGCCGTACGCGTGATCCCGTGCCTGGACGTCGACGCCGGCCGGGTGGTCAAGGGGATCAACTTCCAGCAGCTCCGTGATGCCGGCGACCCGGTGGAGCTCGCCCGGGTCTACGACGCCGAGGGTGCCGACGAGCTGACCTTCCTGGACATCTCCGCCTCGCACGAGGGGCGCTCGACGACGCTCGAGATCGTCTCGCGGACCGCCGAGCAGGTCTTCATCCCGCTGACCGTAGGTGGTGGCGTCGGCAGCGTCGAGGACGTGGACCGGCTGCTTCGGGCGGGTGCCGACAAGGTGGCGGTGAACACCGCGGCCATCCGGCGTCCCGAGCTCGTCGCCGAGATCGCCGACCGGTTCGGCAGCCAGGTGCTCGTGCTCTCGGTCGACGCCCGGCGGGCCGAGGGGACCGACTCCGGCTTCGAGGTGACCACCCACGGCGGTCGCCGGTCCGCGGGTCTCGACGCCCTCGCCTGGGCCGCGAAGGCCGCCGAGCTCGGGGCCGGGGAGATCCTGCTCAACGCGATGGACGCCGACGGCACCCAGGACGGGTTCGACCTCGAGCTCATCGCCGGCGTACGACGCGAGGTGGGCATCCCGGTCATCGCCAGCGGCGGGGCCGGCCGGCTCGAGCACTTCTCACCGGCCGTGCAGGCGGGTGCGGACGCCGTGCTCGCGGCGACCGTCTTCCATTTCGGCACGCTGCGCATCCCGGACGTCAAGAGGGCGCTGGCCGACGGCGGCCATCCCGTACGCGTCTGACCTCAGTTCGGCACCCAGCAGTACCCGTAGCGCTGGCCCTCGTCCCACGCGGCGCGGCTCGGCCACTCGAAGCTCCACGTGTAGCGCAGCGAGTCGCCGGCGCGCGCCGCCGCGATGTCCTGGCACTCCCTGTCGGCGGCTGCCCCCGCGTCCTGGGCCTGGAAGCGGGTGCCTGGCGGCAGGTCGATCGTGTCCACCGCCCGCCAGTTGTGCCGCTCGCTGCACGCGACGCGTTCGAAGCTCGGGCGGTCGGGCGCGCTGGTGCCGCAGGTGCCGAACCGGTCGAGCGCGCCGGGCCGATCGAGAACACCGCGCATCCTGGCCGGCAGCGTCATCAGCTCGCCCTCGGAGCGCAGGGCCACCACGTCGCAGCGGTACCAGTCGGCACCGGCCTCGGCCTGCTCGAGGGAGGGGCTGTACCAGACCACCTCGAAACGGCTGAGCCGTCTGGTGTTCTCGTCGCCGCCGACGAAGCCCTCCAGGGCCGGCGGGCAGGCGCGGGCGATCTGTGCGCGCACGGTGGCGGAGTCGACCGCCAGCAGGTGGCCGTCGGCCAGGGCGTCGATGCGCCCGACCTTGATGGTCACCGCCGTGTGCGGCGAGGAGCACCGCACCTGCGGCCGGCTCTCGACGGGTGCGGTGGCCTCCTCGAAGGTGAGCCGGTGGCAGTCTCCCACCTTCGGTGCGGCCGGCGGCGGGGGCACGGACGAGACCACCGCGGACGGCGAGGTGGAAGGGTCGGACTTCTCGGGGGCCTCGCTGCTGCACCCGCTGCTGACCACGGCAAGCGCGAGCGACAGCGCTGCTGCTCGGAGGAGTCGGGCGCCCCTCACTGGTCGGTCCTCGCCCAGCAGATCGACCGCCGGTTGCCGGCCTCCCACTCCGCCTCGTGGAAGTAGGTGTAGCCGAACTCGTAGTCGACGGGGTAGTTCATCCAGGCACCGACCGAGTCGGAGCAGTAGTCGCGGGTGGTCACCTCGACCACCCGGTCCCCGGGGTAGGGGTCCCGGGGCTCACCGAGCTTGATCGTGGTGACCGCCCGCCAGTCGTGCGGCTCGGAGCAGGGCAGCTTGACCGACCCGGTGACCTGCGGACCCCGGGCGCAGGTCAGCCACTCCTCGGGGGGGCGGGCGCGGAAGAGTCCCTTGGCGGTCTCGGGCAGGTCGCGATACTCCTTCGCCTCGGCGGTCCCACCGACGAGGTCGCAGCGGTACCAGCGGGCGCCCTTGTCCCAGCCGCGCTCCGACGGGCGGAACCACGCCCAGCTGAGCTGGATGCGCATCGCCAGGCTCTCGTCGGCGGCGAGGAACTTCCCGAACGCGTCCCGGCATCGGGGGAGCACCCACTCGCCGTGCGCTCGCGAGCCGTAGTCGTCGCCCGTGCTGTCCGGGATGGTGCCGATCGCGAAGGTCTGGGCGGTGTGCCGCTCGGAGCAGGGGACCGGTTCGGCGTCGGTGCTCGGCAGGGTCACGTCACGCGGCGTGAGGCGGTAGCAGCCGCCCAGCGGGGGTGCTTCGGTGCTGTCGGCGCGGGACTCCCGGGCCAGCGGGGCCTCGGAGCAGCCACCGAGGAGGAGCGCTGCGGAGAGCAGCGCCACCGACAGGAGGGGAGTACGACCCACGGTGCCTTCCCCCGCTCAGGTCTCAGCTGACGAGCAACGCCGCGATCGTACCGCCCAGCTGCTCCTCTGGTGTCGCCCGGAAGAAATGTCGCAATGCACCACAAATCGACCGAATCGGACATACACTTTTCGGCATGAAGAGGGTGCTCCAGATCTTGTTGGCAGTCATCACGCTCGTGTCCTCCGCACTGGGTGGAGCCGTGGTGGCAGCTCCGGCAGCGATGGCTGCCTCGTCCAGCGCCGTGTTCGCCAACCAGGTCGAAGCCTCGATCATCAAGTACACGAACCAGCAGCGCCGTGCGCACAAGAGACGTGCCCTCAGGGCCAATGCCTGCGTCGACCGCTATGCCGAGGGTTGGAGCGCCCACCTCGCCAGGACCAATTCGTTCTACCACCGCAACTATCGCCAGATCCTGCGAGGGTGTCACCGTTCCTATGCTTCGGAGAACATCGCCAGGTACTCCGCGACCCTCCGCTCTCCCGACGCAGTGGCCAAGGTGATGGTCCGGATGTGGATGAGGTCGCCCGGCCACCGCAAGAACCTCCTCCAGGGGAAGGTTCGCCTCATCGCCGTCGGGGTCCAGAAGTCCCGGGACGGCCGCTCCTGGATCGCGGTGCAGAACTTCACGTCCTGATGTCTCGTGAGGGGTCGTCCCGATCCCGAGCGCCGCTCAGGTCTCAGTTGACGAGCAACGCCGCGATCGTACCGCCCAGCTCGTAGGCGGCATCGACGTCGGACTCAGTGACGTCGCCCATCGCCTCGAGCACGTCGTACCCCTGCTTCCAGCCGAGCGCGCCGGTGATGCTGAGCACGGACCGGACCGCCCCGGTGGTGTCGTAGCGGCCGTGCACGTAGAGGCCGAACGGTCGCCCCGAGGTCACGCCGCCGCCGCCGGCCGTGCCGCTGCCGTCGTCGGCGAGCGCCCCGCCGATCTGCAGGAACGTCGAGTCGAAGACGTGCTTGAGTGCCCCGCTCATGTAACCGAAGTTGGCCGTGGTGCCCAGCACGTAGCCGTCGGCGGCGAGCAGGACATGGTGGTCGGCCGTCCCGCGGGCGAAGTCGAGCGCCTCGCGGACCACCACCTCGACCTCCTCCAGCGCGTCGTCGCCGGCACCCGCCAGGACGCCCTCGGTCAGGGCCTGCAACGAGCGGGTCGGGGAGTGGTGGACCACGAGCAGGGTCGGCATCGCTGGGCTCCTCGTCTCCTGGCCGGTCAGGTGTCCACCGTTGACCGGCACCGGCGCGAGCCACCACGATACGAAGCAGTGGACATCGTCCAGCCACCCACCGGCCATGCCCCGTCGCCCACCGACCTCGCCGCGGAGGTCGAGCAGCTGCGCGCCCTGCTGGACCGGGAACGGGAGCGCCGGATCGCCGCCGAGCGCCTCGGCGAGCAGGCGGCCGCTGGGCTCTACGACTCGGTCCGGGCGATGCGCGCGGCACAGGGCGAGCTGATCGAGCGGGTCGACCGAGACGGGCTGGTCAACGAGCTGGCGCGGTCGTTGCGCCAGGACCTCGACTCCGCCCAGCTGGTCGAGCGGGCCGCCGAGTCGGTGGGCCGGGCGGTCGCGGCCGACCGGTGCGACGTACTCCTGGTGGACGCGGAGCCGACCGCGGCCGTCCGGGGGTCCTGGAGCCGCACCGACGAGGCCGCCGCGCTGCCGAGTGTGGGCTCCTTCGTCGACCTGCCCGAGCCGCTCACCGCGCTGCTGCTCGAGGCGGCCCAGCGCCTCAGCGCCGTGCACGTCGACGACGTGGAGCACGACGACCGGCTGTCCGCGGACGAGGCGGCCGACATCGAGAAGGCACTGGGCACGCGGTCCTTCGCGTCCGTACCCGTCGCCGTCGGTGACGAGGTGGTCGGCTGGATGCTGCTGCACGCGCTCGAGCCGCGGGCGTGGCGCGGAGCCGACATGGCGATGTGCACCGGGATGGCGCACGACCTGGTCGTGTCACTGATCCAGGTGCGGGCCTTCGAGCAGCAGCGTGAGTCGGTCGACCGGCTGCGCGAGCTCGACCGGGCCAAGGACGCCTTCATCTCGTCGGTCTCCCACGAGCTGCGCACCCCGCTGGCGAGCATCGTGGGCTACCTCGAGCTGATCGCCGAGGGCACCATGGGCGAGGTCGGCGAGGGTGTTGCCCGCGGCATCGCGATCGTCGAGCGCAACGTGGTCAGGCTGCGGGCCCTCGTCGAGGACCTGCTGACCCTCTCGGCGTACGACGCGGAGGAGGTCCACCTCGACCTGCAGCCGGTCGACCTGACCGCGGTGGTCGAGCGCTGCCGCCAGGCTCTTCTCCCGACGATGGTGCACAGCGACGTCTCGGTCGCCGTGGTGACCGCGCCCGGTGCCCGTCCGGCGTGGGGCGACCCGGAGCAGCTCGAGCAGCTGGCGCTCAACCTGCTGAGCAACGCGGTCAAGTTCAGCCACGAGCACGGGCGGGTCGAGGTGCGCGTCTCGGGGGACGGGGACGAGGTCGTCCTCGTGGTGGCCGACGAGGGCATCGGCATCCCGGAGGGCGAGCAGAACCGCGTCTTCGCGCGGTTCTTCCGGTCATCCTTGGCAGTCACCGGCGAGATCCAGGGCACCGGGCTGGGCCTCGCCCTGGTGCATGCCGTGACCGAGCGTCACCACGGCACCGTGACGGTGGAGTCGGACGAGGGGAAGGGCACCACGGTCACCGTGAGACTGCCCGCGAGCCGCTGATACTCTGGCCGGGTCATGACGAGCAGCCTCCTCCTTCGCTGCCGCCGCGAGGTCTGAACCAGCCGGTCCCCTCGCTGCGGAGAGTCTGCGACGCCGGCGCCCGTCACACCAGCGAGGACACACCATGACACTCCAGCACTCCGGCTTCACGAACACCCAACGCAGCAGCGGCATGCCCGTGCACCGCTACCGGCCGTTCCCGCCGGTCGACCTGCCGGACCGCACCTGGCCGGGCACCACGATCACCCGGGCGCCGCGCTGGCTCTCCACCGATCTGCGCGACGGCAACCAGGCGCTGATCGACCCGATGTCGCCCGAGCGCAAGCACCGGATGTTCGACCTGCTCGTGGAGATGGGCTACAAGGAGATCGAGGTCGGGTTCCCGAGCGCGAGCGAGACCGACTTCGCCTTCGTCCGCCAGCTGATCGAGCGCGACAAGGTGCCGGAGCACGTCACCATCTCGGTGCTGACGCAGGCCCGGGAGGACCTCATCGAGCGCACCACCGAGTCGCTGATCGGCGTCCACCACGCCAACATCCACCTCTACAACGCGCTCGCGCCGCTGTTCCGGCGGGTGGTGTTCCGGGCCACCCACGACGAGGTCAAGGACATCGCCGTCCGGGGCACCGAGCTGATGATGAAGTACGCCGAGGCCAACCTCTCCAAGACCGTCATCGGCTACGAGTACTCCCCGGAGATCTTCACCGGCACCGAGCTGCCGTTCTCGGTCGAGGTGTGCGAGGCCGTCTCCGACGTGTGGCAGCCCGACGACGGGCGGGAGATCATCCTCAATCTGCCGGCCACGGTCGAGATGGCGACGCCGAACGTCTACGCCGACCAGATCGAGTGGTTCTCCCGCCAGCTGACCAGGCGCGAGCACACCACGATCTCGCTGCACCCGCACAACGACCGTGGCACCGCGGTCGCCGCCACCGAGCTGGCGATGATGGCCGGCGCCGACCGGGTCGAGGGCTGCCTGTTCGGGCACGGCGAGCGCACCGGCAACGTCTGCCTGGTGACGCTGGGGATGAACCTCTTCAGCCAGGGCATCGACCCGCAGATCGACTTCAGCGACATCGACGAGATCCGCCGCACGGTCGAGTACTGCACCCAGCTGCCGGTGCACCCGCGCCACCCCTACGCCGGTGATCTCGTCTACACGGCGTTCTCCGGGTCGCACCAGGACGCGATCAAGAAGGGCCTCGAGGCCCTCGAGGAGGAGGCCACGCGCGCGGGCCACCCCGTCGAGGAGCACCCGTGGGAGGCGCCGTACCTGCCGATCGACCCGAAGGACGTCGGCCGCACCTACGAGGCGGTCATCCGCGTGAACAGCCAGTCCGGCAAGGGTGGTGTCGCCTACGTGATGAAGGCCGAGCACAAGCTCGACCTGCCCCGCCGGCTGCAGATCGAGTTCAGCCGGGCGGTGCAGGAGCAGACCGACGGCGAGGGCGGCGAGATGTCGCCGGCCGCGATCTGGGAGGCATTCGAGGCCGAGTACCTCGCCCGGGAGACCCCGCTGAAGCTCAACTCGGTGCACACCTCCGCCGCGGCGGGCGAGAAGGACCAGCTCACCGTCAACGTCTACGTCGACGGCGAGCTGCGCTCGCTGAGCGGGCAGGGCAACGGGCCGATCAACGCGTTCACCAACGCCCTCAACGAGCTGGTGGAGACCGAGCAGGCGGCCGGCAACCCGGTGTACGACGGGCGCGGCGACGTGCGCGTCCTCGACTACGCCGAGCACGCGCTCTCGGCCGGTGGTGACGCGATCGCCGCGGCGTACGTCGAGTGCGCGGTCGGCGACCAGGTGCTCTGGGGCGTCGGGCTCGACGCCAACATCGTCACCGCGTCGCTGAAGGCCGTGATCTCGGCGGTCAACCGGCGCAACGCCTGATGCGCTGAGCCGCTGCCCCGGTGCCGGACTGAGTCAGACCCGGGTCAGGTGCTCAGCGGCAGCGTGATCGTGAAGGTGGTCCCGGCACCCGGCCGGGAGCGCACGTCGATGTGGCCGTCGTGGTTGGCCACGATCGTCTTGACGATGGCCAGCCCCAGGCCGGTGCCCTGGATGGCCTGCTCCTGGACCACCGTGGACCGGAAGAACTTCGCGAACACGTTCTCCAGCTCGTCCTCCGGGATGCCCAGCCCGGTGTCGGCCACCGAGATCTGCGCGGTGCGCTCGGTCTCGTCGTTCGTCACCGCGACGGTGATGCGGCCGCCGTCGGGGGTGAACTTGATCGCGTTGGTGAGCAGGTTGGTGACCGCGCGCTCGAGGTGACCGGGGTCGCCCAGCACGTGCACCGGGCGGTCGGGCAGGTCGACCTGCAGGTCGAGGTCGCGTGAGGCGAGCATCGTGGAGACCGCGCCTGCGCTCTCGTGCGCCACGTCGCCGAGGTCGACCCGGGCGAGCTGCTGCTGCCAGGTGCCGTTGTCGCCGGCCGCCAGGGTGAGCAGGTCGTCGGCGAGGCTGAGCAGACGCGTCCCGTTGCGGGCGATCACCTCCATCATCCGCTGCTGGGCGGGCAGCAGGTCGCCGACCATGCCGTCGGCCAGCATCTCCGCGCTGCCGATGATGCTGCTCATCGGGGTGCGCAGCTCGTGGCTGACGGTGGAGACGAAGTCGTCCTTGGCGCGGTCGAGGTCCTTGAGCCGCGCGACCACCTCGCGCTCGCGCCGCAGCGCCTTGACCAGGATCTCCTGGCTGCGCCGGGTGTCGGTCACGTCGCGCGCGACGAAGAGGTAGCCGAACAGCTGGCCGAAGCTGTCGGTCACCGGGTTGGTGGTCATGCTCACCCGTCGCGGCGGACGGCCCTTGGGCAGCAGCGTCCAGTCGCGGGTCTCCGGCATCGCGGCGTCGTCGGGACCGATGACGGCGGCGAACCCGTGGGCGTCGGGATGGCGGGCGGCGTGCCGGCTGAGGTCGGCCTCGGAGACGAACTCGGTGAAGTCGCGGTCCGCGGCCTCCTCCGCGCCGACGCCGAGCATCTGCTCCGCGCCGGTGTTGAAGAGCGTGATCCGCCCGGTGAGGTCGGTGCCGATGAAGGCAATGGTGCGGGCCGACGAGAGCAGGTGGTCGATCATCCCGGCGTGCTCGCGGGCAGTCGTGACGTCGGTCGCCGTCAGCACGTAGAGCGGCTCGGTCTCCTCGTCGGGGCGGTAGACGCTGTTGGAGAACACCACCGTGCGAGGTCCCGAGTCGCGGGTCTGGACCGAGGTCTCGCCGGCGAGCGGCAGCCGGTCCGGGTCACCGAACATCGCGCGGGTGGCCTCGCGGTCCGCCTCGGACACCAGCACCTCCCACAGCGGCCGGCCGAGGAGCTCCGACTCCGCGTAGCCGGTCAGCGTCGTGGTGGCCGGGTTGGCGGCGATGACCGTGCCGTCGACCCGGGTGACCACGATCATGGCCGGGGCGGTGTCCACGACCGCCCGCGTGTAGGCCTGCTCGGCCGCCAGCCGCGCCTGCATCTCGGTGGCCTCGGTGACGTCGGCGAGGTGGAGGGAGAAGAACCAGGTGTCGTCGCTGCGCTGGATGGGCGACAGGGTTGCGCCGAGACGCGTACGCCTGTCACCGACCAGACCGATGCGGCCCGACCAGCCGCCACGGGCTCCGGTCACGACCTCGCGAGCAGCCGTCTCCAGCCCGGGCGCCGCCAGCACCTCGCCGGAACGCCGTCCGGTGATCTCGGTGGACGTGCACCGGAGCACCTCGAGCGCGGCGTCGTTGGCCTCGGTGAAGGTGAGCGCCGTGCCGTCCCACGCCAGCAGCGCGATGCCGACCTGCGACTCGCTGAAGTTGCGCCGGAAAACCTCCTCGCTCGCCTCGATCCGCGCCAGGGCCTGCTGCCGCTGGCGCATCACGAGGGCGAGCGGCAGCCCGGTCAGCGCGACGCAGATGAGGTAGAGCTGGGCCACCTGGTTGCTGGTGCTCGCACCGAGGATCTCCTGCTCAGCGGGGAAGGGGCCGGAGCCGGCCCAGGTGAGCCCGGTGACGAGCACGGCGAAGAGGAGTGTCTCCACCACCACGACGCGCTCGCCGAAGCGCAGCGCCGCCCACACGAAGAAGGGCAGTGGCCCGAACGAGACGGTGAACTCGCTGGTCGGCCCGAAGGTCAGCAGCGAGACGGCCGCCAGGATCGCGCCCTGGGCCGCCACCTCGAACCAGTACACCCGGAAGACCGTCGGCCGCACCATCACCAGGGGCACGAGCAGCACCACGGAGGCGCCGTGCGACGGCACGGTGCGCAGGAAGACCTCGAGGAAGTCCTGGTCCTGGGTGACCGCCAGCGTGGCGGACACGCCCAGCCCGGCCACCAGCGCGCCCGCGAACGCGATGGCGAGGAGCCGCCACAGGGCGTTGATGTTGTCGAGGTGGTGCCCGACGTACCGGACGAGCAGGTAGCCGATCAGGGCGGTCTCGGCAACGTCGGCGAGACCGAGCAGCGCGGCCTCGAGCACGGTCCGGCCGCTGGCGTAGTTGGCCAGTGCATAGGCGATCGTCAGCGCCGCCAGCAGGCCGGGCCACCAGCTGCGGGGCAGGAGCAGCAGTGCGATGACACCCACCCCGCCGGCGGGCCACCACGCGGCGGTCGACCCGAGGTAGCCGGCCATCGAGACCGCGAACACCCCGGCGAGGAACGCGAGGCTGACCAGGGAGACCGCCACGACGGCTCGAGCACCCCTGGTCGTCGGTCCCTGCACAGGTGGATTGTCGCCCAGGCGCACGTCCGATGCGGCCGAATGCCGGTGGTTCGCGGGCTGGACCTGCCGGCCCGGCGGGCCGGTACGTGCCACGCTGGGCCCATGAGTCTGGTCTCCGAGCGCATCGGGCAGTTCTTCCACGACGGGCACCGGCTCGAGTTCACCGAGTACGGCGGCGGCGACCGCTGGGTGGTCCTCCTGCACGCCCAGCTGATGCCACGACGGATGCAGCAGCCGCTGGCGCGCCACCTCGCCGCGGCCGGGTTCCACGTCGTGACGCTCGACCTGCTCGGCCACGGCCGCTCCGACCGGCCCGACGACCCGCTCGCCTACTCGATCCCGGCCTTCGCCGAGCAGGTGGTGGCCCTCCTCGACGAGCTCGGCGCACCCGACGCGGTGATCGGCGGCACCTCGCTCGGGGCCAACGTCAGCCTCGAGGTGGCGGTGCTGGCACCGGACCGGGTCCGCGGGCTGATCGCGGAGATGCCCGTGCTCGACAACGCCCTGGAGGCAGGCCTGCTGGCCTTCGCGCCGCTGCTCTTCGTCTCGCGGTTCCTGCCCCTGGCCGTCACCGCCGTACGCACCGCGACCAGGGCGGTACCGCGCGGTGTCGTCCCGTTCTGGGTCGGCATCGGGCTGGACACGTTCGACCATCGCCCCGGTTCGATGGCGGCCGCGATCCACGGCATCTTCTTCGGCCGGGTCGCGCCGTCGTCGCGCACCCGCAAGGGCATCGACGTGCCTGCTCTCGTCGTCGGCCACCCACGCGACCCCATCCACCCCGCCGCCGACGCGGCGATGCTCGCCGAGGAGCTGCCCGACTCCACCTTCGTCGAGGCGCACAACATCCTGGAGTGGCGGGTCCGTCCCGAACGGCTCAACCAGGTGGCAGCCGAGTTCGTCGCCCGGTGCCACGAGGACTCCCGCCGGGGTCGCCGGCTGCAGGGCTGACCACCCGCCGGCACCCATCGGATCGTGCTCGTCCGGAGTCGCCCGGTTCGTCCGGTTTCGCTCCGGTATCGACTGATCCGGACTAGATTGTCCCCACGCGTGCAGCACCAAGGGGGAGGACCGACGAGCATGCGCTCTCGCTCCACCCTGACCTCGGAGATCCAGCAGCTGCTGGCCGGGGAGCAGGCAGATCCTCGGGCCGCGCAGGCGCTGTTCCTGGTGCCGCTGGTGATCGAGGTGTGCCTTCAGCTCGTCCTCGGCGGCGAGCTCGGCCAGGTCTTCCTGCTCGGTCTCGCCGTGGTTGCCGTCCCGACCGCGGGCGCGTTCGCCATCGCGCGTGGCCGGGCCAGCCACCGGTGGACGATCTGGCTGCCGGTGCTCGACATCGTCGCGCTGGGCATCTTCCGGCTCGCGCCGGAGACGGCGGTCGGCGTCGCGGTGGCGTTCCCGGCGATCTGGCTGGGGCTGCAGTTCGGGGCGCGGGGTGTGGCCACCACCGTCGTCACGGTGCTGGGCGCGTACGTGATGCCGACCCTGGTGATCCACGGCTACGCCCTCGAGACGGTCTCCCGGGTCGCCCAGGTCACCCTGATGGCGGTGATCAGCTCCAGCGCCGTCGCGCTGACCGCGCAGATGTGGAAGGCGCAGGCCGAGCACTCCGGTGTCGCCTCCCGCCGCCTCGCCCGGGCCATGTCGGACGTGATCGAGCAGCGGAGGCTGACCGAGAGCATCGTGACCAGCGTCGACATCGGGCTGGTCGCCCTGGACGCCGAGGGCAACTACGACTCGATGAACCCACGGCACCGCGACTTCATGGCCCTCGCGTACCCCGACGGCCATGCCGGCAAGGCGGGCCAGCTGGGCTACGTCTACCTGCCCGACGGCGTGACCCCGATGAGTCGCGACCAGATGCCGACCGTCAAGGCCTCGCAAGGGGAGAGCTTCCGCGACTACATGATCTGGGTGGGCCAGGACCCCGCCGAGCGCCGTGCCCTCGCGGTCTCCGGCAGCCCGCACTTCGACGCCCGCGGGCAGTTCGCAGGCGCGGTGCTGGCCTACCACGACATCACCGACCTGGTGGTGGCCGCGCGGATCAAGGACGAGTTCATCGCCTCGGTCAGCCACGAGCTGCGTACGCCGCTGACCTCGATCATCGGCTACGTCGACATGATCCTCGAGGACGACCCGGACGAGATACTGCCCGCCGACGTACGCCACTACCTCGGCACCGTCCAGCGCAACGCACGCCGCCTGCACCGCCTGGTCGACGACCTGCTCTCCACCGCGCTGCACTCGGTGACCACGGTGCTCGACCTCGAGGTCGTCGACGTACGCCAGCTCGTCGGGGCGTGCGCCCTGGAGGCCGAGAAGGCGGCCACGGCGGCCGGCCACGGCTTCGCCTTCGAGGCGGACGGCCCGCGGCTGCCGATCAAGGGGGACAGCGAGCGCCTCGCCCAGGTCTTCGACAACCTCTTCAGCAACGCGGTCAAGTACACGCCGGCCGGCGGTCACGTCAGCGGCACGGTCCGTCAAGTGGGTGACGAGGCGGTGATCCGGGTCAGCGACACCGGTCGCGGCATCAGCGAGAGCGAGCTGGACGACGTCTTCGACAAGTTCTTCCGCAGCAGCTCGGTGCAGGACGAGGCCATCCCCGGCGTCGGCCTCGGCCTGGCGATCACCAAGAAGATCGTCGACGCCCACGGCGGACACATCTCGGTGCAGAGCCGGCTGGGGGAGGGCACCACCTTCGAGGTCAGGCTCCCGTTGACCGAGCCGCCGTCCTGGCCGTCCTGACCGACCAGCCCGGCGCGGCGGGTCGCTGCGCGTCACCCACGGGCCGGGGGAGAATGACCCCATGCCCGTGTACAGCGACGAAGCCATCGTGCTGCGCACGCACAAGCTGGCCGAGGCCGACCGCATCATCACCCTGCTCACCCGGCAGCACGGCGTGGTGCGCGCGGTGGCCAAGGGGGTCCGGCGCACCAGCTCGAAGTTCGGGTCTCGGCTCGAGCCCTTCACCCACGTCGACCTGCAGCTCGCGGTGGGTCGCAACCTCGACGTGGTCACCCAGGCCGAGACCCGGTCGCCGTACGGCAACGTGATCAGCGCCGACTACGACCGCTACACCGCGGCGAGCGTGATGCTCGAGACCGCGGAGCGACTGGTGTCGGAGGAGCGCCAGCCCTCGGTGCAGCAGTACCTCCTGCTCGTCGGTGCGCTGCGGGCGATGGCCGCGGGCGAGCACCGCCCCGGCGACGTGCTCGACTCGTTCCTGCTCCGCTCGCTGGCGGTCGCGGGCTACGCGCCGTCGTTCAACGCCTGCGCGAGCTGCGGCCTCGAGGGACCGCACCGCGCCTTCAGCCCGGCCGCCGGGGGGTCGCTGTGCCCCGGGTGTCGGGTCCCGGGATCGGCGAGCCCGGCGATGGAGACGCTGGTGCTGCTCGGTGCCCTGCTGTCCGGCGACTGGCCGGTGGTCGACGCGGCCGAGCAGCGCCACCGGCGCGAGGCCCGCGGGCTGGTCTCGGCGTACCTCTCGTGGCACCTCGAGCGCGGCCTGCGATCCTTGCCCTACGTGGGCGACGGGCCCTGGGCCAACGAGGGGTGAGCGTGCGCAGGAAAGGCAAGCGGCAGGTACGCCGACCCGACCCGCACCCCTCCGGGGCCACCCCGCCCGACCTCCCGCCGGAGCTCGTGCCGCAGCACGTCGCCGTGATCATGGACGGCAACGGGCGGTGGGCCGCCGAGCGTGGCCTGCCGCGTACCGCCGGCCACACCCAGGGCGAGCACTCGCTGTTCGACGTCGTCGAGGGAGCCATCGAGATCGGGGTGAAGGCCATCTCGGCCTACGCCTTCTCCACCGAGAACTGGTCGCGCTCACCCGAGGAGGTCCGCTTCCTGATGGGCTTCAACCGCGACGTGATCCGGCGGCGTCGCGACGAGATGCACGAGCTCGGCGTGCGGGTCCGCTGGGCGGGCCGGGAGCCCCGGCTGTGGCGCTCGGTCGTCAAGGAGCTGCGGGTGGCCGAGGAGCTCACCGCGGACAACGACGTGCTCACCCTGACGATGTGCGTGAACTACGGCGGACGGGCCGAGGTCGCCGACACTGCGCGTGCCATGGCCCGTGACGTGGCCAGTGGCCGGCTCAACCCGCAGCGCATCGACGAGCGCACCTTCGCGAAGTACCTCTACGTCCCCGACCTGCCCGACGCCGACATGGTCTGGCGCACCTCGGGGGAGCAGCGACTCAGCAACTTCATGCTCTGGCAGGCCGCGTACGCCGAGATGGTGTTCAGCGACGTGCTGTGGCCCGACGTCGACCGGCGCGACCTCTGGGCCGCGATCGAGACCTACGCGAGTCGGGACCGCCGCTACGGCGGAGCACTGCCCAATGCCTGAAGGGTGCTGAGCGGGTCGCGGCTCCTCTAGATTGGCGGTCATGGACGCGGCCGTGACGGTTCGGGACCTGTGGATGCGGTACGGCGAGAAGGATGTACTCACCGGCGTCGACTTCGACATCTCCCCGGGTGAGGTGGTGTGCCTGCTCGGTCCCAACGGTGCCGGGAAGACCACGACGATCGAGATCCTCGAGGGCTTCCGGATCCGCTCGGCCGGTGAGGTGTCCGTGCTCGACGAGGACCCCGCCCACGCCAGCGAGGACTGGCGGGCGCGCACCGGTGTCGTGCTCCAGTCGTGGCGTGACCACCCCCGCTGGTCGCCGAGGCGGCTGCTGACCCAGCTCGGTGGCTACTACGCGCCGTACTCCACGCCGGGTCGCACCCGGCCGCACGACGTCGACCTCCTCCTCGAGACGGTCGGGCTGACCGAGCTGGCCGACAGCAAGATCGCCACCCTCTCCGGCGGGCAGCGGCGCCGGCTCGACGTCGCCGTCGGCATCGTCGGCCGCCCCGAGCTGTTGTTCCTCGACGAGCCGACCGCGGGGTTCGACCCCCAGGCGCGACGCGACTTCCACCAGCTGATCCTGCGGCTCTCCGAGTTCGAGCAGACCACCATCCTGCTGACCACCCACGACCTCGCCGAGGCCGAGAAGCTCGCCGACCGCGTGCTCGTGCTCGCCGGTGGCCGCATCGTCGCCGACGACACCGCCGAGGGGCTCGCGCGCCGGGTGGCGGGCGAGGCGAGGGTCAGCTGGTCGATCGATGGCCATCGGTTCACGGAGGCGGCCGCCGACCCCACGACGTTCGCGCGGCACCTGTTCGCCGAGCACGGTGAGCTCGTCGAGGACCTCGAGATCCGGCGGGCCAGCCTGGAGGACGCCTATCTCGAGCTCGTGCAGCAGCACGAGTCGGGGCACGCCGAGGCCGCCGCGCAGCTGTTCACGGAGGTGGCGCGATGAACACCGCCACGCACGCGATCCGGCTCGGCCTCCGGCGCGGCTGGACCGAGTTCGTGCAGAGCGTCCGAAGCACGCAGGACCAGGGCTTCTACCTGTTCACGGGGGTACTGGTGATCGGCTACCTGTACCTCCGCCGCGACACCGAGGTGGAGGGCACCGACCTGCTGCTGCCCTCGGTGGCGCTGCCGAGCATCCTCGGTGCGCTGGTCGCCTTCGGCGTGGTGATCGGCCCGGCGTACAGCCTAGCGATGGAGAAGGAGGACGGCACCCTGCTGCGCCACAAGGCGGTCCCGCACGGGTTGCGCGGCTACTTCACGGGCCAGCTGCTGTTCCAGTCGCTCAACCTGGTGCCGCAGATGCTGGTGATCCTGGTGCCGGCATTCCTGATCTTCGACGACCTGATGGCGGACCCCTCGGGGTGGTTCACCGTGGTGTGGGTGCTGGCTCTGGGACTGGTCGCGACGATGCCGATCGGCATGATCATCGGCGCCCTGGTGCCGAACACGCAGAAGGTCGGCACCTGGGGGATGCTGCCGGTGATGGTGCTGGCGGGCATCTCCGGCATCTTCTACCCGCTCCAGCAGCTGTGGGGCTGGGTGCAGGTGGTCGCGCAGGTGTTCCCGATGTACTGGCTCGGCCTCGGCATGCGCTCGGCGTTCCTGCCCGACGAGGCCGCCGCCCTCGAGGTCGGTGGTAGCTGGCGTACCTGGGAGACGGTCGCCGTCCTCGGCGCCTGGGCCGTCCTCGGCGCCCTCCTCACCCCGATGCTGCTGCGCCGGATGGCACGGCGTCAGACCGGCTCCCAGGTCGAGGCGGCCAAGGACGCCTCACTGCAGTGGGTGCGCTGAGATGACCGAGCCACAGGTCCTGCTGGAGCGCGAGCGCGACGAGGTGACCCGACGGCTCGCGGCTCTCACCGAGGACTACGAGGGTGTGGTGGCCGCCTCGAGGGACACCAACGCGGACGACGAGCACGACCCCGAGGGCGCCACGATCGCCTTCGAGCGTGCCCAGGTCGACGCCATGGTCCAGGAGGCGCGCCATCACCTCGACGAGATCGACGCGGCGCTCGCCCGCGTCGCCGACGGCAGCTACGGCACGTGCGAGGTCTGCGGCAAGCCGATCCCGAGCGGGCGCCTCGAGGCCCGCCCGACGTCCCGTACGTGCGTCGGGTGCGCGTCGAAGCGTTGAGGTCACGGTTCGACTGCTCGCGGCGGCCGTCGGCGTCACTGTTCCCGCAGGGGCAACGAGGGATTGACGGGTGCCGTGGTTGCCGTCGCCTGTGCTCGAGGGACGTGCCCGACGCTGCTTGGCGTCTTGTCGTTCCTCGGCGTCGACGGCTCGTGGTCGCGGTCGACTGGGGCTTCGATTGAGTACGGCGGCCGAGAACTCGCGGTTACTGCGTGCCCCAGGTGTCTCGCGCCCATCCGTGCCTGATCGGCAAGTCGTGGGAACGATCCGTGAGCGGTCCCGGGGCCCTACTCGACTGGCCACGAATGAGGGCTGAATCGACCGCCGGACATGCCTCGGCCCCCGCCGGTCGCTGGTTCTCGCGGCGGGGTCGGGGCGGTGGAGCTAGTGGTCGGGCGGGTGCTGCGAGCGGTAGCGCCGGTCCGCGCTCACATCGGCGGTGCCGGTGTGGTCGCGCAGGTACTGGTAGCCGTGCGGCGACGTCCACAGGTAGCTGCCGGGTTCGAGCACGGTGTAGCCCCACGGCGAGTGCGTCTTCAACCGATGGTGGCTGCGACACAGCGGCGCGAGGTTGTCCGTCGCGGTTGGTCCGCCGTCGGCGTGCGCGATCACGTGGTCGGTGTCGCAGCGCCTGGCCCGGTGGTTGCACCACGGGAACACGCAGGTGAGGTCGCGTTCGGCAGCTTGGTCGTGGAGGCGGTCGGGGATCTCGTAGGCGCCGACGTGGATGCGCTGGTCGAGGTCGAGGATCGGCTTCACGGTGACCTGGGTGTCGGGGTTGGCGCACCAGTCGCGGACCTGGTCGGCGGTGACGACCTGTGAGTGGTTCTCGACCCCGGCGAGGTGGAAGTCGGCGGCCCCACTCTGACCATGGCTGCGCAGTGCCTGCTGTGAGATGTGCACGTGGAGGACGACCTGCCGCGGCTTCATACCGGTGCGGGACCGGCGCGGTGACTTCCCATGCGCCCCGGGGCGGTCACCGGCGGCCGACGCGGTGTCCGCGTCATCATCCGATGTCGTCGAGTCATCCTCGTCCTGAGCGGCGAGGTCGAGTGCCAGCTGCCTGCGGGCGATCTGGCCGGCGGCCATCGCGCGGCGGGCGTCGAGGCCGGCCTCGCAGCCGGCGGCCTTGAGGTTCTCGGCCTCCCGGGTCACCGCCGCATCCAGGTCGAGGGCGTCGGCGAGGTCCATCTCACCCTCGATCCGGCTGGTGCCGTTGAAGGTGACGTGGTCGTGGTGGACGTCGAACTTGCGCTGGTCCGCGGACTCGTCCTGCTGCCGCTGGGCTTCCTCGGGCATGAACCGGGCGATGGCTTCCTCGACCAGTCGGTCCAGCTGCGCCGGGCCGACCTTGTGGGCGTAGGCCGCGACCTGCCGGTCGACCCACGCGGCTGCCTCTTGGGACAGGCCGCGGG
>DASSLA010000055.1:0-28374 GCA_035689885.1 Marmoricola sp. | reverse complement strand
CGCGGGCATCACGGCGTCGACGCACATCCAGGACGACCTCGACCTGCCCGCGGACGCCGGCCGGCTCACCTACCGGATCGTGCGCGAGGCGTTGCGCAACGTCGCCAAGCACGCCCGGGCGAGCACGGTGAGGGTCGACCTGCACTGCGTCGACGGGCACGTCGACATCCGCGTCGTGGACGACGGGCGCGGCCCGGGCCCGAACGCGGGCCGCGGCCGCGAAGGACACCTCGGCCTCCGGCTGCTCCGCGACTCGATGGACGACCTCGGCGGGAGCATGGACATCAGCCCCGGGCCCGGCGGGGGCACCGCTCTCACGGTCCGGTTCCCCGCTGCACTCGAGCACCCCTGAGGTTCCCGCCTCCGGCGAAAGGTTTTCCCAAGGTCGGATCGTCATCCTCGGACGACCGGACGACCGGGCGAGCGAAGGGGACGACATGGGCATCAGGGTCATGCTGGTCGAGGACCACCAGCTCATGCGCGAGGTGCTGGAGCACCTGCTCGCGGGCGAGGGCGACATCGAGGTGGTCCGGGCGGTCCCGGACGCGGCACAGGCGATGCGCCTGGTCGACGACCTGCGCCCGGACGTCGTCCTGATGGACGTCGATCTCCCCGGCATCGACGGGATCTCCGCCACGCGTGCCCTCGTCGGGCGAGACCCCTCGCTGCGGGTGGTGATGCTCTCGGCCACCTGCACGCGCACCACGGTGCGGGACGCCGTGGCCGCCGGCGCGTGCGGCTACCTGGTGAAGGGCGACCCGCCACGGCGAATCTTCGCCGGCATTCGCGCCGCGGCCCGGGGCCAGCACCCGATGACGCCACAGGCCGTGGCGATCTCGTCGTGAGGCCGCGACGCCGACCCCGGGTTCCCTCTAGCCTCGGGACATGACCGAGACACCAGCACCACTCGAACCGCTCGACGAGACCTGGGAGCGTGCGCTCTGCGTCGTCGCGCATCCCGACGACATGGAGTTCGGCGCCGCGGCCGCGGTGGCCCGCTGGGCCGGGCAGGGCAAGTGGGTCGGCTACACGATGGTCACCAGCGGCGAGGCCGGCATCGACGGCATGAGCCCCGAGGAGTGCCGCCAGGTGCGTGAGGCCGAGCAGGTCGAGTCCGCCCGCATCGTCGGTGTCGACAGCGTCGACTTCCTGCACCAGCCCGACGGCATCCTCGAGTACGGCATCCCGCTGCGCGGGCTCATCGCCGCGGAGGTGCGGCGACACCGTCCCGACGTGGTGATCACCGGGAACTTCCGCGACACCTGGGGTGGCCGCAACCTCAACCAGGCCGACCACATCGCCGTGGGCCGGGCCGTGGTGGACGCCGTCCGCGACGCCGGCAATCGCTGGGTCTTCCAGGACCAGCTCACCCTCGGCGTCGAGCCCTGGGGTGGCGTCCGGGAGGTCTGGGCGTTCGGGTCGCCCCAGGCCACCCACGCCGTCGACACCACCGAGACCTTCGACGCCGGCGTGCAGTCGCTCCAGGCGCACGCGGCGTACATCGACGGCCTCGGCTGGGAGAACTGGGACCCTCGGGAGTTCCTCGAGGGGATGGCACGGGCGACCGGCCAGCGCCTCGGCGTGCCCCTCGCCGCGCCGTTCGAGGTGTTCCCGATGGGCTGGGGCGACTAGCCCGGGCCTCGCTCGCATGGTCCCGAGGTGCTCGACCAGCTCCGGCCGAGACCAAGATCCCGGTCCAGCGGGCCTGACCGTTCCCTCGTCGGCGGGCGTCGATCGGCCAGCCGTGCCGAGCGGCCGTCTCGGTGGTGGTCCGTCTGGAGCCCATCGGCTCCGACCCGTCATCGTCCTTCATCTCGCAGCTCCGATCTGCTCTCGGCGGACGGTGACACCGGCCGGACGCGGCGGTGCCCTCGCGAGGTTCGTCACTCCGCCGGGGTCCACGGCAGATCGACGGCGGGACCGCTAGTGGGGGACGACACTGCGGCGAAGGGACCAAAGACCGAAGTGCGAGGTCTGGGCCTCGCGGACGGCGTGCCCTACGGCGCCTTCCCGTGACATGACAGAGGGCCCCTGCCTGGACGCACCAGGTCAGAGGCCCTCTTGTTGCTCCCCCGGTTGGACTCGAACCAACAACCCTCCGGTTAACAGCCGAATGCTCTGCCAATTGAGCTACAGGGGATCGCGCCCGCAGACTCTAGCAAGCCACGCGGGAGTTGCTAAATCGGGCGGGGCCCGGTCAGGGCGACTGCCCCACCTCCGCCATCGCGGCGGCCAGCGCGGCGTCGGCGGCGCGCCTGACCTCGGGGTCGTCGGGGTCCAGACCGGGGTCGTAGGCGTGCATCCAGCGCACCTCGCCGCCCTCCGGGCTGCGCCGCCCGATGACCGTGATCGCCTGCCGCCCCCGCACCCGGACCCGGCGCTGCAGCAGGATGCTCGAGGTCACCCGCTCCCGGACGAGCTGGAGCAGCCGGGGTGGCTCCTCCATCTCGAACGAGTACGCCGGACGCACCTGGCCGAACTGCCCCACCTCGGAGATCCGCAGACGGGACGCCTCGGTGTCCCAGGCGGCGTCCTCGACCTCCTCCCACGGGATCGTGGGCACGTCGGCCTCACCGGGCGGGACCAGGACGAGCCGGCGCCTCGTGCCGAGCAGCCAGGTGCCGTCGCGGGCCTCCGCCCAGGCGAGCACCGGCTCGCCCGGCGGGAGCGCGGCACGCGTCCGGACCTCGGCGGGGACTCCCCCGCGGCGGGCCAGGAACCTCACTGGCTCTCCAGGGCGGCCTCGCGCAGGCCGCGGCGGTGCTGCTCGAGGGCCACCAGCTCACCGAACATCCGGTTGTACTCGGTCGCCTGCTCCACGGGGTTGGTGCGCTGGAGCCGGGACTTCAGGTCGGCGATCCGGCGCATCGCGGTCAGCTCGCGCAGCCGGTGCACGTGCTGGGCGACGTAGGCGTCGTCGGGATCCTTGGTCGAGTGCAGCGGCTCGACGGCCAGCGCGCTGACCAGCGACTTGAGCCGCTCGTCCTGCTGGGCGTCGCGCAGGTTGCTCGCCCACTGCGCGTCCGCGGCGGCGGGCCCTCCGGCCGCCTCGATGGTGCTCCACAGCGCCCGATAGGCACCGTGGGTGAAGTCGTCGGGGCCGACGTCGCGTGCTGTGCGTCCCACGGCGCCGGGGTGCTGGACGACGAGCTTGAGGGTCTCGCGCTCGAGGTACAGACGGGGATCACGTGCGTCGGGCAGCTCCGCAGCGGGTCTCGTGGCGGGTCTGGCGCCGGCGCGGGGCGCCCCCGTGCCGGCCCCAGCGTCCACGGGCGCGTTGGCCCGGGCCGCGGCCTTGCGGACCTCGCGCTGCACGTCGACCGGCTCGACGCCGACCATCCCGGCCAGCTCGCGCGCGAAGGCGTCCACCTTGGAGCGGTCGCGGATGCTGGTCACGAGCTTGGCCGCCTCACGGAGCGCGTCGATGCGGCCGTCGGCGCGGTCGAGGTCGTAGCGGTTGACCACGTTGGCCAGCACGAAGCGGTAGAGCGGGATGCGCCGCGCCACCAGCTCCCGCACGGCGGCCTCCCCCTCGCTGCGGTCCTCGCGGGACAGCCGGAGGTCGCAGGGGTCCATCCCGGTGGGCTCGACCGCGACGTAGGTCTGACCGGCGAAGTTCTGGTCGCCCTCGAAGGCGCGGATCGCGGCCTTCTGGCCGGCCTCGTCGCCGTCGAAGGTGAAGATCACCTCGCCCCGGAACTCGTCATGGTCCTGCAGCAGCCGCCGGATCACCCGGGCGTGGTCGTCGCCGAACGACGTGCCGCAGGTCGCGACGGCCGTCCGCACCCCGGACAGGTGGCAGGCCATCACGTCGGTGTAGCCCTCCACGATGACCGCCTGGCTGCCGCGGGCGATCTCGCGCCGGGCCAGGTCGATGCCGTAGAGCACTTGGCTCTTGCGGTAGATCGGGGTCTCGGGGGTGTTCAGGTACTTGGCCTCGATGCGGTCGTCGTCGAAGATCCGACGGGCGCCGAACCCGATGGTGTCGCCGCTGCTGTCCCGGATCGGCCACATCAGCCGTCCCCGGAAGCGGTCGTAGTGACCCCGCTGTCCCTGTCCGACCAGTCCGCTGGTGACCAGCTCCTCGTCGGTGAAGCCCTGCTGCCGCAGGTGCCGGTGGAGACCCTCGCCACCCCGCGGGGAGAAGCCCACGCCGAAGTGCTCCGCGGCGTCGGCGTCGAACCCTCGCTGGTCGAGGAACTGGCGAGCCTTGAGCGCCTCAGGGGTGGTCAGCAGCTCGGCGTACCACGCTGCGGCGACCTTGTGGGCCTCGATCAGCCTCGGCCGCTGCGGTCCGCCACGGGGCCGGGCCGGTCCGCCCTCCTCGTAGCGCAGCTGGACGCCGTACTTCTCGGCCAGCCGCTCGACGGTCTCGGTGAATCCCAGCCCGTCCATCTCCATCACGAACTTGATGACGTCGCCGCCCTGGCCGCAGCCGAAGCAGTAGAACATCTGCTTCGCCGGGGTGACGTTGAAGCTGGGTGTCTTCTCGTCATGGAAGGGACACAGCCCCTTCATCGAGCCGCCGCCGGCGTTGCGGAGCGTCACGTACGACGACACGACGTCGTCGATGCGCGCCCGCTCGCGCACCTCCGCGATGTCCTCGTCCTTGATCCTGCCCGCCACGGTGCGGAGTCTACGGGTGCCTCGCGCCGCGGACGCGGGGTCCGCACAAGGGTTTGAAAAGTCCCTCTCGGGCAACGGGTGGGGATGAGCGAAACACACGTGACCCACACTCCAGGACCCTCGGGGCCGGAGCCGACGCTGGGTGCTCTGGTCAACCAGCTGACCACCCAGATCCCGGAGCTGGTGCGCTCCGAGATCCGCCTGGCGCAGGCGGAGGTCACCGAGAAGGGCAAGCGGGCCGGCATCGGGATCGGCATGTTCAGCGTCGCCGGCCTGCTCGCGTTCTTCGGCCTGGCCACCCTCATCACCACCGCGGTGCTGGCGCTCGCGCTGGTCGTCGACGGTTGGCTCGCGGCGCTGATCGTGGCCGTGCTGCTGTTCGCCGTGGCGGGCATCGCCGCGATGATGGGCAAGAACAAGGTCGACCAGGCCACCCCCATGGCGCCCGAGCGAGCAGTCGCGGGCGTCAAGGACGACATCGCCACGGTGAAGGGAAACCGCTGATGAGCACGCCCGAAGACATCCAGGCCGACATCGAGCGTCAGCGTGCCCAGCTCGCCGACACCGTCGACCAGCTCAGCCACAAGCTCGACGTGAAGGCCCAGGGCAAGGCCCGGGCTGCGGAGCTCAAGGACCGCGCCACCACGGACTCGGGTGCCCCCGCGCCCGAGATCATCGGTGCTGCGGCCGGGCTCGCCGTCGGCGTGGTCGGGCTGCTGTGGTGGAAGCAACGCGGATGAGCGAGACCAGCCGGCTCTCGGACGAGCATCGCACCGAGGAGGCGATGCCCGACCCGGACGACCCGCGCAAGCCCGACAGCCCGGCCGACCTGACCAAGCGCTCGTGGTTCTACGTCGCGCGCAAGACCTTCAACGAGTTCATCGAGGACCAGTGCACCGACCTCGCCGCCGCACTGACCTACTACGCCGTGCTGTCGGTGTTCCCCGCTGCGCTCGCGCTCGTCTCGGTGCTCGGCGTCGTCGGCCAGGCCGAGGAGTCCGTGGACACCGTGGTGAAGACCCTCGACCCGCTCGTCTCCGAGAAGATGCTCGGCACCATCGAGCCGGCACTGCGGCAGATCGCCTCCTCCGACGCCGCCGGGTTCGCGCTGATCTTCGGTCTGCTGGCAGCACTGTGGACGGCCTCGGCGTACGTCGGCGCGTTCGGCCGGGCGATGAACAAGATCTACGAGATCGAGGAGGGCCGGCCCTTCTGGAAGCTGCGGCCGGTGATGCTGCTGCTGACCTTCGTGACGATCGTGCTCACGGCGCTGGCCCTGTTGATGCTCATCATCTCCGGCCCGCTCGCGGAGTCGATCGGCGACGTGATCGGTCTCGGCGACGAGGCCGTGCTGGTGTGGAGGATCGCGAAGTGGCCCGTGCTCGGCGCGCTCGTCGTGCTCATCGTCGGCCTGCTCTACTACACGACCCCCAACGTCCAGCAGCCGAAGTTCCGCTGGCTGTCGGTGGGCGCGCTCGTCGCCATCGCGGTGTGGGCGCTCGCCTCGTTGGCGTTCTCGTTCTACGTCGCGAACTTCTCCAGCTACAACAAGACCTACGGGTCGCTCGCGGGCGTCATCGTCGCCCTGCTGTTCCTCTGGATCACCAACCTGGCGCTGCTCTTCGGCGCCGAGCTGGACGCCGAGATCGAGCGCGGCCGACAGCTCCAGGCCGGGATCGCAGCCGAAGCCGAGCTGCAGCTCCCGGCGCGGGACACCCGCAACATCAAGAAGGCCCGCAAGAAGCGTGAGAAGGACCTGGCGCTCGGCCGCAGGATCCGCCGCGAGGCGAAGCGGTCGGCCGCCGCCACCGGACCAACCGGTTCCGGCACGGACTCCGAGAAGAAGGAGAAGCAATGATCATCAAGAGGCTGCCCCTGCTCATCGCCGGCGGCGTCGGCTACGTGCTCGGTGCGAAGGCCGGCCGCGAGCGGTACGAGCAGATCATGCGGAGCGTCAACAAGGTGAAGAACGACCCGCGCGTGCAGGAGAAGGCCCAGCACGCCACCGACCTGGCTCGCGAGAAGGCACCCCACGTCAAGGACAAGGTCGGCGACGTCGCCGGCAGTGCCGCGTCGAAGATGCCCGGCACGGGTGGAGGGTCGCACGTCTCGGACACCTCCGACCTCAACCCCGACCGCCTCAAGGCGGGCGAGAACACGGGGCCGAAGGGTGACCTCCCCTAGCGGTCAGTAGGCCCCACTCACCACGTTCGCGAGTGGCTCCCCGGTGGCGAACCGGTGGAGCTGCTCGCGAACCAGTTTCCGGGCCCGTGGCTCCATGGCCGAGCTGGCGCCGCCCACGTGCGGGGTGAGGAGCAGGCCGGGTGCGTCCCACAGGGGATGGCCGGCCGGCAGCGGCTCGGGGTCGACCACGTCGAGCGCCGCGCGGATCCGCCCGCTCTGCAGCTCGGCCACCAGCGCGTCGGTGTCCACCACGGCACCCCGGGAGACGTTGACCAGCAACGCGCCGTCCTTCATCCTCGCCAGCATCGCCTCGTCGAAGAGCCCCCTGGTCTCCGGCGTCCCGGGCACGATCAGCACCACGACGTCGGCCGCGGGCAGCAGCTCCGGCAGCTCCTCGATCGCGTGCACGCCGGACCGCGCGCGACGCGCCACTCGCACGACATCTGCCTCGAACGGCACGACCCGCCGCTCGATCGCGGCGCCGATCTGGCCGTGGCCGACGATCAGCACCTGCCTGTCGGCGAGGGACTCGCTCCACTGCGGCCGCCACTCCCCCTGCTGCTGCGCGCGGACGAAGTCCGGGAGCTTCCGCAGGCTGGCAACGATCAGGCCCACCGCCAGCTCGGCGGTCGAGGCGTCGTGGATGCCGCGCCCGTTGCACAGCAGCACGCCCTCGGGCACGTGCTCCCGGATGTGCTCCACCCCGGCCGACTGGGTGAGCACCGCCCGCAGCCTCGGCAGCGTGGCCAGCGCCTCGCCGTCCTCCCGCCTGAACCGGTAGGGCAGCACGTAGAGCTCCACCTCGTCCCGGCTCGCCGGCAGGTGGTCGGGGTCGATCTGCTCGTAGCGCAGGCCCGCGGGCAGCTCACCGAGCTCGGCGGGGTCGTAGGGCAGCCAGACGAGACTCATGGCGTCATTCTCGGCACAGGCGCTCGTGCCAGGCGACGGCGGACCCGTCGGTGAGACTGGCGATCTGGTCGACCACCACGCGCACCCGTGCGGTGTCGTCGCCGGCGGCCACGAAGTCGCGGCGGAACATCGCGTCAAGGGCGCCCTCTCCGCGGCGCGACAACACCTCGAACAGCTCGACGAGCAGGGTGCGCTGGCGCTCCATCAGGTCGAGCCGGTCCTGCGCGCGCATCACGTAGTGGGCCGCCATCCCCTTGAGCACCGCGATCTCGCTGCGCGTGACCTCGGGCACGACGAGGTCCGCGTCGTGGCGCACGAGCGGGCGCTCGCCGTACGTCGCCTGGGTGGCCCGGTGCACGGACCCGCAGAAGACGCCGATCAGGTCGCTGGTCAGGTTCTTGAGGGCGGCCAGCGCACCGCGGCTCCCGTCGTACGTCGCACGCGGCCACGAGCCGACCCGCCGCAGCCGCGCCAGCGCGTCGTCGAGCTGTGCGTCCTCCGCGTCCGGGAGGTACCACTCGCGCACCGTGTCCCAGGTCGCCGACCGCTCCCCCGGGTCGTCCAGCAGGGCCAGGTCGATGCGCCCGGCGACGATGCCGTCCTCGAGGTCGTGCACGGAGTAGGCGACGTCGTCGGCGAAGTCCATCACTTGCGCCTCGACACAGCGCCGCGGGCCTTCGACCCCGTCGCGGAGCCACCGGAACACCGGGAGGTCGTCGGCATAGACACCGAACTTCTGCCCGGGACCGGGGCGCTCCCAGGGGTACTTCGTGCACGCGTCGAGGGTGGCGCGGGTGAGGTTGAGGCCCACCGACCGTCCCTCGGCGTCGACCGACTTGGCGTCGAGCCGGGTCAGGATGCGCAGCGTCTGGGCGTTGCCCTCGAATCCGCCGGCTGCCCCGGCGAGCTCGTCGAGCGCCACCTCGCCGTTGTGGCCGAACGGCGGGTGGCCCATGTCGTGGGCGAGGGCGGCCGTCTCGGCGATGTCGGGGTGGCAGCCGAGCGGGTGGGCGAGGTCGCGAGCCACCTGGGCGACCTCGAGGCTGTGGGTGAGCCGGTTGCGCACGAAGTCGTCGGCCTGCGGCCCGAGCACCTGGGTCTTGGCGGCGAGCCGACGCAGCGAGGCCGAGTGCACCACGCGGGCGCGGTCGCGCTCGAAGGCGGTGCGCTCCGGCGCCTCGACCCGCTTGGCCGGCTCCACGACGACCCGCTCCCGCGCCGCGTCGTCGTAGCGCTCCTGCCAGGTCACGGCGTCAGGGTAGTGCGGCGCAAGAACTGGCCTAGAACCCGAGCCGCCGGAGCTGCCGCGGGTCGCGCTGCCAGTCCTTGGCGATCTTGACGTGCAGGTCGAGGTAGACCGGCGTGCCGAGCAGCGCCTGGATCTGCTGCCGTGCGGCCGTACCGACCTCGCGCAGCCGAGAGCCCTGGTGGCCGATCACGATGCCCTTCTGCGACGACCGCTCCACGAACAGGTTGGCGTGCACGTCGAGCAGCGGCTTGTCAGCCGGTCGTCCCTCGCGCAGCCCCATCTCCTCGACCACGACGGCGATCGAGTGCGGCAGCTCGTCGCGGACGCCCTCGAGCGCAGCCTCGCGGATCAGCTCGGCGACGATGGCCTCCTCGGGGGCGTCGCTCAGCTCGCCGTCGGGGTAGAGCGGCGGCCCCTCCGGGAGCCGTGCGATCAGCAGGTCGCGGAGCAGCTCGACCTGGTCGCCGTTCTTCGCCGAGACGGGCACGATCTCGGCCCACTCGGTGCCGGTCTCCTCCCCCAGGGCCGCGATGTCGAGCAGGTGCCGGCCGATCTGGTCGGGCGTGGCGAGGTCTGTCTTGGTGGCGATCGCGAACTTCGTCGTCCGCCGGACCTTGGCGAGCTCGTTGACGATGAACCGGTCGCCGGGGCCGATCTTCTGGTCGGCCGGGAAGCACACCCCGACCACGTCGACCTCCGACCAGGTGGCGGTGACCAGGTCGTTGAGCCGCTCGCCGAGCAGGGTCCGCGGGCGGTGCAGCCCCGGGGTGTCGACCAGGACCAGCTGGGCGTCCGGCCGGTGCACGATGCCGCGCACCACGGTGCGGGTGGTCTGCGGCTTGGAGGAGGTGATCACCACCTTGCTGCCCACCATCGCGTTGGTCAGCGTCGACTTGCCCGCGTTGGGGCGGCCGACGAAGCAGGCGAACCCGGACCGGTGGGCCTGGTTGTCGCTGGCGCTCATGAGCGATCCCTTGCAGCGTCGTACTGCGCCCAGATCTCGTCGTCGGAGAGGCCCTGCGCCTTGCCGCGGGCGTAGATGGGGCCGGGGTCGACCTGCCGGGTACGACGACCCCGCAACTCGCTCCAGTAGCCCATCACGTCGTAGTGGTGGGTGTCCCAGCCGAGCTGGTGGCGGGCGTGCTTGCGGACCTGCCGCATCTGGGCGGACTCACCGGCCATCCAGAAGTAGCCCGGCCCCGCGGGCCACTCGATCCGTTCCACGATGGCGGCGAGGTCGCTGGACGCGGGAGCGGTCTCGTGCCAGGTGACCTCGGCGTCGAGGTAGTCCGGCATCGGTCCGTCGGGCACCTCGGCGTGCACGGTCAGCGGCAGCTCGGGGCCCTCCTCGGCGATGCGGGCCATCGCCGGCATCGCGGTCAGGTCACCGGCCAGCACCACCCACCGCGCGTCGTCGGGCGGGCCGAAGGAGCCCTTGGGGGCCGAGAGGCCCACGGTGTCACCGAGGCAGTCGGTCCGCGCCCACTCGGTCACCAGTCCGTGCTCGTGGACGACCACGTCGAGAACCATCCGGGAGCGGGCCGGGTCCCACGACCGCACGGTGTAGTAGCGGGTCTGGAACTGGCCGGGCACGGTGAGCGCCACCCACTCGTCGGGCACGCCGGTGGAGACGAAGCCCTCCGGCCCCTCGAGCACGAGCCGCACGAGGTGCTCGGTGAGGACGTCGCGCTCGCGCACGACGGCCGTGACGGGGGTCCGGGAGCTCACCGGGCAAGGCTATCGGGCACCCAGCCGCCACCTGTGCCGCGTCACCTGCGGGTGCGAACCAGCAGCCGCCCCTTGACGCCTGCACCGAGGTGCGCGACATACATGCGCCGCTGGGGACAGCCGGCCGCTGTGTCCAGGCAGGCGTCGTCAGTCGCATGCCCGACGTTGCCGGTCCGCCAGGCGTGGTAGGCCAGTCGCAAGCGGCCTGCGGTGTCGAAGAAGGGCGTCGCGCCTCCTGAGCCCGACAGGTAGGGGCCGTTTCCGAGCAGGCGGCCCTGGCGCCGACACGGTCCGGTCACTGTTCGGCACCGGGCATACCCGGTTGCGTAGCTCGCCGTGCGGTAGTCGTTGGCCGAGTAGAACAAGTAGAGCCGCTTGTGGAAGCGGATCATCGCCGGGTTCTCCACGACCCCGCCCTCCCAGGCGAGCCTCGCGGTGAGGAGACCGTGGTAGCGGCTCGCGGTCGCGAAGGCCGAGGCGGACGGGTTCAACCGCCGTACGACGAGCCGGGCGGGCGACCCTGACGCCTTGAGCAGCAACCACAGTCGACCCCTGTCACGGAAGATCTGCGGGTCGATCACGCCACGAGCCCCGCAGACGAGCGGGCGGGTGCTCCGGTCGGTGAACGGCCCGAGGGGATGGCCACCTCTCGCGATCGAGACGCAACGGCGGCCGTCGCTCGCCCGCGGCACGGCATAGGCGGCCACATACTGCCCGGGCCCGGTCCTGGCGACCGACGGTGCCCACGCCGGCAGGAAGGACCGGCCTCCTGGCGACGTGAGCACCCGCGCCCAGGCGGGTCGCTCCGGCATCGCTTCGTTGTACCTCGGGAGCGCGGGATCGAGTGCCGGCCGCGGCGTCCACGTGCGCAGGTCGCTCGACGACATCGCGGGCAGGCTGAGGGACGCCACCGTGGTCGCGTGCGCGTAGTAGCGCGTGCCGACCCGCAGGACTGTCGGGTCTGGGAAGGCACCCGCGTAGGGCACACCCGGGAGGAATGGGTCGTTGCCGACGCCGGCGGCGTGTGCCGGAGCAGCGTCCGTCGGCGCGAGCGCGGTCGCCGACCCGACGAGCACGGCGAACAGGACCAGGAAGAGACGATCGCGGACGACAGACATGGGAGCTCCGAGAGCGACGACGATGCGTGCCCGTCACTATCGCCGCTGGGGAGCCATCTGTCCGACGAACGCCGGAGTCTGTCAGGACAGCCAGGTCGGTCGCAGCGGGAACCCGCTCACGCCCTCCTCGGTGCGGCCCATCAGCACCTGGTGCAGCTGGATCTCGTTGCGCTCGAAGCCCATCCGTGAGCCGGCCATGTAGAGGCCCCAGACCCGCGCGGTGCCCTCGCCGACCTCGGCCACGCACTCGTCCCAGTGCTCCTCCAGGTTGGCGTTCCAGCCCGCCAGCGTCTTCGCGTAGTGCATTCGGAGGTTCTCCTCGTGGTGCACCTCCAGGCCGGCGTTCTGGGCCTCGGTGATGATCTTGCCGGAGCCGATCAGCTCGCCGTCGGGGAAGACGTAGCGGTCGATGAACGCGCCGGTCTCCTTCGGCCGGTTGTCGGGGCGGGTGATGCAGTGGTTGAGCAGGCGGCCCCCCGGCACCAGCTTGCGGCGCAGGAAGTCGAAGTACGCGGGGTAGTTGGCGACCCCGATGTGCTCGGTGAGTCCGATCGAGCTGACCGCGTCGAACCCGGTCTCGGGCACGTCGCGGTAGTCGAGGTGGCGGATCTCGGCGAGGTGCTCGAGTCCCTCCTCGCGGATCCACCGCTTGCCCCACTCGGCCTGCTGGCGCGACAGGGTGACGCCGAGGGCGCGCACGCCGTGGTGCTTCGCCGCGTGGATGACCATGCCGCCCCAGCCGCAGCCGACGTCGAGCAGTCGCTGGCCGGACTGCAGGTCCAGCTTGCGCGCCACGAGCTCGTACTTGTCCTCCTGTGCCTGCTCCAGGGTCTCCGAGCCGGTCGCGTAGAGCGCGCAGGTGTAGGTCATCGAGGGACCCAGCACCAGCCGGTAGAACCGGTTGGAGACGTCGTAGTGGTGCTCGATCACCTTGCCGTCGCGGGTCGGCGAGTGCCGGAACCCCTCGACCAGGCGGCGCCAGCGCGGGAGGTGCTCCTGCGGCGGCGGGGCGGGCGGCACCAGGTGGCTCAGGCCGATCGAGCGCATCAGGTTGAGCGCCTCCGCAGGCGAGGGCCGGCGGAACTTCAGGACGCGCAGCAGCAGCACCATCGCCTCGTAGGGGTCGCCGGGGTGCACGCCGTGCAGGTCGAGGTCGCCGGAGACGTAGGCGCGGGCCATGCCGAGGTCACCGGGCGCGGTCACCAGGTAGGCCAGGCCGCGCTCGTTCTTGAGCTCGAGCCCGATCTTCGCGTCCGCCGGCCCGGTCGCGCTCCCGTCGTACGCCGTGAAGCGGAGCGGGACGGGGCGGTCGACCAGGGCCTCGAACACCTCAGCGAGCGAGAGTCGTTGTCCGGTGCCGGGGCGGGTCGCCTGGCGTCCGGTGTGGGGGCTGGTCTGGGTCATCGTCGTCGCACCGCCTTGTCGTAGAGGCTGGTCAGCCTGTCGTCGGGGTCGTACCTCTTCTTCACTGCTGCGAGGTTGGCTCCGTCGTAGAGCCGGTCGAAGGTGGCCTTGTCGTAGAAGGACTCCGAGTAGAGCGACTTGTGTCCGTCGAGCTCGGAGACCTTCTCCTCGATGGCCCGGTTGAGCGGGCTCTGCGGCGCCTCCGGGCCGACGCTGACGGCGCCCCAGAAGCCGACGTTGACGTAGGTCAGCCCCGGGCGCAAGGGGTACGACGGCCAGCCACTCTCACTGCGCAGGCGCAGCGGGCACAGCCACACCGGGCGCATGCCGACCCGCGTGTCGAACCAGTCCAGGAACTCCCCGAGCCGGTCCACCGGCAGCTCGATGTCCTGCACCACGCGCTCGCGCTGGGGCCGTCCCGCCCGTCGGTCGAGCCGGTCCATCACACCGAAGCGGCGGTCCAGCGCGACCAGCCGGTGGTAGGTGTCGGAGCGCCGCAGCCGCCGCGGCCACACCCGGCGGACCACCGGGTGCTGGGCGCCGAACGCGCGGGAGCACCAGAACCAGTCGGTGTCCCAACGCCACAGGTAGTCGTAGGCGGTGAGCAGGTCGGTGTCACGCTGCTGGATCGAGCGCCAGTAGACCTGCTGGCCGGTGTAGTCGCTCGGCGCCGCTCCCCCCATGTCGTGCGTCCACCGGGCCAGGGTGAGGACGTGGTCGCCGGGCTCGAACGCGACACCGTCCAGCCCGTCGACCCGCTCCCCCTCCCACTCCCGCGTCGCGGTGACCCGTGCGATCGCCTCCTGGAGCGACCCGGTGTCGGCGAACCGGACGTGCCGCAGGGCGACGTACGAGCCGACCGGCTCCAGCTCGATGCGCAGCCGGGTCGCGTAGCCGAGCGAGCCGTAGGAGTTGGGGAAGGTCGCGAACAGCTCGGCGTGCTCGTTGTCGGGCGTGGCTGTCACGACCTCGCCGGCGCCGGTGAACACGTCCATCTCCAGCACCGACTCGTGCGGCAGGCCGCTGCGGAACGAGGTCGACTCGATGCCCAGCCCGGTGACGGCGCCGCCGAGCGTGATGGTGCGCAGCTGCGGCACGACGAGGGGGATCAGTCCGTGGGGCAGGGTGGCGTCGACGAGGCGCTCGTAGGTGCACATTCCCTGCACGTCGGCGGTGCGCCCCACGGGGTCGACCGAGATCACTCCACCGAGGTCACTGACGTCGAGACCCGCCGCGGCCACCTCGCGTGGCCGGAACAGGTTGGAGGTCTTCTTGGCCAGCCGCACCGGCGCTCCCGCCGGGATCGCGTCGTAGGAGGCCTGCAGGCGCCGTACTGCTTCCGAGTGCGCCGCGATGCCGATCTCCACGCTGCTCCCCTCCCGGGCCCCCCACCCTTCGCCGTCGTCACCCCGATGCTCCCATCACAGTGCGGTGGGGCGAAAGTGAGTATCTCCTCAGGAGCTGAGCTCGGCCTCGACCTTCCCCGCGGGCGTTCCGCGCAAAACGGGCGTTCCCGGACCGGCGAAGTCGCGTACGACGGCCAGGTCGGCCTCGGCAACGTCGTTCTCACCGAGCACGACGACGGCCTCGGCTCCGCGGGACCCGCCGGCCAGTGCCATCGCGACCACGACACCCACCGCCGAGACGCTCAGGGAGGGCAGGTCCACGGTGGCCCCGGCGTAGGTGCGGCCGTCGAGGTCACGCAGGGCCGCGCCCTGGGCGGCACCGGTGCGGGCGCGGGTGGCGCGAGCCAGGACGACGAGCTTCTGGTCCTCGGGGGACAGGTCGGTCACGGCCGTCAGTGTAGGGCGGTGCGGTGCTCGGTCCTGCTCCGCGGCCGGGCCGGCGGATCGGGCTCGTCCGGCTCCGTGGGGATGGGCAGGATGAGCACGGTGCCGATCTTGTTGCGGCGCCCCTTGGCCTCCTCTGCCCGGAACCGCAGCCCGGAGACCTCCACGACCGACCCGGGGATGGGCACCCGGCCGAGGTGCTTGGCCATCAGGCCGCCGACCGAGTCGACCTCCTCGTCCTCGATCTCGACCCCGACGATCTCGTCGAGGTCGTCGACCGGGTAGCGCGCCGAGACCCGGATCGAGCCGTCCGGGAGCTCCTCGACCGGCACCTCCTCGGGGTCGAACTCGTCGGTGATCTCCCCGACGATCTCCTCGAGGATGTCCTCGATGGTGACGATGCCCGCGGTCCCGCCGTACTCGTCGACCACGACGGCGATGTGCCTGCGCTGGGCCTGCATCTCGCGCAGCAGGTCGTCCACGGACTTGGAGTCGGGCACGTAGAACACCGGGCGCATCATCGACTCGACCTGCTCGGTGGTCTGCGCCGCCTGGCGGTCGAAGACGCGCCGGCTGACGTCCTTGAGATAGAGGAACCCGACGATGTCGTCGAGGTCCTCCCCCACCACCGGCACCCGGGAGAACCCGCTGCGCAGGAACAGCGACATCGCCTGCCGCAGGGTCTTGTGCCGCTCGATGTAGACCACGTCGGTGCGCGGCACCATCACCTCGCGCACGTAGGTGTCACCGAGCTCGAAGACCGAGTGGATCATCTGCCGCTCGCCGGACTCGATCAGGCTCGACGCCTCGGCGAGGTCAACCATCTCGCGCAGCTCGGCCTCCGAGGAGAACGGCCCCTCGGAGAAGCCCTTGCCCGGGGTGATCACGTTGCCGATGACGATGAGCAGCCGGGGCAGAGGACCGAGCACCCGGCCCAGCACCCGCACCAGCCCGGCCGTGGCGAGCGCCACCGACTCGCTGTGCTGGCGCCCCAGGGTGCGGGGGCCGACGCCGATCAGCACGAACAGCACCACGAACATCACGCCGATCGCGACCAGCACCGAGAGCCAGCGCTCGGGACCCAGCCAGTCGAGGATCATCGCGGTGGCGAGCACGACGGCCGCGGTCTCGGTGAGCATCCGCAGGAACAGCGTGACGTTGAGGTAGCGCGGCGGGTCCTCCAGCAGCACCAGCAGCTTCACCGCGCCGGCACGGTGCTCCTGGGCGAGCTCGACCGCCCGGGCGCGGGAGAACGACGCCAGCGCAGCCTCGATCGTGGACAGGGAGGCGGCGAGGACGACGAGTCCGACGACGGTGAGGACCAGGCCCGGACTGACTCCACTCATCTCTGGCTCACGCCTCTCCGGGCATGGCCGGGCCGGTGTCCGGGTTGCTCTCGGCCCGCTGCCCCTGCCACTCCGCGAGCAGCTGCGCCTGCAGGCCGAACATCTCCTCGTGCTCCTCGGGCTCGGCGTGGTCATAGCCGAGCAGGTGCAGGATGCCGTGCACGGTGAGCAAGTCGAGCTCGTCGGCGGTGCTGTGGCCCGCGGCCTTCGCCTGCTTCTCGGCCACCGCCGGGCAGAGCACCAGGTCGCCGAGGATGCCCTCCTCGGGCTCCTCGTTGACCATCCCGGGGCGCAGCTCGTCCATCGGGAAGGCCAGCACGTCGGTGGGGCCCTCCTTGTCCATCCACTTGGAGTTCAGGCCCGCGATGGTGTCCTCGTCGACGGCGGTGACGCTCAGCTCCGCCAGAGGGTGCACACGCATCCGGTCCATCACGAACCGGGACAGGCGCTGGGTGCGGAAGACGTCGAAGTCGACGCCGGACTCGTTCTGCACCTCGATGCTCATGGTCGTTGCGACCCCTGGCGGGCGTCGAAGTCGTCGTACGCCGCCACGATCTTGCCCACCAGCCGGTGGCGCACGACGTCGTGGGCGGTGAGCCGGTTGAAGCTCAGGTCCTCGACACCGTCCAGGATCTCCTCGACCACGCGCAGCCCGCTCCTGACTCCCCCGGGCAGGTCGACCTGGGTGACGTCGCCGGTGACGACGATCTTGGAGCCGAAGCCGAGACGAGTCAGGAACATCTTCATCTGCTCGGGCGAGGTGTTCTGCGCCTCGTCGAGGATGATGAACGCGTCGTTGAGGGTGCGGCCGCGCATGTAGGCGAGGGGGGCGACCTCGATCGTCCCGGCCGCGAGCAGCTTGGGGATCGTCTCGGGGTCGAGCATGTCGTGCAGCGCGTCGTACAGCGGGCGCAGGTAGGGGTCGATCTTCTCGCTGAGCGTGCCCGGCAGGAAGCCGAGGCGCTCTCCGGCCTCGACGGCGGGGCGGGTCAGGATGATGCGGTTGACCTTCTTGGCCTGCAGCGACTGCACGGCCTTGGCCATCGCCAGGTAGGTCTTGCCGGTGCCCGCGGGGCCGATGCCGAAGACGATGGTGTGCTTGTCGATGGCGTCGACGTAGCGCTTCTGGTTCAGCGTCTTGGGCCGGATCGTGCGGCCGCGGTTGGACAGGATGTTGAGCGACAGCACGTCGGCCGGACGCTCGCTGGACTCAGCGCGGAGCATGGCGATCACGCGCTCGACGGTCTCGACGGACACGCCCTGACCGGTGCGGATGATGGTGACGAGCTCGTCGAGCATGCGCTCCGCGAGCGCCACCTCCGCCGAGTCACCACGCAGGGTGATCTCGTTGCCCCGCACGTGCAGGTCGGCCTCGAACGCCCGCTCCATCAGGGCCAGGTGCTCGTCGCCGGGTCCGAGGAGCGACACCATGTTGATGCTGTTGGGCACGACCACGACGTGCTGGGTGCCCGGGCTGCTGTCCGCACTCCGCTCCGGACGTACGGCGCCCGCCTTGCTGGTCTCTGTCATGTATGCCCGGGTCGGGGCGCCCTTCTGGTCGGGAGGTGCTGGCACTCCAATGCTACGGGTGCGACGCGAGCATCGCACCCGCGTTGATGGCGGGGCCGTCTGTGCGGGCTCTGGACAGGCTCAGGGGCGGGTGACCAGCAGGATCGCCAGGCACATCTCGTCGGTGGTGCCCTCGCCCCACACGACGTAGCGGTCCGGCTGCCCCTCGAACGCCGGGAGCTGGTCGCGCAGCTCCTGGGTGTGGCGACAGGTCACCTTGATCTCGTCGAACGGCTCGAGCTTCACGTTCGGGACCGGGCGGCTGCCCTGGTCGTCGAAGTCCCAGACCGGGATGTCGAGCAGCGTGCGCGCGTTCGGCTTGCCCGGGTTTACCTCGACCTTGATGGACTTGCCGAGCAGGTGCATGTGGCCGGCGACGCCGCGGACGGTCTGAGGCTGGGCCACGGGGCGGGTGCAGGTCTGCACCGGCCCGGCCTTGATCGGCCCGCACAGCAGGTGCAGCGCATCGGCGAGGCCGGCGGCGGTGCCGAAGCGGTCCCTGACGTCGTCCATGGCGTCGACCCGGTCGCACAGCGGCCCGTCGTCGTGCTCGGGGCGGCACGGCAGCTCCACCGGCGCGGGCAGCAGCTGGGTCTGCAGCGCCTGGATGTCCGGCGAGGCCGGGGCGACCCGCAGCTCGGTCGCGCTGCGGTCCGGCTGCTTGCCGGCGAGGAGGTTGTAGTGCACCTGCATCACCACGCGGCTGCCCTTGCCGAAGGGGGCGCCGAAGCCCTTGCCGTACACGTTCTCCGCCCCACCGGGTGCCCAGGCGCCCAGCCACGGGGCGTCGTCGAGCTGTTCCCCGCGGCGCTCCCCGATGCCGGAGCCGCCGAAGCAGGTCCACCCCTCCCCCGGGGTCTCCTCGTCGGTCTGCACCGCCTCGGGGACCACCTCGGCGGGGACCCGGAAGAGGATCACGTGGTGGACGACCTCGGGGTTCCCGGGCAGCACGTTGTAGCCGGTGATCATCTGGTTGCGCGCGAGCTTCGGGTCGAGCAGGAAGCAACGGTAGTCGTCGGTGCCCACCCCGGTCGGCGCGCTCGGCGTGTAGTCCGACGGCATGGTCAGGGTGATGCGGCGCTCCCCGCGGCGCAGCGGCTTGCGGCGCGCCGGCGCTGCCTGCGCGTCGTGCCCGTGGGCCTCCTCGGTGACCGACGGCGTGGGACTGGGGGTCGGGCTCCTCTCCGCCGAATTCTCGGCACGTGCCGGCTCGTCCGCGGCGTCGTCGGAGCCGCCGCAGGCGGAGATCACCAGGGCGAGCGCCAGGCCACAGAGCAGGAGCGCGGAGCGGCGTACGGCGGTCATCCCGGTGGCCAGGTCATGGCACGACCACCGAGCACGTGCATGTGGGCATGGAACACGGTCTGGTGGGCGGCCGGGCCGGTGTTGAACACCAGTCGGTACCCCTCCTCCAGGCCCTCGGCCTTCGCGATCTCCGCGGCGGCCTCGAACAGGTGCACGGCGACCTCGGGCTCGGCCGCGGCCAGGGCGGCGGCGTCGGGATGGTGGCTGCGGGGGATCACGAGCACGTGCGTCGGCGCCTGGGGGTCGAGGTCCCGGAACGCCAGCGTGGTGGGCGTCTCGTGGACGACGTCCGACGGGATCTCGCCGGCGACGATCTTGCAGAAGATGCAATCCTCTCCAGCTGACTCGCTCATGCAGAGAAGCATGCCTGATCTCTCGAACCGGCGTGTAAACCCGTCTGGTCCACTGCGCGTCCTACTAACGTGACCACGACCCTGGCCGAAGGCAACCTGACCCGAAGCCTGCTCCGCTCACCAGCCGAGGAGGTGCCCATCGACGCCGACTCCGCCCTGGAGCAGCTGTACGACGAGCACTACGTGCGGCTGGTCAGGCTGGCCACCCTCCTGCTGGGCAACGCCTGGCAGGCCGAAGAAGTGGTGCAGGACTCGTTCGTGGCCGTCTACGAGCGCTGGGACCGCCTCGGCGGCGCCGACCTGCCGGCGTACCTGCGCCAGACCGTCGTCAACCGCTCGCGCTCCTCGCTGCGCCGGCTCAAGGTGGCCGAGCGCCATCGCCCCGAGGAGCCGCGCCACGAGCCCGGTGCGGACATGCCGGCGATCCGGGGCGACCGTCGGCGCACCGTGATCGAGGCGCTCAGCCGACTGCCGCGACGCCAGCGGGAGGTGCTCGCGCTGCGCTACTACCTCGACCTGTCCGAGCGGGAGATCGCCAAGACCCTGCGGATCAGCCAGGGAGCGGTGAAGAGCCACGCCTCGCGCGGGGCCGCTGCGCTCCGGACCCAGCTTTCCGAGCTCCACCAGGAGGACGCATGAACCGCATCACCGACCACGACGAGACCGAGCTGCGAAACCTCTTCGAGGACGCCGTCTCGGACGTGCACCCGCGTGGTGAGCTCACCCGGATCATGGCGCGGGCACGCGCGCAGACCACCCCGTCCCCGACTCGGTGGTTGCCACTGACGGTGGCGGCCGCGCTCGCGACGATCCTGACCATCGGCGGGGTCGCGTGGTTCGCCGAGCAGTCGCAGGACGTCCCGACCGCCTCACCGGGCGGGCCCGGTGGCGACGAGGACCCGACCCGGAGCCGGGTCGGCCGGACGGTCACCGTGCCGGTCTACTACCTGGGCGAGACCGCCCAGGGCCTTCGCCTCTTCCGCGAGTTCCGCAAGGTGCAGAACGTGCGCGGCCCCGAGCTGGCGATCGCGGTCGACGAGGCACTCACCGACAGCGCCGCCGACCCCGACTACCGCACCGGCTTCCCACCGAACAGCCGGACGATCTCGGTCTTCTACGACGGCCAGATGGTCCGGGCCGACCTGACCGGTCGCGACCTCTCCGCCCGCCCGCCCGGCATGAGCGAGGCGGACGCCCGGATGGCGATCAACGCCATCGTCTACACGGTGGACGCGGTCACCCAGAGCCAGGTCGGGGTGCAGTTCTCCTTCGACGGTGAGCCGACCGACACGATGCTGGGCGTCCCCGTCGGCAACCTCGTCGAGCGCGCCGCGCAGGACCAGGTGCTGGCCCCGGTCGCGATCTTCTCCCCCGCCGACGGTGACACCGTGGGCACGGAGTTCCGGGTGGAGGGCCAGGCGATGGCCTTCGAGGCCAACGTGGTCTGGGAGCTGCGTGAGGGCGACGAGGTGGTCCGTGAGGGCTTCGCGACCGCTGAGGAGTGCTGCACGCACTCGCCGTTCTCGTTCACCGTGAAGGCGCCTCCCGGGGACTACACGCTCGTGGTGAGCGAGACCGACCCGTCTGACGGGGAGGGCGTGGGCGTCAGCCGGGACACGAAGGACATCACGGTCGAGTAGGACGGGTTGTTCGCCTGGCCCCTTGCTGGGCTTGCCTGGCGGCTCGCTGGTGCTCGGTGGTCACTGGGCAGGCCGGCGACGGGCGTGCTGCTGTGCGGTCGCATGCCGCAGTAACCACTTCAGGTACCAGTTCGCGATGAGGCGTGGCATCGCCGGGCTCAGGTCGGCGTGCCGGTGGACGAACTGGTACCTGAAATGGCGATCCGGCCGCTCAGCGCTCCCCGGCGATCAGGTAGCGGTCGCCGCGCTGGACGAGCTCGAGGGTGACCTGGTCGCTGGAGGTGCCGCCGCCCTGCTCGACGTAGTCGACGGAGTAGCTGACCGTCATCGCCTCGGGGTCGGCCTGCACGTTGCTCGGGGTGGCCGACTCGATTCCGCCCCAGAAGCCGCTGTAGGACTCGAAGCCCCCGCTGGCCTCCTGGAAGCCGGGGGTGAGCTGGTTCCACGTCGTCTCGGGGTCGCTGGTGACCGTGGAGAGGTAGTCCTCCACGAAGGCGCTCATCTCCTCCGCCGACGGTTCCGACTGGGAGGGGGACTTCGAGGGCGAAGGGGACTCGGCCTTGGACGGGCTCGACTGCTGGGTCTGGTTCGCGGTCGGCGTCCCCTGCGGGTCACCCGGCCAGAGCGACCAGATGATCCAGCCGATCACCGCGACGAGGACGAGGCCCAGCAGCAGGGGCAGCAGCGCCCCGGAGCGCAACGGCGAGCGCCGGCGCCCCCCGTCGCCGGCTGGTCCGGTGGCGGGTTCGGAGGTCCGAGGCGGCTCCTCCAGGGGCGACGTGGCCGCGACGGGAGCGGACGCAGCGGTCGGTTCCGGGTCGGCAACGGGTGCCGCGAAGATCGCGGTGTGCTCCGGCTCGCCGTGCGAGTCGCGGGACTCCTCCGTGGGCACGGCCGCCGGGACCGGGGCCATCCGCGCGGTGTCCTCGTTCGCCGCCGACGGCCCGGCCAGCAGGAAGTCGCGCACCTGCGCCATCGTCCAGCGTCCGGCGGGGTCCTTGTGCATGGTCGCCTCGAGCACGGGCGCCAGGTGGCCGGCGTCGGCCAGCCTCGGCGGGTCCTCGTGGACGATCTTGAAGAGCGTGCCGAGCACGTTGTCCGTCGCCTCGTACGGCGGGGTCCCGGCCAGTGCGTAGTAGAGCGTGGCCCCGAGCGACCAGACGTCGCTGGCCGTGGTCGCCGACGACCCACCCGCCACCTCGGGAGCGATGTAGGCCGGCGACCCGGTGATCAGGCCGGTCTGCGTCAGCGACTTCTCGGTGTCGCCGCGGGCGATCCCGAAGTCGGTCAGCTTCACCTGCCCGTCGCGCGTGACCAGCAGGTTCGACGGCTTCACGTCGCGGTGCACGATGCCCTCGGCATGGGCCGCGGCCAGCGCGTCGGCGGCCCTCCCCAGCAGCTCGCCGGCCTGCTCCGGCGGGAGCGGTCCCTCGTCGCGCACCGCGCGGCTCAGGTTGTCGCCCTCGACGTACTCCATCACCAGCCAGTGCTGGTCACCGTCGGTGGCGAGGTCGAAGACGGCCACCACGTTCGGGTGGCTGAGCGTCGCCGCGAGACGTGCCTCGCGCGCGGCACGGTCGACGTCGGCCTGGCTGTTGCCCGGGAACATGCCGACCCGCTTGATCGCGACCGGGCGACCGAGCACCTCGTCGCGACCGAGCCAGACGACGCCCATGCCGCCCCGGCCGACCTCGCGCTCGAGGGTGTACCTGCCCGCAATCACAGTCTGCTCGTCTCCTTGTCTCGCCTGCGGCATCGTAGGCACGCTGCGGCGTCAGTCCCACCTGCGCGTCCGGGACAGCAGGGCGGCCACAGCGGCCACCCCTGCGGTCGATGTGCGCAGCACCGGCTCCCCCATCCGAACCACGTGCGCACCACGGAATGCCGTGAGCTCCTCCTCGCTGATCCCTCCCTCGGGACCGACTACGACGACCACGTACCCGTCTTCGGGCACCTCGCACCCCCTGATCGACGTGTCACCTGTCTCGTGCAGCACCACGGCGAGGTCTGCGCGCTCCAGCATCGACGCCACGGCATCCGTCGCGGCGAGCTCGGTCACCTCCGGGTGCCAGGCGCGACGGGACTGCTTGCTGGCCTCGCGCGCCGTGGAGCGCCACCGGGCCAGCGACTTGGCCGCCCGCTCGCCGCGCCACACGGCGACGCAGCGTGACGCCGCCCACGGCACGATCCGGTCGACGCCGATCTCGGTGAGCACCTCCACGGCCAGCTCGGCCCGGTCGCCCTTCGGGATCGCCTGCACCACGGTCACGTGCGGTCGCGGCGCCGGGGCGGACTCCACGGCGGTGACGGTGACGGTGAGCGCCGACTTCGTGCTGCCCGTCACGGTTCCCACGGCGGTCGTCCCCGCCCCGTCGGTGAGGGCCACCTCCTCGCCCACCCGGATGCGTCGTACGACGGCGTGGCGCGCCTCGTCCCCCTCGACGACCACGGTGGCCCCGACTGCGGTCCCGGCCACCGGGCCGATGAAGTAGGGCAGGCTCACGGGCCGCCTGCTCAGCGAGGGTTGAACGCGTCGCGCAGGCGCCCGAAGACCGACTTGTGCGGCGTCTGGATGCGGCCGTCGGGCGACTCCTCGTGGCGCAGCGCCGCGAGCTCGCGCAACAGCTCCTGCTGCCGGTCGTCGAGCCGCGCCGGCGTCTCGACGTCGATGGTGACGATGATGTCGCCGCGGACCTGGGAGCGCAGGTGCGGGATCCCTCGGCCACGGATCGTCATCCGGGTGCCGGGCTGGGTGCCGGGGGCGATCTCGAGGTCGACCCACAGCTCCGCGTCGGAGTCGGCGTCCGCGATGTCGGCCTCGAGCAGCGGCAGCTGGATCGTGGTACCGAGCGCGGCGGCAGTCATCGGGACCACCACCCGGCAGAGCAGGTCGGTGCCCTCGCGGGTGAACACCTCGTGCGGGGCCACGTGGATCTCGACGTACAGGTCACCAGCGGGGCCGCCACCCGGGCCCACCTCGCCCTCGCCGGCCAGCTGGACGCGCGTGCCGGTGTCGACGCCCGAGGGGATCTTCACGGTGAGGGTGCGACGCGAGCGCACCCGGCCGTCGCCGGAGCACTCGCGGCAGGGCTCGGGGATGATCTCGCCGTACCCGCGGCAGGCGGCACACGGACGCAGCGTGCGGATCTCGCCGAGGAACGAGCGCTGCACGTGCTGCACCTCGCCGCGACCGTGGCAGGTCTCGCAGGTGACCGGGCGGGAGCCGGGGGCGGCTCCGTCGCCGTTGCACGCCTGGCAGAGCACGGCGGTGTCGACCTTGAGCTCGCGGGTGACCCCGAACGCCGCCTCGGCGAGGTCGATCTCCAGGCGCACCAGCGCGTCCTGGCCACGGCGCATCCGCGGGCGCGGACCGCGGCCCTGCGCGCCGGTCTGGCCGCCGAAGAACGCGTCCATGATGTCGGTGAACGAGAAGCCGGCACCCTGCCCGGCACCGCCGCGGCCGAACGGGTCGCCGCCGAGGTCGTACATCCGGCGCTTCTCCGGGTCGGAGAGGATCTCGTACGCCGCCGAGACCTCCTTGAACCGCTCCTGGGTCGCCGGGTCCGGATTGACGTCGGGGTGGAGCTGGCGGGCAAGACGGCGGTAGGCCTTCTTGATCTCGTCAGCGTCGGCGTCGCGGGAGACACCGAGGGTCTCGTAGGGGTCCTGGCTCACGTGTGTCTTTCCGGGTCTCTGTGCGGAGTCTCTGTGCGGAGTCTCTGGGCGGCGTGCTGGTCAGGCCGGGGTCAGGCCTGGTCGAGGATCGTGGAGATGTAGCGGGCGACCGCACGAACGGCGGACATCGAGCCCGGATAGTCCATGCGGGTGGGTCCCACGATGCCAAGCGACCCCACGGCCTCCTCACCCGGGCCGTACCCAGAAGCGACGACCGACGTCGTGGCCAGCTCCTGGTAGGGCCCCTCGTGGCCGATCCGCACCGTGATCGAGTCGGGCTTGGTCGACTCACCGAGCAGCTTGAGCAGCACGACGTGCTCCTCGAGCGCCTCGAGCATCGGCTTGATCGCGGTGTCGAAGCCGTCGCCGAAGCGCGCCAGGTTGGCCGTGCCGCCCACCACCACCCGTTCGTCGTGACGCTCGTTGGACATCGCCTCGACCAGCGCGGCACCGATCCGCGTCACGTGCTTCTGGTGCTCGGGCTGCACCTGGTCGATCAGCGCGCCCAGCGCCGTGGCGGCGTCCACGATGCGCTCCCCCACCGCCGCGCGGTTGACCCGCGCGCGCAGGTCGGCGAGCGTCTCCTCGTCGATCTCGTCCGGCAGCTCCACGACGCGCTGCTCGACCCGACCGGTGGAGAGGATCAGCACGATCATCAGCCGGCGCGCGGTGAGCGAGACCAGGTCGATGTGGCGCACCGAGGACCGCGAGAGCGTGGGGTACTGCACGATCGCGACCTGGTGCGTGAGCTGTGCGAGCAGCCGAACCGAGCGCTGGATCACGTCGTCGAGGTCGTGCGCACCCTCGAGGAACGTGGCGACGGCGCGCCGCTCGGCGGCCGACATCGGCTTGATCTGGGTCAGCCGGTCCACGAAGAACCGGTAGCCCTTGTCCGTGGGGATCCGCCCGGCGCTGGTGTGCGGCTGGGCGATCAGCCCCTCCTCCTCGAGGACGGCCATGTCGTTGCGCACGGTGGCCGGTGAGACGCCGAGGCGGTGCCGCTCGACGAGCGCCTTGCTCCCGACCGGCTCCCGGGTCGAGACGTAGTCCTCGACGATCGCGCGGAGCACGGCGAGCCTGCGTTCTTCCTGCATCCCGCCTCCTCCCGCTGGCACTCCATGTTTCCGAGTGCCAAGAATACAAGGGTCGACACGCGCGACCTAGGCTCACGGCCATGACGAGCTTCACGGAGGTCGGCGACCGGGTGTGGGTGGCTCGCCACGAGTGGTACGACGTCAACATCACCGCTGTGGAGGGCGAGTCCGGCGTCCTCGTGGTCGACACCCACGCGTCGAGCGAGGCAGCCCGCGAGGTCATCGACGCGCTGCGTCGGGTCACCCGCCGACCGGTCACCGCCCTGGTGAACACCCACGACCACTTCGACCACTGGTTCGGCAACTCCGCCTTCACCGAGGTGTACGGCGACCTGCCGATCATCGCGCACGAGACCTGTGTCGAGCTCATGGCGGACAGCGGAGCCACCGTGCAGCAGGAGGCGTCCTCGTGGACGCAACCGCGGAGTCCCGAGGTGGCCGTGACCCGGCTGGTCCCGGCGACCCGGTCGTTCTCCTCCGCGAGCACGATCGACCTCGGCGACCGGGTGGTCGAGCTGGTGCACCCCGGGCGGGGCCACACCGCCGGCGACCTCGTCGTCCGCATAGGGGACGCGGACGTGGTGCTGGCCGGCGACCTGGTCGAGGAGTCGGCGGACCCGTCCTACGGCTCGGACTGCCACCCGCTGGAGTGGCCGGGCGCGCTCGACCTCGTGTTGGGCCTCGTAGGGGCCCAGACGGTGGTCGTCCCCGGGCACGGCGCGCCGGTGGACAGCGACTTCGTGGCCGAGCAGCACGACTCGATCGCCATCGTGGCCCGGACGATCCAGGACCTCGCCGGCCGCGGAGTCGGCGTCGACCGGGCGCTCGAGGAGGGCGAGTGGCCCTATCCGCGCGCGTCGCTCACCCACGCGGTGCGCCGCGGCTACGAGCAGCTGCCGCGGTCAGCGCGTCAGCTGCCGCTGCTGTAGGCCCTGCCGTAGGACCTGCCGTAGGACCTGCTGTAGGACCTGCCGTAGGACTTGCTCCGGGCGCTGCGGTGCCCGCACCCGCCGGACCAGTGCCGTCGGCTGAGCAGGAACCACAGGCCGACCGCGAGCAGGAGCAGCGGCATCTTCACCAGCACCACGAGGGCGAGCACGAGGAGCAACACCGGCACCGGCGGCATGCGGAACCCGCGCCGGACGGGCCGGTTCGCGGGGGGACCCGCTGCCGGCGCCGGCGTGGGCAGGTCCGCGAACAGCACGGCCAGGTCGTACCGCGTGCGGGCCGTCCACACCGCGTCGCTGCGCTCGTCGAGCTCCTCCTTGGTCAGCCGGCCGAGCGCGTAGTGCTCGCCCAGGCTGGCCAGGGCGCGCTCCCGCTCGCTGTCCCCGATGCGCATTGCGTCGCTCATGGCCGGCCCCTCGGGTCGTCGTACCCGGGGTCGGGCTCGTCCTCGTCGGCTCCCTCTGCACCCTCGGGCCCCTCGGCGAGCAGCGAGTAGAGCCGCCGCCGGGTGTCGCCCAGGATCCGCAGCGCCTGGTCACGCTGCTCGGGCGTGCCGGAGGTCGCCACCTGGACGATGGCGCTGACCGTCTGCCCGATCACCTGCTTGAAGTCCAGGGCCTCCTGGTCGTCCTCCTCCTTGGCGAACGGCTTCCACAGCGCCGCCAGCTCGTCGGCGTGCTCCGCGGCGTACGCCCTGCCCTCGGCGGTGAGCTGCAGCGCCTTGCGGCCGGTGGGCGCGTCCTCGACGAGCCCCTCGTCCTGCAGCTGCGCGATCGTGGGGTAGATCGAACCGGGGCTCGGCTTCCACGCGTCGTCGGTGCGCTCCGCGATCTGCTGGATGATCTGGTAGCCGTTGATCGGCTCCTCGGTGGTGTTCAGCACGTCGATGATCGCGGTGCGTACGTCGCCGCGCCGGACCCGCGGTCGCCCTCGACCGCCGCGGCCTCCGCGTGTGCCGCCGAACTCGGGCCCGAACATCTGCGCCACCCACGGCGGTGGCCCGCCCATCGGGCCGCCCCAGGCGCCGCCCCACGTGCCGCCCCAGGATCCGTGGCCGCCCTGGCCGTGCCGCCCGCGACCCCGGCCACCGTGCTGGCTCCGGGTCGGTTCGCAATCGGGGTCCCACATCCCGTGTCCCATGTCGAGACCTCCCTCCCTGCTGGCCGGCGGCGTGATCAGCAGCGCCGTCCGTCTCGATATGTTGACGATATATCGCGATGGTCGGAGGGGCAAGAGGGTTCTCGCGGCACCAGGACAGCGAATGTCGCCGGTGGGGCATGACCGCCCCATCCGCACCGTCAGCGACACTCGCAGGTCCGGCGCGCCGCCCCCGCGCCCCCGGCCCGCCCCTCCTAGCGTGGCCCCGTGACTTCCCCGCACGACCGCTACGGCACCGACGTCCTGGCCACCGACTGGAGCGCGCCCCGGAACGGGCG
>DASSLA010000054.1:0-7623 GCA_035689885.1 Marmoricola sp. | reverse complement strand
CGGGCGTGGACGGAGCGGTGCGTCCGTCCCTCGGCTTCCTCGTCCTCGTCGTGCAGGCCGGGTTCGTGGTGGCCGCCGGGATCGCCGCAGCGGGTGCCGTCCGGATCGCCTCCGAGGCCAGCTTCGGGTGGCGCCAGGTGGTCGGCGGGGTCGCGCTCGTCGCCGCGCTCGCGGCCCCGGTGCTCGGCGCGGCCTGGTGGCTGGTGCAGGGGGACGAAGGCCCGCTCACGCGTGGCACGCCGGCGACGCTGCCGGCGTACATGACCGAGCTCTCCGCCGAGGACGACAGCAGCGCCGTGCTCGTGCTGCGTGGCGGCGCCGGTGACGACGTGCGCTACGAGGTGCTGCGCGACGGCACGCTTCGGGTCGGCGACGACGGCGTGCTGTCGCTCACCCCCGAGCGACGTGAGCTGACCGGGGCGCTCGGCCAGCTTCTCGCCGGGTCCGGGGAGGACGTCTCCGGAAGCCTGGCCGAGCACGGCATCGCCTACGTCTACGCGCCGCGACCGGTCAGTGCCGCGGTCTCCGGCGCCCTCGACGCGGCGGCCGGGTTCACCGGCGCGAGCGCGCCGACCGAGGGGACGCGCGCGTGGAGGGTCGAGGGCGACGTGAGCCTGGCGGCGGTGGAGCCCGACCCGCACCCGTGGCACCTCGCCGCGCTCGCCGTGCAGGTGGTCGCCGTCGTGGCGGCGGTGGTCCTCGCGCTGCCCGGACGGAGGCGCCGATGAGCACGCCGAGCCCACCGAGCACGCCGGGAGGCGCGCGGCGCATGGTCCGCGCGCCCCGCGGCCCGGCCGTGTGGCCGGCCCTCCTCCTCGCGGTCGTGACCGTCTTGTCCCTGGTCCTCGCCGGCCGCGCCGAGCCCCCGCCGCCCTCGGCACAGGAGCGGGCCGGCGCTCCCACTCGGGTGGACCGCACCCTCGTCTGCCCCGGCGGCCTGCCCTCGGCCCGTGTCGAGTCGGGCGCGGCCGGGGAGGCCGGGCAGCCGGGCACACGCGTGCAGGAGGCGAGCCTCCCCGAGCACGGCGAGGCCACGGAGGTGGTGACGGAGGCCGGCCGCGCGGCCGGGGCCTTCGCGACCCAGGTCGCCCGCGGTGAGGACTGGCTGGCCGCCGTCCCGTGTCCGGAGCCCCGTCAGGAGTGGTGGTTCGTCGGTGTCGGCGGAGGCCAGGCCCACCGGTCGGAGGTGCTGGTCAGCAACCCGCGCGAGGGCGACGCCGTGGTGGACGTCGAGGTGCTCGGACCTCGCGGTCGGGTGGAGGCGCCCGGCCTCGACGGCATGTTCGTCCCCGCCGGCACGACCACCCGGCTCGACCTCCGCGAGGTGTCGCCCTCGAGCGGCGACCTCGCGGTCCGGGTCACCACATCGCGCGGACTGGTCTCGGTGGTCGCCGCCGACTCCCAGGTGCCGGACCTGATCGGTGACCGCCTGCGCGAGTGGGTGACCCCGCAGCCGGCGGCAACTCGGCGGGTGACGCTCACCGGGCTCCCGGACGACGCCGAGGACGCGACCGCGCTGGTCGCCAACCCCGGCGAGGTGGAGGCGCTCGTGGAGGTCCGCGCGATCGGGTCGCGCGGCACGTTCACGCCGAGCGGCACCGGCCCGTTGCGAGTCGGCCCCGGGGAGGTGCGACCGCTCGACATCGACGCGGTCTTCGACGGCGAGCCGGTCGCGGTGTCGCTGGAGTCCACCGACCCGGTGGCGGCCACGGTGCGCTCCGTCGTCGAGGGCGACCTCACCCATGCCGGGGCACCGGCGCGCTCGGCCGACGGCGCCGTGCTCGGCATTCCCGAGCGGACGCGGGCCGAGCTGCGCGTCTCCTCGCCCCGGGTCGGGGGCCGGGTCCGCGTCACGCCGTACACCGCGGCGGGGCGGCCGCTGCGCACGCGCACCGTGTCGATCGACGCAGGAACCACGGCGGGGCTGCGCTTGCCGGATCGAGCCAGGTCGGTGGCGCTGCGGACCTCCTCGCCGCGGATCGTCGCGGGACTGGTGCTCGCCTCCTCGGACGGAGTGGCCTCCGCCGTCTTCGAGGCCGCGCAGGCGGCGTCCCGGGCGCCCGGGGTGCGTCAGGCCTCGTAGTCGGGGTGCACGTCCTCTGCGGGCACGCCGAGGTAGTCGGCGACCTGCTCGACGACGACGGTGAGCACCAGCGCGGCGAGCTCGGCGCGGCTCTCGGCGCGGTGCTCGATCGGCCGGCGGAACAGCACCAGCCGCGGCGGCGTGGCCTGGGTCGCCGGCACCATCGAGGCCAGCGGCACGCGCGGGGCCGACCAGGTGCGGGGGAGCAGCGGAATCTCCTCGACCGCGAGCTCGACCGGCGCGAGCTCCTCGGGCCAGCGTGACTCGACATCGCTGAACACGTCGACGGCGATCTGGTCGAACTGCTCGCGAGGGGTGCGGTCGGCGGGCACGCGACCTCGCGGGGCGCCGGCTCCGAACGCAGGTCCCCGCATGCCGCGGTCACGCCGATCCCTCACGCCGCGAGCCTACGGGGACTGGCCCGCGCGAGGTTGTACCGTCCTCGTCGTGGGTCTCCTCCGTCGTTGTTCGCGCACCGCCTGCGGGCGCCCCGCCACGACCACGCTGACCTACGTCTACGCCGACCAGACCGCGGTCGTCGGGCCGCTGGCCACCTTCGCCGAGCCGCACGCCTACGACCTCTGCGACGCCCACTCCGAGCGCCTCTCCGCCCCCCGCGGCTGGGAAGTCATGCGGCTGGCCCGCGACGTCGAGCAGGGTCCTTCCTCCGACGACCTGCTCGCCCTCGCCGACGCCGTGCGCGAGGCGGCCCAGCCGCGTCCGGCCGAGGTGCCGCTGCACGCGGTGCGACCGGTCGAGGGTGTCCGCCGCGGCCACCTGCGCGCACTCCGCACCGAGGACTGACCGAGGCTGCGAGCCCGATAGCCTCCGGTCATGTCGACGACCGACCCGGCCAACCTGGCCAGCGTGTTCAAGGCGTACGACGTGCGCGGCACCGTCCCGGACCAGGTCGACGACGAGCTCGCCCGGCGTACGGGCAACGCGTTCGTCGTGGTCACCGGCGCCGAAGCAGTCGTGGTCGGGCATGACATGCGACCGTCCTCACCCGCCATGGCGCGCGCCTTCGCCGACGGCGCGGCCCGCGCCGGCGCCGACGTGACGCTGATCGGCCTCGCCAGCACCGACCAGCTCTACTTCGCCTCCGGCCGGCTCGGGCGACCCGGCGCGATGTTCACCGCGAGCCACAACCCCGCGCAGTACAACGGCATCAAGATGTGCCGTGCCCTCGCCGTGCCGATCGGCGTCGAGACCGGACTGGCCGACATCCGCGACCGGGTGGCTGCCGGCGAGGCGACGGTCTCCGCGACGCCCGGGGTCATCGACGCCCGCGACGTGCTGGCCGACTACGCCGAGCACCTGCTCCGGCTGGCACCGGTGACCGGGCGCCGGCTGAAGGTCGCCGTGGACGCGGGCAACGGGATGGCCGGCCTGACCGCCCCGGCCGTGCTCGAGCGCCTCGACGTCGCGGTCATCCCGCTCTACTTCGAGCTCGACGGCAGATTCCCCCACCACGAGGCCAACCCGATCGAGCCGGCCAACCTGGTCGACCTCCAGCGAGCGGTGCGCGAGAGCGGTGCGGACGTGGGCCTGGCCTTCGACGGTGACGCGGACCGCTGCTTCCTCGTCGACGAGCGCGGCGAGCTGGTCAGCCCGAGCGCGCTCACCGCGCTGATCGCGGCCCGCGAGCTGGCGCGGGAGCCGGGCTCGACGATCATCCACAACCTGATCACCTCGCGCGCCGTGCCGGAGATCGTCACCGAGCTGGGCGGGGTCCCGCTGCGCACCCGCGTGGGCCACTCCTACATCAAGGCGAGGATGGCCGAGTCCGGAGCGGTCTTCGGTGGCGAGCACTCGGGCCACTACTACTTCCGCGACTTCTGGCGTGCCGACTCCGGGATGCTGGCCGCGCTGCACACGCTCGCCGCGCTGGCCGGCTCCGACGTCCCGCTCTCCGAGCTGCTGGCGCCGTACGTGCGCCACGTCGCCAGCGGCGAGATCAACTCCGAGGTCGCCGACCAGGCGGGCGTGCTGGCCGACCTCGAGGACCGGTGGCGCGGTTGTCCCGACGTCACCATCGACCACCTCGACGGACTGAGCGTCGTCCACGCCGACTGGTGGTTCAATGTTCGCGCGTCCAACACCGAACCCCTGCTGCGGCTCAACGCCGAGGGCAGGGACGAGGCCACCATGGCGAAGGTGCGCGACGAGACCCTGGCCGTGATCAGAAGGAGCTCCGGATGAACCTCGACAGCGCACTGCTCGACATCATCGTCTGCCCGGCCTGCCGCCAGTCGCTGGCCGTCGACGAGGCCGCCGAGGAGCTGGTCTGCGTCGGCTGCGGCCTGGCCTACCCGGTGCGTGACGACATTCCGGTGCTGCTGGTCGACGAGGCACGCAAGCCCGCCTGAGCACGACGATGACCTTCGACGACGGTCTGCTGGACGACGAGACCGCGCTGCAGCGCGCCGAGGCGCGGCTGCGCCACCTCGCGGAGGGCGGCGCGCGGGTGCGACGGGAGGGCGTGGCCTGCGGGGAGGCGGTGGCCAAGGCCGTGGAGGAGCTCTCCGACAGCCGGCCCCGGGCGGTGGTGGCGGCCGGACCGGACTCACGCCTGCTGCGGGCGGTGCTCGAACCGGTCTGTCCGGTGCCGTTCGTCGCCTGGCCCGGTCCCGGCCTGCCCGGCTGGGCCGGCAGCCTCGACCTCGTGGTCGTCCTCGCCCCGGAGGGGCGTGACCAGGCGACCGCCGGTGCCGTGGCCGAGGCGGTACGCCGGGGCTGCCAGGTCGTGGTCGCCGCACCGGAGGGGTCGCTCGTCGCGGAGCACACCCCGGGCCGCCACGCCACCCTGCTGCCCACGCAGACCGGCGACCAGCTGGCGATCGCGGTGGTCGTGCTCGACCTGCTCGACCGCCTGCACCTCGGACCGGAGACCGACCCCGAGGTGGTCGCCGACGCGCTCGACGAGGTCGCCGTCGCCTGCGGGCCGCACAAGGACCTCGCGGTCAACCCGGCGAAGATCGTCGCGATCGGCATCGCCGACGCCAACCCGGTCATCTGGGGTGGCACCGTGCTGAGCGCACGCGCCGGCCGCCGCATCGCCGAGTCGATCCGCCGTGCCACCGGTCGCGCCGCCCTGGCCGCGGACGCCCAGCACCTGCTGCCCGTGCTGGAGGCGACCGCGCCGGCCGACGTCTTCGCCGACCCGTTCGCCGACGAGCAGACCGAGCGCCGTCCCGCGCTGCTGCTCCTCGACGACGGCTCCGTCGACCCGGCGGTGGTGCAGGAGCGCGAGCACCTCGCCCGGGTCGCCCGCGAGCACGGCGTCCGGGTGGAGACCATCGGTTCCGAGGCCGGGAGCGACGTCGCGCGCTACGCCGCGATGCTGTCGACCGGGATGTACGCCGCGGCGTACCTGCAGATCGGGCTCGGCGGCTGACGAAGCCCGCTGGACAGGGCCGGCTCAGTGGCCGGTGCCGCTCTCCTGCTTCGTGCCGGGCCCGAAGGGCAACACGTGCATGACCGCGACCACGACCGCGCCGACGAGCAGGCCGGCGAGTGCGGAGCAGGCGGTGTTGACGAGCCAGCCGAGCACCGCGCCGCCCGCGTGCCAGGCGTCGTGGGCGGCCTCCTCGAGGTGGTGCACCAGGTCGTACGGCGCGTGCCAGCCGAGCTCGTCCACACCCACGAGCAGGATGTGTCCACCGACCCAGAGCATCGCCACCGTGCCCACCACGGAGATGACCGACAGCAGTCGCGGCATCGCGCTGACCAGCCCGCGCCCGATCGACTGCACCGCGCCGGTGTAGCGCTCGGCCAGGGACAGCCCGGCGTCGTCCATCTTCACGATCAAGGCGACCACGCCGTACACCAGCACGGTGATCGCGACCGCCACGATGACGAGGATGACGGCCCGTGCCAGGAAGGGCTCGTCGGCGACCTCGTTGAGGGAGATCACCATGATCTCGGCCGAGAGGATGAAGTCGGTGCGGATCGCGCCCTTGACCACGGTGTCCTCGTCGGGACCCTTGCCCTCGCCCTGGTCCTGCTGGGCGGGCTCGTGGTGGGAGATCCGCTCCCAGATCTTCTCCGCCCCCTCGTAGCAGAGGTAGGTGCCGCCGACCATCAGGATGGGGGTCAGCAGCCAGGGCAGGAACTGCGAGAGCAGCAGCGCAGCCGGGAGGATGAAGAGCAGCTTGTTGCGCATCGACCCGCGAGCGATGCGCTTGATGATGGGGATCTCGCGCTCGGCGGCGACGCCGTGGACGTACTGGGGCGTGACCGCCGTGTCGTCGACGACGACTCCCGCCGCCTTGGTGCTGGCACGCCCCGCCGCCATGCCGACGTCGTCGACGGACGCGGCGGCCAGGCGCGCGAGCGCAGCGACGTCGTCCAGCAGCCCGAAGAGTCCACCACTCACGCCGCGAGCGTAGCCGCCCCGCTGCGACCGGCAGCCCGGTGGCAACGCGCGGGGCGTTGGGGCGGCAGGAGACGCGTGGCTAGACTGGCGCCGCGCCTTTCGCACGAGATCGTGGTCAGACGCCGACGCACTCGTGTGCGCTGACCACCAGCCCCTCGAAATCCAAGGAAACCACCATGGACCACAAGGTCGCAGACCTTTCCCTTGCCGACTACGGACGCACCGAGATCGCCCTCGCCGAGCACGAGATGCCCGGCCTGATGGCGATGCGGGAGCGCTACGGCGCCGACAAGCCCCTCTCCGGCGCGCGCATCGCCGGTTCGCTGCACATGACCATCCAGACCGCCGTGCTGATCGAGACCCTCGTCGCGCTGGGCGCCGAGGTCCGGTGGGCCTCGTGCAACATCTTCTCGACCCAGGACCACGCCGCGGCCGCCGTCGTCGTCGGCCCCGAGGGCACCCCCGAGGACCCCCAGGGCGTCCCGGTGTTCGCCTGGAAGGGCGAGACGCTGGAGGAGTACTGGTGGTGCACCCAGCAGATCCTGGACTGGCCGGGCGACCAGCAGCCCAACATGATCCTCGACGACGGTGGTGACGCCACCCTGTTGCTGCACCTCGGCGTGCAGGCCGAGAAGTCCGGCACCTCGCCCGACCCGGCGACGGCGACCAGCACCGAGCAGCGCGTCGTCTTCGAGGCCCTGCAGGCTCAGCTCGCTGCTGACAGCGACCACTGGACTCCGATCGCGAACTCGGTCAAGGGCGTGACCGAGGAGACCACGACGGGCGTGCACCGCCTCTACGAGATGATGCGCGAGGGCACGCTGCTGTTCCCCGCCATCAACGTCAACGACTCGGTCACCAAGTCCAAGTTCGACAACAAGTACGGCTGCCGCCACTCGCTGATCGACGGCATCAACCGCGCCACCGACGTGCTGATGGGCGGCAAGCTCGCGGTGGTGTGCGGGTACGGCGACGTGGGCAAGGGCTGCGCGGAGTCGCTGCGCGGCCAGGGTGCCCGGGTCGTGGTCACCGAGATCGACCCGATCTGCGCGCTGCAGGCCGCGATGGACGGCTACCAGGTCGACACCCTCGACAACGTCCTCCCGCACGCGGACATCATCATCACCGCCACCGGCAACAAGGACGTCGTCACCGTCGACCA
>DASSLA010000053.1:0-22330 GCA_035689885.1 Marmoricola sp. | reverse complement strand
CTGCACCGAGAACACGTCGTTGTTGGCCGACTTCTTGGTGTCAGGCTTCTTGAGGAGCTTGAGCTTCACGGTGTGCGGCTTGCTGACGTCGAGCCCGGTGGCCACGTTCGTGACCTTCCAGTCGACATCGCCCGCCGCGTTGACGAACGACCCCTGGCTGACCAGGTTGATGCCGCCGTCCTTGTGCTCAATCGCGAGGAAGCCGCCCCGGCCGCCCTGGCCGTTGTCGGGGCTGACCGTCACCCGCAGGCCCGGCTGATACTTGACCGGCTCGAGAACGAAGGACGCGTTGAACGTCTTCGCCGGCCCGGTCTCGGTGGCCGGGACGTCGAGCGTGGGGCTGAACAGCTGGTCGCCGAAGCTGCTGGACGTGACCGCGTTGCTGATCCGAAGCGCCGGGTCGGCGCCCTTGGTGATCGTGGCGTCGTAGTTACCGGTCATCCGCCAGGTGTCGACGGCGCCTGGGTTCGTGTTGATGTCCACCTGGGCGAAGTCGGTGGCGTACGGGCCCGAGGTGGCCATGGAAGGCGTCGCGGCCAGGACGAGCCCGGAAGAGAGCGCTGCGACTGCGGCGGCGCTGGCGATCTTGGTGATGCGGTGCATCAGGTTGTCTCCCTGTTCGGGTCTAGTGAAATTTGATGCACCGGCCGATCCGGGACATCCAGCGTTGAGACGTGTCTGTACTCGCTGGGTGACGCAACCTTCTGCGTGACCTATGCCACATCTATGGGATCTGTATATGGCCGCTAATATGAAGTCTATAGGGAGGTACTGGATCGGTAGTCGTGCTAGCCTCCGGCCATGGCGCGCCCGTACAGCGACCCGGTGGAGATCATCACCGGCCCGGTCCCTGCGCAGTCTCCGTTCATCCCGGCTGACGCGAAGATTGTTGTGGGGGCGGTCGCTCCAGCTTCGCCGGACCCGATCCCGATCGTGCTGCTACCGGGGTTCGAGTACCGACTCCGTGAGTGGCGGAACCCGGAAACCCATGAGATCCACTGGCAACTGGAGCGAAGAAGGGCCGCCCGGGCCGGCGAGACCGACGGATAGCCCACCGCAGCGTTCATCGAACGAGTCCCCGGCCGTTGCTCGGCGACGTCACCAACGTCCTCCACTCGAGCGTTGTGCGCTTACCTCAGCGCGGCATGAGCGAGTTACTGCAGTTGCCGCCGACGCCAGACGATGGCGCGTTCGGCGACTCGCCGCTGCGGGCCGGGGTCTGTGCGAATGACCTTGCAGCCTTCGCGTTCGCAGAACTTTGCGGCTCGTGGCCTCGGTATTCCGGCAAGGTACATCTCCATATCACCTGCTCGCCGGCGAGTTCGCCGGTCTGGTGCACGTCAACAACGACGTCGTGATCCGTTTCGGCGACATGGACTCTGTCTTCCTCGACAGCGGGGTGCCTTGAGGGGCGACCGTCCACCGGGTCAGCTGCGCCTGCGGCGCGCGCTCCCCGAGGATCGGGGTGTAGTACGGCGGGATCACGGCTGACCCAAACGCGACGATCGACTCAAGATCCTCAAGTTCAGCCTTCGGACGTTCACCCCCATGGTTGATCACCATGTGGGCCACGTCCACAGGCATGTTGAGACGCGCGAGTCGCGGCTACTTGGAGAGGTCACGCAGGACCGGTGTCTGGCCAGACTCGGTCTCTTCGACCTGCCCTATGACAAGACGGGCTGGAGCTAGTGCCTCACTCAGTGCCTCCGTGGCGAAGCAAGAGCCCCTCGCCTTGGCGGCTGAGGGGCCCTGACCTGCGCTGTTGCTGGTGGGCGATACTGGGTTTGAACCAGTGACCTCTTCCGTGTCAAGGAAGCGCGCTACCACTGCGCCAATCGCCCGAGGGTGTAGCTGACTATCGAGTTTTCGAGGTGGGTACGGGATTTGAACCCGTGTAGACGGATTTGCAGTCCGTTGCCTCGCCTCTCGGCCAACCCACCGTGGAGGCCCTGGACATCACTGGACATCGACCCGGCTTCTCTCCGAGCGGACGACGAGGCTCGAACTCGCGACCTCAACCTTGGCAAGGTTGCGCTCTACCAACTGAGCTACGTCCGCTTGCGACCGCCGGTTTCCCTGCGGTGCGGACGTAACCATAGCCGAACTGCCGATGCTCACAAATTCGGGGTATCGGGCGTGGCGCACGGGTCCCCGGGGTGGCGTCAGAACGCACTAGTGTCGCCCGCATGCGTGCGTGGGTGAACGGCCGTCTGCTCGACGATCCGGAGGCCCCGGCGGTCGCCGTGACCGACCACGGGCTCACCGTCGGGGACGGCGTGTTCGAGGCGGTCAAGGTGGTGCACGGTCGTCCGTTCGCGCTGACCCGGCACCTGGAGCGCCTGGTCCGCTCGGCCGCGAGCCTGGGGCTGCCCGCCCCCGACCTCGACCAGCTGAGCGACGCCGTGGCCGAGGTGCTCGAGGGCGAGCCGTTGCCACTCGGGCGCCTTCGGTTGACCTACACCGGTGGCCCAGCCCCACTCGGCTCGGGACGGGGTGACGCAGGCCCGACGGTCGTGGTGGTGGCTGCTCCGCTCCCGGAGGCACCGGCGACGACCGCGGTGCACCGGGTCCCGTGGCCGCGCAACGAGCGCGGAGTGCTGGCAGGGGTGAAGTCCACGTCGTACGCCGACAACGTGGTCGCCCTTGCGGAGGCCGAGCGCCACGGTGCGTCCGAGGCGATCTTCGCCAACCTCGCCGGCCACCTGTGCGAGGGCACCGGGACCAACGTGGGCTACGTCGTCGACGGAGAGGTCCGCACCCCCAGCCTGCGCGTGGGCTGCCTGGCCGGCGTCACCCGGGCGCTGATGCTGGAGTGGTGCGACGACCTGGTCGAGGTCGACGAGCCGATCACGATCCTGGACTCCGCGGACGAGATCTTCCTGATGTCGACGACCCGCGACGTGCAGGGCGTCCACCGCGTCGACGGACGCGAGCTGGAGTCACCCGGTCCGGTGACACAACGGCTGCGGGACCTCTGGGCGGCCAGGGCCGCCGAGGACCCGGACCCCTAGGGCGTTCGCGGGGTCAGGCGCCGAGCAGCGTGGCGAGCTCGGTGTCGAGGTCGACGAAGGCACTCTCCTGGCCGTCGGGGACTTCGCGGAGCATCATCGCGACGAAGTCGCTCACCTTGCGCGACGAGGCCTGCACGAGCAGCTCGCCGTCGGGGGAGCAGAGCTCGATGATCACGACGGCGGCGCCGGTCGAGCTGAGGCACGGCCACACGTGGACGTCGCCGTCGCCGCTGGGCTCGTAGAGGCCCTCGGCGAGCAGCTCACGGCCGAACGTCCAGAGGACCTCCTGCACGCCGGTGCGGAACACCATGGTGACGGCGTACGGGTCTGCCGGGTCGAAGACCAGGTCGGCATCGATGGCCGATGCCTCACCCTGCTGGTCGACGAACTCCAGCGCGACGTTCTCCCTCACGACCCGTGCGGTCTTCGTCTGCTTCATATCGTTCCCCTTGGATCCATCGGGATCGCCCTCCACGGGACCCCTTCGCGCCCTCCACGCGATGGCACAGTGTTGCCCGATCCAGACCTCGTTCACACACGAAGTTCCGCAATGTCCGTTATGTGCCGCGACTGGTCTACTGATCTCACGCTGCTGGTCTATTTTACCGGTCCATTGGTCTAGTCCGCGGATGGCCCATTCGAGTGCGCCTACTGGACAGATCGGGTGATGCGTGGGTGACCGTTCAGAGGGTGTTGCGGCGGGTGAAATTCGCGGTCGGGGAACCGGTTTCGGCCCACCGCCGGGTCTGCGCTAATGTTTCCCGCGCATCAACCACCGGGGCGATTGGCGCAGTGGTAGCGCGCTTCGTTCACACCGAAGAGGTCACTGGTTCGAACCCAGTATCGCCCACCCCGACCGGCTCACAGGTCTGCAGTGGTGGCGCGGCTGTGCCGTTGACACCGAAGAGGCTCAGGCCCGTCTCGCCTCGACCTCAGGAAAACCGATGGCTCCGCGTCGATACGATCGACGCGTCCGGTCCTCTCGACCTCCAGGAGCCACTCCGTGTCGCAGATCAACGTCGTCCTCGTCTCCACTGGTGAGCGCGACGAGCAGGCGGTGACGACCGGTACCCGCGCCTGGGAGCTGTTCAAGGACACCCCCGAGGTGATCGCGGCCCGCGTCGACGGCGAGCTGCGCGACCTCGCCCACGAGCTCGCCGACGGCAGCGAGCTCGAGGGCGTGCGGATCGACAGCCCCGACGGGCGCGACATCCTGCGGCACTCGACCGCGCACGTCCTCGCGCAGGCGGTGCAGGACCTGTTCCCGGACGCCAGGCTCGGGATCGGCCCGCCGGTGCAGGACGGCTTCTACTACGACTTCGACGTCGAGACCCCGTTCCACCCCGGGGACCTCGAGAAGATCGAGTCGCGGATGCGCAAGATCATCAAGGAGAACCAGAAGTTCTCCCGCCGCCCGGTCAGTGACGACGCGGCGCGTGAGGAGCTCGCGGAGGAGCCCTACAAGCTCGAGCTGATCGGTCTGAAGGGCTCGGCCGACGAGGCGGCCGAGGGCGCCAGTGCCGAGGTCGGCGCCGGCGAGCTGACCATCTACGACAACCTCGACCGTCACGGCGAGGTGGCCTGGAAAGACCTCTGTCGCGGTCCCCACCTGCCGACCACCAAGCGGATCCCGGCGTTCAAGCTGATGCGCACCGCGGCGGCGTACTGGCGCGGCGACGAGAAGAACAAGCAGCTGCAGCGCATCTACGGCACCGCGTGGGAGAGCAAGGAGGCCCTCGAGCAGCACCTGCACCGCATCGAGGAGGCCGAGCGGCGTGACCACCGCAAGCTCGGTCGCGAGCTCGACCTGTTCAGCTTCCCCGACGAGATCGGCTCGGGGCTCGCGGTGTTCCACCCCAAGGGCGGTCAGCTGCGGATGCAGATGGAGGACTACTCCCGCCGGAGGCACGAGGAGGCGGGCTACGAGTTCGTCTACACCCCGCACATCACCAAGAAGCACCTCTTCGAGACCTCGGGCCACCTCGACTGGTACGCCGACGGCATGTACCCGCCCATGCACCTCGACGAGGTCGCCGACGACCGTGGCAATGTCACCAAACCGGGGCAGGACTACTACCTCAAGCCGATGAACTGCCCGTTCCACTGCCTGATCTACCGCTCCCGCGGCAGGTCCTACCGCGAGCTGCCGCTGCGGCTGTTCGAGTTCGGCAGCGTCTACCGCTACGAGAAGTCCGGCGTCGTGCACGGCCTCACCCGCGTGCGTGGGATGACCCAGGACGACGCCCACATCTTCTGCACCCGGGAGCAGATGCGCGACGAGCTCGCCAGCCTGCTCACCTTCGTGCTCGACCTGCTCAAGGACTACGGGCTCGAGGACTTCTACCTCGAGCTGTCCACCAAGGACCCGGAGAAGTACGTCGGCTCCGACGAGGCCTGGGAGGAAGCCACCCGCACCCTCGAGGAGGTGGCCCGCGAGTCCGGGCTGGAGCTCGTGCCAGACCCCGGTGGGGCTGCCTTCTACGGGCCCAAGATCTCGGTGCAGGCGCGCGACGCGATCGGCCGCACCTGGCAGATGTCCACCATCCAGCTCGACTTCAACGAGCCGCAGCTCTTCGAGCTCGAGTACACCGGCTCCGACGGCACCCGCCAGCAGCCGGTGATGATCCACCGGGCGCTGTTCGGCTCGATCGAGCGGTTCCTCGGCGTGCTGGTGGAGCACTACGCCGGCGCCTTCCCGCCCTGGCTGGCCCCGGTGCAGGTGCAGGGGATCCCGATCGCGGAGCGGCACAACGACTACCTGCGCCAGGTCGCCGAGCGGATGCGGGCCAAGGGGATCCGGGTCGAGGTCGACGACTCCGACGACCGGATGCAGAAGAAGATCCGCAACGCACAGCTGCAGAAGGTGCCGTTCATGGTGATCGCCGGCGACAAGGACGTCGAGGCCGGGGCGGTGTCCTTCCGCTACCGCGACGGCCACCAGGACAACGGCGTACCCCTCGACGACGCGATCGCCCGCGTCGCCGAGGCCATCGCGAGCCGCGCTCAGGTCTGACATCTACCGGTTGAGTGCTGAGGCCCTCCGGCGGAGGAGCCACCTCAGCACTCAACCCGCAAGGATCAGCTGGAGCGGTTCATCGCCCGCAGGCCGACGAGCACGCCGACCACGGCCACCGCGCCGGCGCCCCCGAACCCGAGTGCGACGGTGTCGACCGGGAAGCCGCCGGCGAACAGCGCCCGCTCGGCCTCGACCACGTAGGTGAGCGGGTTCAGCTCCGAGGCCACCCGCAGCCAGCCGGGGGAGTCCTCACCGATCGGCAGCATCATCCCGGCCAGCAGGAGCACCGGGAAGATCATGGTCTGCTGCACCGTCCAGAACAGCCACTCCTGGTCCTTGGACACCAGCGCCAGCGCGAACGAGAGCGCGCCCACCCCCACGCTGAACAGCGCGAGCATCAGCAGCCCCACGAGTACGCCGGGGAGGTGCAGGTCGAAGCTGAACGGGGTGACGACGAGCAGGATGATCGCCGACTGCATCAGCATCGGCACGACCTCCTTGAGGGCCCGACCGACCAGGAGCGAGGAGCGGCTCAGCGGGGAGACCAGTAGGCGCTCGTGCGACCCGGTCATGATCTCGTTGGTCAGGTTGGCGCCGGTGAACGAGGCACCCATCAGCGCCGTCATCGCGACGATGCCGGGGACGAACCACTGGAGCGCCGAGCCGTCGACGTCGGGCAGCAAGGGTGCGAACAGGGCCAGGAACACCAGCGGCTGGACCATCGCGAACAGCACCGACGCCGGCTCCCGGAAGACCGGCTTCAGCTCGCGCACCATCACGTTCCACGTGTCGGCCACGAACCCGGTCGCCGCCCGCTCCGGGGATGTCGGACGGTGAGCGAGGTCGGCGAGGTCCGGCACGTGGGGGGTCTCGATCGTCGTGGTCATGCTGCTGCTCCTTCGGAGTCGGTCTGGTCGTCGGTCGTCTCGTTGCTCTCGCGCAGACTGCGGCCGGTGAGCTCGAGGAACACGTCGTCGAGGGTCGGACCCACCACGTCGAGGCGGTGCACGGGAGCGCCCTGCGCGGCGAGCTCGTGCACCAGTCGTGGCGCGAGCTCGGCGCCGTGCGGGGTGCGGACCCGCACCACCGCGCCCGAGCGCGCCACGGTGGCATTGCCGGGAACCCGCTGCCTGACCCGCTGCTCGGCCACGTCGGCGTGGGCGGGCTCGCCGAAGCCCAACGTGACCATGTCGCCGAGCCCCGACTTCAGCGAGCTCGCGGTGTCGTCGGCGATCGCCCGCCCGTGGTCGATCACGATCACCCGGTCGGCGATCGCGTCGGCCTCCTCGAGGTAGTGGGTGGTGAGCACGATCGTGGTCCCGAGCTCCTCGTGCAGCCGGCGGATCTCCTGCTGCAGGTTCGCGCGGTTCTGCGGGTCCAGCCCGGTCGACGGCTCGTCGAGGAACATCAGCCGGGGGGAGTGGACCATGCCGATGGCGACGTCCAGTCGCCGCCGTTGCCCGCCGGAGAGCGTGGAGACCGGCCGGGTGGCGAACTCGGTGAGGGCGAACGCCTCGAGCAGCTCGTCCGCACGCCGACGGGCCGCGACCCGGGACAGGCCGTGGGCCCGCGCCTGGCTGACCAGCTCGTCGCGCCCGCGCTGCATGTGACCGGCCGCATTGCCCTGGCCGACGTACCCGATGCTGCGGCGGACCGCGGCGCGCTCGGTGAGCACGTCGTGGCCGGCGACCTCCGCACGTCCGGCGGTGGGCGGGATCAGCGTGGTCAGCATTCTCAGTGTGGTGGACTTCCCAGCGCCGTTGGGCCCGAGGAAGGCCACCAGCTCGCCGGGCTGGATCTCCAGGTCGAGGCCGCGGACGGCCTCGACCGACTGGTGCTTGCGGGTGAAGTGCCGGGTGAGTCCGACGGTTCGGATCACCGGGCCGGAGGGGGTGGTGGATTCGCTCATGGGGCCACGCTAGGCAGGCTTCAGGTCAGTTCCTGTCCGCAATCTGAACTAGTCTGAGCGCCATGAACACCAGCGCCAGGATGCTGCGTCTGCTCTCCCTGCTGCAGACCCACCGCTACTGGCCGGGGGCAGAGCTCGCCGAGCGGCTGGACGTCAGCGCCCGGACGCTCCGCCGTGACATCGACCGGCTGCGCGAGCTCGGGTACACCGTGGACGCTGTGCGCGGCGTCGCCGGCGGCTACCAGCTGCGTGCGGGTGGGTCGCTCCCACCGCTGCTGCTGGAGGACGACGAGGCGGTCGCCATCGCGGTCGGGCTGCGCACCGCCGCGGCCGGCGCGGTGAGCGGCATGGAGGAGACCTCGGTCCAGGCCCTCACCAAGGTGATCGCCCTGATGCCGCCGCGGCTGCGCCGGAGAATGGATGCCCTGCGCTCGCAGACCGTCCCGGCCCCGCTGTACGCCGGCCCCTCGGTCGACGCCGAGACGCTCACCGTGCTGGCCCAGGGATGTCGCGACGACGAGGCGCTGACCTTCGACTACACCGCTCGTGACGGCGAGACGACGCACCGCCGGGTGGAGCCCCACCGGCTGGTGTCGATGGGTCGGCGCTGGTACCTCGTCGCCTACGACCGCGACCGGCACGACTGGCGCAGCTTCCGGGTCGACCGGATCTCAGCGGGTCCGGCGCTGACCGGGCAGAAGTTCCTGCCCCACGACCTCCCGGCCGAGGACGCCCTGGAGTTCGTGCGCTCCGGGATCCAGTCGATGCCGCAGAGGTACGCCGTCCGCGTGCGCGTCGAGGTGGAGCCCGACGTGGTGCGCCGGGCCGTCGGCCACTGGGGGACCGTCACCGCGGAGGACGGGGCATCGGTCCTGGAGATGAACGTCGACTCCCTCGAGTGGCCGTTGATGGTGCTCGCGCAGGTCGGCGCACCGTTCGGCCACGTGGAACCGCCCGAGCTCCGCGCGATGCTCGCGCGGACGGCGGACCTCTTCTCCGGCGCGACAGCGTCGTAGGGACAATGAGCGGGTGAGCGAGACCACGAGGCAGGACGGCATCGGGCACCCGGACGCGCTCGAACGGCTCTGGACCCCTCATCGGATGGCCTACATCCGCGGCGAGAGCAAGCCCACCGACGACTCGGAGGGGGAGTGCCCCTTCTGCCGGATCCCCTCGCTCGACGACGAGGCCGGGCTCGTCGTGCGCCGCGGCGAGCTGGTGTTCGCGGTCCTCAACCTCTACCCCTACGCACCGGGCCACCTGATGGTCTGCCCCTACCGGCACATCGCGGACTACACCGAGACCACACCGGAGGAGGCCGCGGAGATGAGCGTCCTCACCAAGCAGGCGCTCCACACCCTGCGGCAGGTCTCCGACGTCCAGGGCTTCAACATCGGGATGAACCAGGGTGCCGTCGCCGGCGCCGGGATCGCCGCGCACCTCCACCAGCACGTCGTGCCGCGGTGGCTGGGCGACCAGAACTTCATGCCGGTGATCGCCCGCACCAAGACGCTGCCGGAGCTGTTGCAGGACACGAGGCGCCTGCTCGCCGAGAACTGGCACGGACCGGGCGCCTGAGCCCGGCGCTCAGCCGACGGTCGCGTGCGGGTAGTCCTGCTGCCGACCCTGGAACGCGAGGATCGCGGGGTTGACGACCAGTCCGTCGAGGATCTCGATGGCGCGCCGGATCGGCTCCACCTCGTCCCAACGGTCCTGGCCTCCCATGACCACCGGCAGGAAGGGGAGCAGTGCCTCGCTGTTCTCCCAGGTCGCCGAGTTCCACAGGTAGGAGGGGCTGTGGTCGACCGCGTAGTAGTCGACCCGGTCGGCGACGCGGAACATCGGCTCGTCGAACGTCGTGGGGCGTGCCCACTCGAAGCCCATCCCCTCGTCGCACGAGACGTCCACGACGAGGCTGCCGGCGCGGAACAGGTCGAGGTCGGCCAGGGTCAGGAAGGTCAGCGGCGCCGCGGTGTCCTGCAACGTGCAGTTGACGACGACGTCGACGTCGGCGAGCAGTCCGGCCAGGGGCACGCGGCCGTACTCGGTGATGGCGTGGCTGGCGTGCGGGGGCTCGCGATCATGGTCGAACTGGGTGATCCGGACCGAGTGGATGGGTGAGCCGACCGCTGCGACGCCGCGGTTGGTGAGCACCCGCACGTCGTGCACGCCGTGTGCGTTGAGTGCAGTGACGGCGCCGCGTGCGGTCGCGCCGAACCCGATCACGGCGGCCTTCAGGCGACGCCCGTAGTCACCCGTGGTGCCGCTCAGCTGCAGGGCATGCAGCACCGAGCAGTAGCCCGCCAGTTCGTTGTTCTTGTGGAACACGTGGAGGCCGACCGCCTGGTCCGTGCTCCAGTGGTTCATCGCCTCGAAGGCGATCAGGGTGAGCCGGCGGTCGATCGCGAGCTGGGTGATCACCGGGTCCTGGACGCAGTGGGGCCAGCCCCAGAGGACCTGCCCGTCGTGCATCTTCTCGACGTCCTCGTGCTGCGGCTTCGGCAACAGGACCACGTCGGAGCCGGTGATGACGTCGTCACGCGAGGCGAAGCCGGCGACGTACGGCGCGAGGTCGTCGTCGGTCCGGCCGAAGCGGGCGGCGTACCCGTGCTCCAGGGTGATCCGCGACGCGAGCTCCTCCGGAACCCGTGCGAAGTGGTCCGGGTGCAACGGCAGCCGGTGCTCGTTCTCCTTCGCCGACGAGCCGACCACACCCAGGCTGGGGGCGGTCACTTCTTCTTCGCGTCGAGCTTCTCCGCCAAGGTGGTCTCGTGGGCCTTGTCGCGCTTCGCGGCGCGCTTCTCCTTCAGCGACTTGCCGGACTTCTTGGACATGCTCTGTCGAGGCGACTTGTCGCTCATGGGGAGTCCTTAGATGGGAGGCCTGAGTGGCCTCGTGGCCCCACCCTACGCTGCGGGCGCTAACCTCCGCCCATGCTGGACAGGTTCAAGCAGTTCTGGCAGGGCGTCGTCCTTGCCCCGTTCGTCGACCTGTTCATCAGGCTCGGGATCAGCCCGGACGTCATCACCTTGGTCGGCACCCTCGGTGTCAGCGCGGGTGCCCTGGTGTTCTTCCCCCAGGGCATGCTCCTGACCGGCGTGCTGGTCATCACCGCCTTCGTGTTCAGTGACCTGATCGACGGCGCCATGGCCCGCAAGCTGGGGCGCACGTCGGTGTTCGGTGCGTTCTTCGACTCCACCCTCGACCGCCTCGGCGACGCCGCGGTGTTCGGCGGGCTCGTGCTCTACTTCGCCGGCCCCGGGGACAGCTACCTCTACCTCTGCCTGAGCCTCTACTGCCTGGTGATGGGTGCCGTCACGTCGTACGCCCGGGCCCGGGCGGAGTCGCTCGGCATGGACGCCAAGGGCGGGCTGGCGGAGCGGGCCGACCGGCTGGTGGCCATCCTGGTGATGACCGGCCTCGGCGCCCTGCTCGACCTGCCGATCCTGATGGAGGTCACCCTCTGGGTCCTCGCCGCGGCCAACACCCAGACGGTGGTGCTGCGGATCTGGAAGGTGCGTCGCCAGGCCCTGGCCGTCGATCGACAGAGCTCGGACCCGGCCACCGGCGACCTCGCCTGATCCGGTTCCTGAACGGCGGCGTCGCCGCCGTACGATTCAGTCATGACCGACGCCCACGTCCCTGACCCCACCCCCACCACCGGCACCTCGCGCGTCAAGCGCGGGATGGCCGAGATGCTCAAGGGTGGCGTGATCATGGATGTCGTCACCCCCGACCAGGCCAAGATCGCCGAGGACGCCGGCGCCGTGGCCGTGATGGCGCTGGAGCGCGTGCCCGCCGACATCCGCGCCCAGGGCGGCGTGTCCCGGATGAGCGACCCCGACATGATCGACGGCATCATCGAGGCCGTCTCGATCCCGGTGATGGCCAAGGCCCGCATCGGCCACTTCGCCGAGGCGCAGGTGCTGCAGAGCCTGGGGGTCGACTACATCGACGAGTCCGAGGTGCTCACCCCGGCCGACTACGCCAACCACATCGACAAGTGGGCCTTCACGGTCCCGTTCGTGTGCGGTGCCACGAACCTCGGCGAGGCGCTGCGCCGCATCACCGAGGGCGCCGCGATGATCCGCTCCAAGGGCGAGGCCGGCACCGGCGACGTGTCCAACGCGGTGACCCACATGCGCGCCATCCGTCGCGAGATCCGCCGACTGGCCGCCCTTCCCGAGGACGAGCTCTACGTCGCCGCCAAGGAGCTCCAGGCTCCCTACGACCTGGTCAAGGAGGTGGCTACCACCGGCAAGCTGCCGGTCGTGCTGTTCACCGCCGGCGGCATCGCCACCCCCGCGGACGCCGCGATGATGATGCAGCTCGGCGCCGAGGGCGTGTTCGTCGGCTCGGGCATCTTCAAGGCGGGCAACCCCGCCGAGCGGGCCCGGGCGATCGTCGAGGCGACGACGTTCCACGACGACCCCGAGGTGGTGGCCAAGGTCTCGCGCGGCCTGGGCGAGGCGATGGTCGGGATCAACGTCGACGAGATCCCGCAGCCGCACCGGCTGGCCGAGCGCGGCTGGTAGTGCCGCGCCCGACCATCGGCGTGCTCGCCCTGCAGGGCGACGTGCGCGAGCACCTCGCTGCCCTGCGCTCGCTCGACGTCGAGGCGATCGCCGTACGCCGGCCCGTCGAGCTCGAGGCCAGCGACGGGTTGGTCATCCCGGGCGGTGAGTCCACCACCATCGCCAAGCTGGCCCGCACCTTCGGGCTGCTCGACCCGCTGCGCAAGCGGCTGGCCGGGGGGATGCCGGCCCTCGGCACCTGCGCCGGGATGATCCTGCTCGCCGAGCGGGTGGAGGACGGCATCCCGGGCCAGGAGACCTTCGGCGGGCTCGACATCACGGTGCGGCGCAACGCCTTCGGTCGCCAGGTCGACTCCTTCGAGGGCGACGTCGACTTCGCTGGGCTCGACGAGCCGGTGCACGGGGTGTTCATCCGGGCCCCCTGGGTGGAGGAGACCGGTCCCGGGGTCGAGGTGCTCGCTCGGGTGGGGGCCGGTCCGGCCGTGGGTAGGATCGTCGCGGTCCGGCAGGGCCGGACGATGGCGACGTCCTTCCACCCCGAGGTGGGCAGCGACGTCCGCATCCACCGTCTCTTCCGAGACCTGGTCTCGAACGGATCGACCACCGGCAGCTAGGGAAGGAACCGCTGATGTCTGGCCACTCCAAGTGGGCGACGACCAAGCACAAGAAGGCCGTGATCGACGCCCGCCGCGGCAAGATGTTCGCCAAGCTGATCAAGAACATCGAGGTCGCGGCCCGGATGGGCGGCGGTGACCCGGCCGGCAACCCGACGCTGTACGACGCGATCCAGAAGGCCAAGAAGTCCTCGGTCCCCAACGACAACATCGACCGAGCGGTCAAGCGCGGCTCCGGGGCCGAGGCGGGCGGCGCCGACTACAGCACGATCATGTACGAGGGCTACGGCCCCAACGGTGTGGCCTTCCTCATCGAGTGCCTCACCGACAACAGGAACCGGGCCGCGATGGAGGTCCGCACCGCGATGACCCGCAACGGCGGGTCGCTGGCCGACCCGGGCTCGGTGTCCTACATGTTCAACCGCAAGGGCGTCGTCATCGTGCCGAAGTCCCAGGAGACCCGCGAGGTCACCGAGGACGACGTGCTGGAGGCGACCCTCGAGGCCGGGGCCGAGGAGGTCAACGACCTCGGCGAGTCCATCGAGGTGGTCAGCGAGGCCACCGACCTGGTCGAGGTGCGTACGGCGCTGCAGGCGCAGGGGCTGGACTACGACTCGGCGGAGGCGTCCTTCCTGCCGAGCATGCAGGTGGAGCTCGACGAGAGTGCGGCGGGCAAGGTCTTCCGACTCGTGGAGGCGCTGGAGGACCTCGACGACGTGCAGAACGTCTACGCCAACTTCGACGTCTCCGACGAGGTCCTGGCGGCGCTGGACGCCTGAGGCCGAACCCGGGGCGCGTGTCGTGCCGCGCCCAGCGCCGCTGCGCGGCTTAGCGTGGTGCGAACAGGTGTTCGGACGAGGTCCGGCAGTCCCGGCGACCCAGGAGCCCCCCATGCGCGTGCTCGGCATCGACCCCGGCCTCACCCGGTGCGGGGTGGGCGTGGTCGACGGCTCCGTCGGCCGGCCGCTGAGCCTGGTCGACGTCGGGGTGGTCCGCACCGGCGCAGACGTCCCGATCGCCGAGCGGCTCCGACTCATCGAGGTGGGGCTCGAGGAGTGGCTCGACGCCACCCGCCCCGACGCGGTCGCCGTGGAGCGGGTCTTCAGCCAGCACAACGTGCGGACGGTGATGGGCACCGCCCAGGCGAGCGGGATCGCGCTGCTGGTCGCGGCGCGTCGCGGGCTGCCGGTCGCACTGCACACCCCCAGCGAGGTGAAGGCGGCGGTGACCGGCTCCGGACGCGCCGACAAGGCACAGGTGGGGGCCATGGTCACCCGCCTGCTGCGGCTGGCCGAGGTGCCCCGGCCGGCGGACGCCGCCGACTCGCTGGCACTGGCGATCTGTCACATCTGGCGCGGCGGCACCGCCAGTCGACTCGAGGCGGCCGTGGCCGCACAGCAGGGAAGGGGAACCAGGGCGTGATCGCGTTCGTGCGTGGCCGGGTGGCGGCCGTGGGCCTCACCTCGGCAGTCGTCGAGGTCGGCGGCATCGGGATCGAGGTGCAGTGCACCCCCGACACCTTGGCCGCGTTGCGGGTCGGCGCGGAGGCGACGCTGCCGACGAGCATGGTGGTGCGCGAGGACTCGCTGACCCTGTTCGGCTTCGCCGACGAGGACGAGCGGCAGATGTTCGAGCTCGTCCAGACCGCCAGCGGCGTGGGTCCCAAGCTGGCGCAGGCGATGCTCGCCGTACACCGGCCCGAGACGCTGCGCCGCGCGGTCAGCAGCGACGACGTCAAGACGCTCACCACCGTCCCCGGCATCGGCCAGAAGGGGGCGCAGCGGATCATCCTCGAGCTGCGCGACCGGATCGGCCCGCCCGGCCAGCAAGAGGCCACCCGGACCCGGGGCGCCACGTCGCCGGGGGAGTGGCAGTCGCAGGTGCAGGCCGGGCTGGTCGGCCTCGGCTGGTCGGCGAAGGAGGCCGACCGTGCCGTCGCCGAGGTGACCCCCGAGGCCGAGCAGATGACCACCCCCGACGTCGCGGCCCTGCTCCGCGCGGCGCTCCGCACCCTGAGCAAGGCCTGAGCGGATGCACGAGTCCGACCTCGAGGCCGCCGAGCTGGCCCATCTCGCCGAGCGGCCGCTGACCGACGCCGACGCCGACGGCGACGAGCGCGCGGTCGAGGCAGCCCTGCGGCCCCGCACCCTCGACGAGGTGGTCGGCCAGGACCGCGTCCGCGAGCAGCTGTCACTGCTCCTCGAGGCCGCCCGTGGCCGCCAGCGGGTGCCCGACCACGTGCTGCTGAGCGGTCCTCCCGGCCTGGGCAAGACGACTCTCGCGATGATCATCGCCTCGGAGATGAGCGCGCCGCTGCGCCTGACCAGCGGACCAGCGATCACCCACGCCGGCGACCTGGCCGCCATCCTCTCCGGCCTCAACGAGGGGGACGTCCTCTTCGTCGACGAGATCCACCGGATGTCGCGCCCGGCGGAGGAGATGCTCTACATGGCGATGGAGGACTTCCGCGTCGACGTGGTCATCGGCAAGGGGCCCGGCGCGACCGCCATCCCGTTGGAGATCCCGCCGTTCACGATGGTCGGCGCGACGACCCGTGCTGGACTGCTACCGGGGCCGCTGCGCGACCGGTTCGGATTCACCGCCCACCTCGAGTTCTACGAGCCCGCCGACCTCGAGCGCATCGTGCGACGGTCTGCGGGGCTGCTCGACGTCGAGCTGCGTGACGACGGGGCCGCGGAGATCTCGCTGCGCTCCCGGGGCACGCCCCGCATCGCCAACCGGCTGCTGCGCCGGGTGCGCGACTTCGCCCAGGTGCGCGCCGACGGCGTGGTCACCCGCGACCTGGCCCGGGCGGCCCTTGACCTCTTCGAGGTGGACGAGTCCGGTCTGGACCGCCTCGACCGGGCGGTCCTGGACGTGCTGTGCCGTCGCTTCGGCGGCGGACCGGTGGGGGCGAGCACTCTCGCGGTCGCGGTGGGGGAGGAGCGCGAGACCGTCGAGGAGGTGGCCGAGCCCTTCCTGGTCCGCAAGGGGATGCTCGCCCGCACGCCGCGTGGTCGCGTGGCCACCCCGGCCGCCTGGAGACACCTCGGACTCGCCCCGCCCGCCGGCTCAACGGCACCCGACGCCACCCTGTTCGAGGCAGAGCCGGACTGAACCGCTCCGGGCGGTTACACTTCCACTTCGGTGCCGTTCTGGACCCTGCCTGAACATCTCGCAGGGGTCCGCGCGCCCCTGGAGACCCTGTTCCCCTCGTATTGGAGTCTGTGACGTGCCTGCCTCTGCGCAGCTGCTCGTGATCCTCGTGGCGATGCTCGCCTTCTGGGCGATCGTGATGCGCCCCGCCCGCAACCAGCAGAAGAAGGTGGCCCGGCTCCAGCAGGAGCTCGAGGTCGGCCACCAGGTGGTGCTGTCTGCGGGGATCTTCGGGACCGTTCGTGCGTTGCACGACGGGAAGGTCGATCTCGAGATCGCCCCCGGCACGGTGATCACGGTTGCCCGCCAGGTCGTCGTACGCCGGGCCGACGAGCTCGAGAGCCGTCCGCAGGCACCTGCGGACGACCCGGTGAGGGACCCGGCGACCAGCGACGACGAGCCCGACGCTCGCCCCCAGGGTGACGCCCGGACCGAGGACTGAGGAGACCAGCACACGTGCCGAAGAACGCGCCCCGGCCGGGGCGGACGCTGATCGTATTCGGGCTCTGCATCGCGGTGCTCTACGGGCTCGCTGCCATCGGCGGCACCTGGAAGCCCCGGCTCGGCCTCGACCTCGAGGGCGGCACCCGCATCACCCTGACCGCCGTCGACTCCGGCGGCGAGTCGATCACCCCGGAGAAGATGCGCGAGGCGGCGGGCATCGTCGACCAGCGCGTCAACGGCACCGGCGTCAGTGAGGCGGAGGTGACCACCCAGGGCGACCGCAACATCGTCGTGGAGATCCCCGGGGAGAACCGCGCCGACCTCGTCGACGCGGTCAAGCGCACCGCCCAGCTCCGGTTCCGCCTGGTCGCCGGGTCGCCCCAGCCGGGCACGCCCGCGGCCAGCGAGTCCGCCTCCCCGGACGCGAGCCCCAGCGGAAGCCCCAGCGGCACGCCGACCCCGAAGGCCCGCAACGGCCAGCAGCCCTCGGAGACGGCCTCGCCCAACCCGCGCCCCGCTCCGTTCGCGGACCCTTCGCCGACCCCGGCCCCGACTCCGGCCCCGACTCCGAGCCAGCCGGCGCAGCCCAGCGCGCCCGCCGACCAGCCCCAGGTGACGCAGCAGGGTGCCTCCGTCGACGACCCGCTGGCCTGGTCGCAGAACCCCGGCGTCGAGTGGCTGCAGAAGCTCGCGCAGTTCGAGTGTCCCGAGGAGGGTGCGGCGCCGGTCGCCGACAACCCCGACGAGCCGATCATCGCCTGCAACGAGGACGGCCTGAAGTTCCTGCTGTCCAAGTCGCTGATCGAGGGCACCGAGCTGAGCTCCGCGTCGTACGGCACCCCGCAGGGCGGCGTCGGCTGGGCGGTCAACCTCAACTTCAAGAGCTCGGCCCGCCAGGTCTTCGGTGACACCACGACGGCGCTGAACCGCAACGGCGGCACCTTCGCCATCGTGCTCGACGGCCAGGTCATCTCCTACGCCGGCGTCAACGAGCCGATCCTCGACGGCAACGCCCAGATCACCGGTGACTTCACCGAGTCCGAGGCCAGCTCCCTGGCCAACTCGCTGAAGTACGGCGCGCTGCCGATCAAGTTCGCCAAGCCCACCGTGGAGACGATCGGTCCCTCGCTGGCGGGCAGCCAGCTCTCGGCGGGCATCCTCGCCGGCGCCATCGGGCTGGCGATCGTGATGATCTACTGCCTGTTCTACTACCGCGGGCTCGGCATCGTGGTGGTGGCGTCGTTGTTCGTGGCGGCGATCATCACCTACGCGGTGGTGCTGGTCCTGGCGACAGCCGCGGGGCTGGCCCTGACGCTGCCCGGCATCGCCGGACTCATCGTGGGTGTCGGCATCACCGCCGACTCGTTCATCGTCTACTTCGAACGCATACGTGACGAGATGCGCGACGGCAGGTCCATGCGCGTCGCCGTCGAGACCGGCTGGGCCAAGGCACGCAACACCTGTCTGGCGGCCGACGCGGTCTCGCTGCTCGCCGCGGTGGTGCTATACATCTTCGCCATCGGCGTGGTGCGCGGCTTCGCGTTCATGCTCGGCATCAGCACCATCATCGACGTCATCGTGTTCTTCTTCTTCACCAAGCCGATGGTCACCTGGCTGGCGCGGTTCAAGTTCTTCAACAGCGGCAACCGGTTCTCCGGGCTGTCCGCCGAGACCCTCGGTATCGACGAGCTGCCGAGCGAAGCACGCCTCGTGGGAGGGAGGGTCTGATGGGCAAGATGAGCAGGCTGGGCAACGCCCTGTACGAGGGCGACGTCTCGATCGACTTCGTCGGACGCAAGTGGCTCTGGTACGGCATCTCCGCCGTCGTCATCGGCGTGGCCCTCACAGGTCTGCTGGTGAAGGGCCTCAACTTCGGCATCGAGTTCGAGGGCGGCGTCGAGTACGGCGTCAGCCTCCCCGCGAACCAGGTCAACCAGGACACCGCCGACGAGCTTCGGGAAGCGGTCGCCGGCACCGGCATCGACAACGCCTCCTCGCCGATCGTGAACACCTCCGGCACCTCCTCGATCCGGATCCAGACCGAGGAGCTCACTACCGCCGAGGCCGCCGAGATCCGCGACGTGATCGCCGAGAGCGTGGGCGTCGACCCCCAGGACGACGTCTCCACCCAGGAGGTGGGCGCGAGCTGGGGTGCCCAGGTGGCCCAGCGCGCGATCACCGGGCTCGTGGTCTTCCTGGTGCTGGTCGTGCTGTTCATCTGGGCGTACTTCCGGGAGTGGAAGATGTCCGTCGGCGCCATGGTGGCGCTGGCCCACGACGTCATCATCACCGTGGGCGTCTACGCGATCTCCGGCTTCGAGGTGACCCCCGCGACCGTGACCGGCGTGCTGACCATCCTGGGCTTCTCGCTCTACGACACCGTCGTGGTCTTCGACAAGGTCAGGGAGAACACCCGCAGCCTGCGGACCGGCAACAAGACGTACGCCGAGCTGGCGAACCTGGCGGTCAACCAGACCCTGGTGCGCTCCATCAACACCTCGATCGTGGCCCTGCTGCCGGTCGCCGCCATCCTCTACATCGGCGTGGCGTCGCTCGGCACCGGCTCGCTGAAGGATCTCGCGCTGTCGCTGTTCGTCGGCATGGCCGCCGGTGCCTACTCATCGATCTTCATCGCCACGCCGCTGGCCGTGCACCTCAAGCAGGGCGAGCGGGAGATCACCGAGTCCGACCGGCGCGCGAAGGCACGGGCCAGGCGTCACGTGGATCCCTACGCGAACGTGCCGACCTACGCCGACGACATGCCCGCCGGTGCCCCACTCCAGGACGAGCCGGTCGCGGACTACGACGAGCCGGTGCCGGCCGAGACCCCGGGTGGACCGTCACGCCGCCCCGAGGCGTCCGGGTCCGGGCGGGTGGTGCCGTCGACGAAGCGTCCGACGAGTGACTCGGGGTCGTCGCACCGGGTGCAGCCCACGCGGCAGCCGCGGTCCAAGCGCGGCAAGTGAGCCCGATGGACGCAGGGGCGCTCGACCGGCTGATCGGCGAGCGTGTCCGGGACGTGCCGGACTTCCCCAAGCCGGGCGTGCTGTTCAAGGACATCACCCCGCTGCTCGACGACCACACCTGCTTCACCGCGGTCGTGGAGGCGCTGGCGGCGGCTGGCCGCGACTCGGACGGCGACGTGGTCGTCGACAAGGTGGTCGGCATGGAGGCGCGCGGTTTCATCCTGGCCGCGCCGGTCGCGCTCTCCCTGGGCGTCGGGTTCGTACCGGTGCGCAAGCCCGGCAAGCTGCCGTGGCTCACCCGTGGCGTCAGCTATGCGCTGGAGTACGGCGAGGAGCAGCTGGAGATGCACGTCGACGCGCTGGCGCCGGGGGACCGCGTGCTGATGGTCGACGACGTGCTCGCGACCGGAGGCACCGCCCGGGCCACGGTCGAGCTGGTCGAGCAGTCCGGCGGCCGGGTGCACGGGGTGGCCATGTTGTTGGAGCTCGCCTTCCTGGACGGCAGGAAGGCGCTCGGCGACCGGCCGCTCACCGTCCTGCACGCGGTCTCCTGACCTCCCGCTTCCGACTCGGGCGCTGCGGCGCCCACATAGACTTGATCGTGCGGGGTGTGTCCAGCCTCCGTTGATGGGAGTCAGGATGGCCGAGGACCGGGTGGTGACCGACCCGGAGACGGGCACGGACACCGCCGCGCCCGAGCGCGGTTCTGCCCTCACCGGGCGAGGGGTCCGCGCGCGCCTGGCCCGCATCGGCACGAGCAAGCAGACCGGCAACCCGGTGCTCGACCCGCTGTTCCGGACCGTCCGTGCCAACCACCCGAAGGCTGACCTGGCGCTGCTGGAGCGTGCCTACGAGGTGGCCGAGAAGCACCACAGCGGTCAGGTCCGCAAGTCCGGCGACCCGTACATCACCCACCCCCTCGCGGTGACCACCATCCTCGCGGACATCGGCATGACCGAGCCGACGCTGGTCGCCGCGCTGCTGCACGACACGGTCGAGGACACGTCGTACACCCTCGACCAGCTGCGCCGCGACTTCGGCGACGAGGTAGCGCTGCTGGTCGACGGCGTCACGAAGCTCGACAAGGTCAAGTACGGCGACTCGGCGCAGGCCGAGACGATCCGCAAGATGATCGTCGCGATGAGCAAGGACATCCGGGTCCTCGTCATCAAGCTCGCCGACCGGCTGCACAACATGCGCACGCTCCGTTACGTCAAGCAGGAGACCCAGGAGCGCAAGTCGCGCGAGACCCTCGAGATCTACGCGCCGCTCGCCCACCGCCTGGGCATGAACACCCTGAAGTGGGAGCTCGAGGACCTCGCGTTCGCGACGATGCACCCCAAGATCTACGACGAGATCGTCCGGCTCGTGGCCGAGCGGGCGCCCTCGCGCGACCAGTTCATGCGCGAGGTGATCGAGCAGGTCGAGGCCGACCTGGCCGCGGCCAAGATCAAGGCCCGCGTGACCGGCCGACCCAAGCACTACTACTCGATCTACCAGAAGATGATCCACGGCGGCCGCGAGTTCACCGACATCTACGACCTCGTCGGCATCCGCATCCTGGTCGACACCGACCCCGAGTGCTACGGCGTGCTCGGCGTGCTGCACAACCGCTGGAACCCACTGCCCGGCCGGTTCAAGGACTACGTGGCGATGCCGAAGTTCAACATGTACCAGTCGCTGCACACCACGGTGATCGGTCCGCAGGGCAAGCCCGTGGAGATGCAGATCCGCACGATCGGCATGCACCGTCGCGCCGAGTACGGCGTCGCGGCCCACTGGAAGTACAAGGAGAACGTGCGCGCGGGCGTCGACACCGACCGCAGCGCCGCCGACTCCGACATGCAGTGGCTGCGACAGCTCCTCGACTGGCAGAACGAGGTCGAGGACCCGGGGGAGTTCCTCGACTCGCTGCGCTTCGAGATCAACAGCGCCGAGGTCTTCGTGTTCACCCCACGGGGCGACGTGATCGGGCTGCCGGTGGGCTCCACGCCGGTCGACTTCGCCTACGCGATCCACACCGAGGTCGGTCACTCCACGATCGGGGCCCGCGTCAACGGCCGGCTGGTCCCGCTCGAGTCGACCCTCGAGCACGGCGACGTGGTGGAGGTGTTCACCTCCAAGTCCCCGAACGCCGGGCCTTCCCGCGACTGGCTGGAGTTCGTCAGGTCACCGCGGGCGCGCAGCAAGATCCGGCAGTGGTTCACCAAGGAGCGCCGCGAGGAGGCGATCGAGCAGGGCAAGGAGCAGATCGCCCGCCTGCTGCGCAAGGAGGGGCTGCCGCTCAAGCGCGTGATGACCCACGAGTCGCTGACCCAGGTCGCGGCCGAGCTGCGCCACGCCGACGTGTCCGCCCTCTACGCGGCCGTGGGCGAGGGCAACCTGGGTGCGCAGACCGTGGTCCGCAAGGTCATCGAGGTCTCCGGCGGCGACGCGGGAGCAGAGGAGGACCTCGCCGAGGCAGTCACGATCACCCGACCGCGTCGTTCGGCGACGCGCCAGGACGCCGGTGTCGAGGTCGTCGGCACCTCCGACGTACTGGTCAAGCTGGCGAGGTGCTGCACCCCTGTGCCCGGCGACGAGATCCTCGGCTTCGTCACCCGCGGCGACGGCATCTCGGTGCACCGACGCGACTGCACCAATGCCAAGTCGCTGCTCAGCCAACCCGAGCGGCTCGCC
>DASSLA010000052.1:0-16839 GCA_035689885.1 Marmoricola sp. | reverse complement strand
GACCCCGCTCGCGCGCGCCACCCTGCCCGCGCGACCGGAGGCATCCACGACGAGGTCGGCGTCGAGGGCCGCGCCGTCCACGACCACGCCACGGGCCCGACGCCTCTCGAGCAGCAGCCGGTCGACGTGCCCGGTGCGCAGCTCGAGCCCGGTCTGGCCGAGCGCGGCCTCTCGTAGCGCGCGCTCGAGGGTCTCGCGCCGGGACAGCACCGCACGCATGGTCGGGTCCTCGGGTGGCGGGTCGAGCGGTGTGGCGCCTCGGGAGACCCACGCGTCGTACGCCTCGGGCCACTGCTCGATCACGAGGCTGGCCACCTGGGGCCGGAAGGCGTGCGCGTGGGCGAACTGCATGACGCCCCGACGGCGCCATCCGCCCGGACCGGGACCGGCGTCACGGTCGACCGAGACGACCCGGTGTCCCCGTCGAGCAAGGGTGGCGCCCGGCGATGAGCCCGGCCGGTCCGGAACCGATGACCACGACACGCATGGCAGCCTCCGTGCGGTCCAGATAATTCACTACACTGAGAGTCACTCCAAAGTCGAGAGGTTGTCAAGGTGGTCGAGGGGAGACGTCCGTACCGATCCGAGGTCCGTGCCGAGCGGGCCCGCGCCACCCGGCGGGCGATCGTCGAGGCGGGCTCGGCGCTCTTCGTCGCGCGTGGCTTCGCGGGCACCACCGTGGACGCGATCGCCGAGCGTGCCGGGGTGAGCCGCAAGACCGTGTTCAGCTCGGTCGGGGGCAAGGTCGGACTGCTCGAGCTGGCCGTCGACTGGGCGCTGGTGGGGGACGACGAACCCGTGGCCCTCGCCGAGCGCCCGGTGGTCCGCGAGCTGTTCGCGGAGACCAACCCACACCGGGCCGTGGTGCTGTGGGCGCGAATGATCACCGACATCGCCGGCCGCCTGGCCCTGCTCCACCCGGTGCTCACGGCGGCTGCCGACGTCGACGAGGAGGCGGCGCGCCTGAATGAAGTCTCCGAGCGCAACCGGCTCGGTGGGGCGCGGGGCTTCGTCGAGCGGCTGCACGGTCTGGGTGCGGTCCGCGCCGGCCTGACCGTGGAGCGGGCCGCGGCCATGGCCGCCCTGCTGATGGACCCGTTGGGCTACCGGCGGCTCGTTCTCGGGGACGGCTGGACGGTCGAGGAGTACGCCGAGTGGGTGGCAAGACTCGCGGCAGCGTCGTTCCTGGCCCCGGACTAGCCCCACCTGCCGAACACACCGGGGCCAGCACACCTCGAGAGTGCGGGCCCCGGTGCGGGGTGAGCTGCTCAGCCGCTCACGCCGCCTCGGCACTCGGCCGGGTCGTGCGGGTGTAGCCACCGATCTGCAGGACGCCGTCCGGGTCGTAGCGGTCGACGATCTCCGCGAGGCGCTCCAGCGTCTCCTCGTCGTAGGCCCGCCGGGCGGTCGCCTCGTCGTGGGCCGGCCCGAAGTTGGGCCAGATCCCACCGGTGTCCCACTCGGCCAGGTCGGCGAACATCTGCTGCGCGTGCTCCATCGCGGGCGAGTCCGCCATCCCGACGGCCAGCAGGCTGAACCGGGCGGCCCGGTGGCGGAACGCGCTCGGGTGCTCGCCCTCGCGGGCGTAGGCGCCGCCCAGCGCCCGCAGCTCGACGAGGATCTGGGGTGAGCCGGAGCCGTGCCCGGCCCGGGCCAGCAGGCGCTCGGCGGTCTCCGCGGTGAAGTCGTCGAGCAGGATGGCCGGGTCCACGACGGGCATCGGGTCGACCGGGTCGTTGTGCACCGAGTCGATTGCCGTGTAGGGCTTCACCGCCGCGTCGTCGAGGATCACCGGCGCCACCGCGCGGATCTCGTCGAGCAGCCGCTGTCCCTCCTCGGCGTCCCCGGTCCACGCGAACCGAACGCTCAGCGTCATCCGGCCGGCCAGCTGCGGCGGGACTTCGGGCATCTTCGGGAGCTGGAAGATCGCGAACGACGTGGTGCCCTGCTCCGGCAGGGCGGGGGACCAGTGGCGCCACCGCTCGATCACGCGGGCGGCGTCGTGGGAGTCGAAGTAGACCGCGCCGCCGTAGAACGTCGGCAGGTGGACGAGGTCGAACTCCACGGCGGTGACGATGCCGGCGGCGCCCTTGCCCCCGCGCAGCGCGAAGAACAGGTCGGGGTGCTCGGTCGGCGTCACCCGGCGCAGTTCGCCGTCGCCGGTGACCACCTCGAACGCCCGAACCCGGTCGGCCGCCAGCCCGAAGGTGCGGCTCAGCGGTCCGACGCCGCCGCCCGTGGTGTAGCCGACGACACCGACGTCGCTGGTCGATCCGTTCAACGGCGCCAGGCCGTACGGCGCGGCCGCCTCGATGACGCGCAGCCACTTGACTCCGGCGCCGACCCGGGCCCAGCCCTCGGGGTGGACGGTGACCTCGTCGAGCCCGGCGGTGACGACCAGCAGGTGGCCGGCGAGTGCGGACTCCGCCCCGTGCCCGGTGGCCTGCACCCCGACGGTGAAGCCGTGCTCACGGGCGAACCGGACGGTGGCCCTGACGTCCTCGGCGGTGCGCACGGCGACGACGGCCGCCGGCCGCATCGGGACGGAGAGGAGCCAGGGAGTGGAGCGCTCGGCGTACTCCGGGTCCTCGGGAGTGTGGACCGTCCCGGTGAGCGCACGACGGAGCTCGTCGTACCGCTCGGCCGGCACGGTCGTCGGGTGGTGCGTGAAGGTCATGGTCTTCTCCTGGTCATGTCCTCGCCTCGTTGCGGTGACGGGAGGACGGTGCCGGGAGGTCCTTGACGGGGAGTTGAGAGCGACTTGAGCGACGGCTCAAGTCGCGTTCGGGTCCGTCTCCGTCACGCTGCGCGGGGCCATGAACAGGCCGTCGGGGTCGACGGCGCGCCGGATCGCGGAGAGCCGTGCATGGGTCTCGGGTGAGAAGGCCTTGCGGGTGTCGACCTCGTCGAGCATCGGCAGGTAGGTGCGGCCGGTGGCCCACGGCTCGACCGCCGCGAGGAAGCGCGCGGCGTCCTCGCGCTCCCGGTCCAGGGCGGAGGGGTCGTCGTCCATACCCACGCCCAGGGCGAGGAACGCGCCGTCGAGCGAGGTGAGGATGCCGCCGTCGGGATCGGGCCGGGAGAGCGCGCCGCCGAGCTGGCGCAGCTCGGCCAGCGCCAGGCTGCTGCCCGAGTCGGGTCCGGCGGCAGCGAGGATCGCCTCGATCGCGGCGTCGGGGAGGCCGGAGACCAGGTGGCTGCTCGCGTAGGCGGGGACGGGCCCCTCCGGGTCGAGGTGCATCCGCGCCACCGACGACGCCGGGATCCGGGCGAAGGTGTCCACGTCGGGCGCGAGCGCCCGCAGCGGAGCCAGCACCCCGCCGGCTTCGTCGTCGCCGAGCAACATCGCGGCGTCGACGGCCGCGAGCCGGCGGCCACGCAGCTCGCCCGGCACGGTCGGTTCGTCGGGGACGTCGAGCAGCCGGAACGTGGAGGTCACGTCCTCGGGCGTGCCGGCGCACCACTCGACCCAGCGCGGCAGCACCTGCTCGGTCGCCGTCCAGTCCCAGGCGAGGAGTCCGGCGAACACCGTCTCGATGGGATGCAGTCGGAACTCGAGGGCGCACACCACGCCCAGCGGCGTACCGCCGCCACGGATGGCCCAGAAGAGCTCGTGCTCCTCCGTGGCGGAGGCGCGCACGAAGGTGCCGTCGGCGAGCACCAGCTCCGCCGCGGTCACGGCGTTGCACTGCAGGCCCAGGCGGCGGGCGTACCACCCGATGCCGCCACCGATGGAGTAGCCGACCACGCCGACGTCGGGGGAGGAGGGGTGCAGCGCGGCCAGGCTGAGCTCACCGGCCGCGTCCGCGAGGTCACCCCACAGCACGCCGGCACCGACCCGGGCGACGCGGCGCTCGGGGTCGACGTGCATCTCGTTCATCGCCGCAGTGCGGAGCAGCACCGCCTCGGCAAGGCGGCCCTCGAGCGCCGGCGCCCCGTGGCCGGTGCCCTGGGCGGCGACGGCGAGGCCGGCGTCCGCCGCGGCGCGGACCACCTCGGCCACCTCGTCGGGGAACGCGGGGTAGGCGACGGCAGCGGGGTACTCGTCGACCCGGAGGTTCCACGGCGCCCGGGCCATGTCGTAGGCAGCGTCGCCGGGCAGGTGTACGGCGCCGCCGCAGAGCCCGCGCAGGCCCGCGGCGCGGAGCTGTTGCACGGTCACGGCTGCCTCCGTCCCTGGCTCGGGACCCTGGTCGCGGCCATCGTGACCTGCTCGGCTTGAGGAAAACCTGAGCCCGCGGGGCGGGGCTCGCACGCCGCCTCGAGCGCGACCAGCTCGGCCTCGAGGTCGGGCGGGACGCGCCCGCCCGGCGCCTGGGCCACGGCACGGCGCAGGTAGGTCAGCGCGCTCTCCGAGGCCCCACGGCGGGCGGCCGCGACCGCGGCCCGTCGCAGCAGCGCCATGGTGTCGTCGTCCGGTCGGGCGGGCGCGAGCAGCAGGTGGGCGGCCACCTGTTCGTCGCTGCCCCCGTGGGCGCGCAGGGTCGCCGCGGCGCGTTCGTGCAGCAGCCCGCACTCCGCGGCCGGGGTGACTCGATGGATCGCCTCTCGCACCAGGGGATGCACGAACGCCAGCGGCTGCTGGTCGGCCACCACGTGCGCGCGGGTGAGCGCGGACAGGGCCGCGGCGGCGCGGTCCTCGCTGAGGCCGGCGAGCTGGGCGAGCACCGGCAGGGTCGCGCCGTCCCCGAGCACGGCGGCGGCACGGGCGACCTCCGTGGCGTCGTCGTCGAGCCGACGCAGGCGCACCATCACGGCGCTGGCGACCGCACGCCCGCCCACGGCGACGACCCGATCGGCGTGGGCTGCGTCGGGCCGGACCCCGTCCGTCGCCAGGCCACGCAGCAGCAGCGTGAGCAGCAGCGGGTTGCCGTCGGTGGTGCGGTGGCACGCCTCGGCGAACCGGGACGCCGGCGTGGACCGGAGTCGGCGCTCGACCAGCGCCGCGGTGGCGGACTCCGTCAGTGGGGCCGGTCGGAGGACCACGGCGTTGGGCTCGAGGGCGAGCTCGTCGAGCAACGCGGCGTCCTCCGGGGTGGCGCCCTCCGCGCGCACGGTCGCGACGAGCAGCACCGGGACGGTGGTGAGACGACGCACGAGGTAGGCGAGGAACCGGAGCGACGCGCGGTCGCACCACTGCGCGTCGTCGACCGCGAGGAGCAGCGGTCCGCTCGCGCCGAGGTTGACCAGCAACCCGTGCAGTCCGTGCAGGGCAGCGAAGTCGCCGGCCTCGTCGGCACCGGCGCCGTCGTGGGAGTGGCCCGCGTCGAAGACCTCTCGTGCCTCGGCGGCGGGCCCGTCCAGTAGCTCGGTACGACGACCGGGGTCGCGCAGCTCGGGCTCGAGCAGCTGTCGTACGACGCCGAACGCGAAGGCGCGCTCGAGCTCGCTCCCGCGTGCTCGGAGCACCCGGACGAGCCGGTCGGCCGCCAGCCGTTCGGCCTCCCGCAACAGGCACGTCTTGCCGATGCCGACGGGCCCCTCGACCAGCACCAGGCCCGACCGTCCCTCGGCCACGCTGTCCAGGGCCTCGCCCAGGGCGGCGCGCTCGTGCTCCCGCTCGATCAGGGAGTCGCTGTCTCCACCGGGCTGGGTGGCGCGGCGCATGCCCTCGTCGGCCCGTCGTTGCTGCGGGACATCGAGCGCGGGGGACTGGGCCAGCACCTCCGCCTCGAGCTGTCGCAGCGCGGGCCCCGGGTCGACGCCGAGCTCCTCGGCCAGCCGCGTGCGCGCCCGGCGCAGCTCGCGCAGTGCGTCCGCCTGTCGCTGCGCCCGGTAGAGCGCGAGCACCAGCAACCGCCAACGCTCCTCGCGCAGGGGCTCCTCGGCCACCATCGCCTCGAGCTCGGGGACCAGCAGCCCGGGCTCGCCGACGTCGAGCCGCGCCGCGAGCAGGCGCTCGCGGGCGACGCTGCGCAGCTCGGTGAGGCGGGCGACCTCGGCGACCGCCCATTCCTCGTCGGCGTACTCGACCAGGAAGGGTCCCCGCCACAGGCCCAGCGCCTCGGTGAGGACGGCCACGCGTTGGTTCGAGTCGCGCGTCTGCTCGGCACGTGCGAGCAGCGCCTCGAACCGCCAGGCGTCCACGGACTCGGGCGGTTGCCGTACGGCGTAGCCCGGCCCCTCCCGGACGATCACCGACGAGCGGGCCCGGGCGGGGGTGTGCGGTTGCAGGCTGCGACGCAGGTGCGACACGTAGGACTGCAGCGCGCCCACCGAGCTGTCCGAGGCGCCGTCGCCCCAGACCGCGTCGACCAGCCGCTCGGCAGGTACGACGTCCCCGCGCGCGAGGAGCAGCACCGCCAGCACGGCGCGCTGGCGCCGCCCACCGAGATCGAGCGGGGCACCGTCCCAGGACGCGCTCAACTCACCGAGCAGGTTGATCTGAAGGTGTTCGGATCCGGACACGGCACCACCACCGGGACCCACGGTAGGGGAGCCCGGCGGGGGTGGACACCGGCTTTGGCGGACCCGGCGGAGGTGGACGAGACCACCTCAACCGGTCACTCGCCGGGGCGCACCAGCCCGTGCTCGTAGGCGAGCACCACCGCCTGCACCCGGTCGCGCACGCCCAGCTTGGCGAGCACGCGGGCCACATGTGTCTTGACGGTCTGGATGCTGACGTACAGCTCGCCGGCAATCTCGGCGTTGGACCTGCCGCGGGCCACCAGGCCGAGGACCTCGGCCTCGCGCTCGGTGAGCTCGGCGTACCCCTCGGGCGGGCCCTGGCGACCGACCCGGGTGAACTCCTCGATCAGCCTTCGGGTGATCGCGGGGGCGAGGAGCTCCTCGCCGCGCGCCACCGCGCGGACGCCGCCGACCAGCTGCGCGCTCGGGGCGTCCTTGAGCAGGAACCCGCTGGCCCCGGCCAGCAGGGAGTCGTAGACCAGCTGCGAGCGGTCGAACGTGGTCAGCATGACCACCCGCACGTCCTCGACCGACCGGGTGATCTGGCGGGTCGCCTCGATGCCGTCGGTGCCGGGCATCCGAATGTCCATCAGCACCACGTCGGGACGCAGCTCCCGGGCCCGGTCGATGGCTTCGCGCCCGTCGGCGGCCTCGCCGACGACCTCGAGGTCGTCCTCCGCATCCAGGATCATCCTCAGGCCGGTGCGCACCAACTCCTGGTCGTCGGCCAGCAGGACCGAGGTCATAGAGCCACCTCCATCGGCCGCTCGCCGGCCGTTCCGTCCACCGGGGTCATCGGGATCCACGCGACCACCCGGAACCCGCCCTCGCTGCGCGGCCCCCAGCTCATGGTTCCGCCCATCGCGGTGACCGCCTCGGCCAGGCCGGTGAGCCCGGTGCCGGTGCCGACCTCGAGGGGCTCGCCCGCCCCGCCGTCATCGAGCACCTCGACCGCGAGGAGGTCACCGGTGCTGTTGATCCGGACCTCCACGACCGCCCCCGGTGCGTGTCGGGCCGCGTTGACCACGGCCTCGCGCACCACCCGGAAGGCGAGCGCCGCCCCGGGGCCGGGTGGAACCGGAGCCGAGGAGGTGACCACGACGTCGACGCCGGTGCGGCGGCCGAGTGCGGCGATCCGCGACCGGTCGAGCGGGTGGGCGGTGGTCTCGATCTCGTCCAGCCCGTCGCGCAGCTCCGCGAGGCTGGCGGTGGCCGTGCCGACGATCGTGTCCAGGGTGGCGTCGACGTCGCCCCCCGCGCGCTGGGTGGCGGCGGCCTGGAGGCACACCACGGTCATCGCGTGCGCCACGGTGTCGTGCAGCTGGCTGGCGATCGCCTGGCGTTCACGGGCGACGGCGAGACGCAGCTCGGCGCCGCGGCCCTCCTCGAGGGCGGCCACGATCTGCTCGGTGCGCCGGAGCCGCTCCTGCCATCCCGCGGTCACCCGCCCGACGAGCACCGCGCCCACCGTCCAGAGCAGCACGATCCAGGCGGAGTCCTCCTCGCCACCGGTCCCTGCCGCCCCGCTGACCGCCTCCATCGCGACCGCCCCGGCGGTGGCGACCGCCCAGGCCGCCAGCCACGTCCGGCCGCGGCACCACGCACCGACGCAGTAGAAGAGCACGACCACCAGGGCGACGCCGGTCACCGTCTCGGGTATCGGCGTGAGCCAGGCGCTCATCGCCACACCAGCGAGGCTCACGAGCGTTGTCGCCACGACCGGGTGCCTGCGTCGTACGACGAGCGGGGCGGTGACCGCGAGCGCGGCCAGGACGTTGGCCCACATCGGCCCCTGCGCGGCGTCGACCACGGCGGTCTCGACTGCGAGTGCGACGCCGAGGACGACCGGGGCGGCCCAGTCGCGCAGGGGGGTGCGCGGTGCAGCACGCTCCTCGCGGGCAGGCTCGACCGGCTCCTCGACCCGCTCGCCGAGCGGTTGCGGCGCGAGTGAGCCGAGCGCGGCCCGCAGCTGGTCGAGCACCGCCCGGGCCTCGGTCTCGATCACGCCGAGGTCGTCGGTCGCGTCGTGCTCAGCGGGCTGCCGCTGCGCTCCCTCGGCCCGTACGGCGATCCCGGCGATGCGCTCGGCGAGCCGGGCGTGCACCTGCTCCTGGATGCGGTTCTGCTCCTCCAGCCGGGCGGCGGCGACCTCCACGCGCTGCTGCTCGTCGTACTCCGCGCGCACCTGCTCCAGCCGGCGCACCTGCCGGGCGCGCGCCGTGACCGCGGCGCCGGCGATCGCCGGGCCGCCGACCACGACGAGGAAGAAGACCGTGTCGTCGAGCCAGTGGTAGTCGGCGTCGTGCATCTGCTGGGCGATCACCAGGGCGATGGTCGTCACCACGACGCACGCGATCGCAGCGACTGGTGTCAGCCAGGCGCCCACGACGTACCCGGCGAGCAGGCCGAGCAGCAGGACCAGGGGGCCGTCGAGGTACCAGCCCCAGCCCGCCGCGACCGCCACGAGGGGGACGAGGCCGGCTGCGGCGGCCAGGGCGACGGCGGCGTACTTGCGGGGCACGGGCGACAGCGTAGGGACGCCCGACATCAGCGCACATCACTCCGGCGAGTGATGTGCCCGGCGGGTCGCGACGGCGAAGGTCGTCCCATGACGACATCAACTCGCACTGCACTGTTCGCCGCCATCGCCGCCGCCGGCCTCTGGGGAGCCAAGACGCTCGCCATCGGTCTCGCCGGTGGCAACGACAAGAGCCCCCTCGAGGGGCCCTTCTACCTCGCCGGACTCGCCGCCTTCGTGCTCGCCATCGTGGCTCTCGGCGTCGCCCTCACCCGCGGCCGCCCGGTCTGGCTGCGTGCCCTCGCCGGCCTCGGCACCTTCGTTGCCGGGTTCGCGGTGACTGTCGCCGTCGACGCCACGGTCGGTCTCTTCCAGGACGCCGGTACCCAGCGACACTGGGTCTGGGTGGAGTTCAACCTGTGGGTGATCGCGACGCTCACGCTCGGCCTCGCCCTCTTTGCCCGGCGCCGGGAGACCGTCTCGCGGACCCAACTTGTTTGAGCCCTGCGGCCTCGTCGATACTGCGAAAGATGCCGACGACATGGAGCTGTGATGAGTGAGAGCGAGACCGAGAACCCGGCCATTCCCTCGCCGGAGCCGAAGACGAGCAGGCCCCGCAGCAACCAGGACTGGTGGCCCAACCAGCTGAACCTGCAGGTGCTGCACCAGCACTCGGAGCGGGTCACTCCGCTCGACCCCGACTTCGACTACCGCAAGGCCTTCGAGGGGCTCGACGTCGAGGCCCTCAAGCAGGACCTGATCGAGGTGATGACCACCTCGCAGGACTGGTGGCCGGCCGATTTCGGCCACTACGGCGGCCTGATGATCCGGCTGAGCTGGCACGCGGCCGGCACCTACCGGATCGAGGACGGACGCGGCGGCGGCGGCGACGGGTCCCAGCGGTTCGCGCCGCTGAACAGCTGGCCCGACAACGTCAACCTCGACAAGGCGCGCCGGCTGCTGTGGCCGGTGAAGAAGAAGTACGGCGAGAAGATCTCGTGGGCCGACCTGCTCGTGTTCGCCGGCAACGTCGCGCTCGAGTCGATGGGCTTCGAGACCTTCGGGTTCGGCTTCGGCCGTGAGGACATCTGGGAGCCGGAGGAGATCTTCTGGGGTCCTGAGGACACCTGGCTCGGCGATGAGCGCTACAGCGGTGAGCGCGAGCTCTCCGGTCCTCTCGGGGCCGTGCAGATGGGGCTGATCTACGTCAACCCCGAGGGCCCCAACGGCAACCCCGACCCGTTGGCGTCGGCGCGGGACATCCGCGAGACGTTCCGCCGGATGGCGATGAACGACGAGGAGACCGTCGCGCTCATCGCCGGCGGCCACACCTTCGGCAAGACCCACGGCAACGCCCCCGCCGACGCGGTCGGGCCCGAGCCGGAGGCTGCACCCATCGAGGACCAGGGCCTGGGCTGGAAGTCCAGCCACGGCACGGGCGTGGGTGACGACGCGATCACCTCCGGGCTCGAGGTCACGTGGACCTACCACCCCACCCGGTGGGACAACGAGTTCTTCCACATCCTCTACGCCTACGAGTGGGAGCTGATGGAGTCTCCCGCCGGAGCCAAGCAGTGGCGTCCCAAGAACGGCGCCGGCGCCGACATGGTGCCGGGTGCCCACGAGGGCTCGCAGCGCCGCGAGCCGCGGATGCTCACCTCCGACCTCGCGCTCCGCTTCGACCCCGAGTACGACAAGATCTCGCGTCGCTTCCGGGACGACCCCGAGGAGTTCCGGCTGGCCTTCGCCAAGGCCTGGTACAAGCTGCTCCACCGCGACATGGGCCCGGTCTCGCGCTTCCTCGGACCCTGGGTGGCCGAGCCGCAGCTGTGGCAGGACCCCGTGCCGGACGTCGACCACGAGCTGGTCGGCGAGCAACAGGTGGCGGAGCTCAAGGCGAAGCTGCTCGACGCCGGCCTCACCGTGCCGCAGCTGGTGCGCACCGCATGGGCGTCGGCGGCCAGCTTCCGCAACACCGACAAGCGCGGTGGCGCCAATGGTGCTCGGATCCGGCTGGAGCCGCAGCGCAGCTGGGCGGTCAACGAGCCGGACGAGCTCGCCACCGTGCTGCAGACGCTCGAGCGGGTGCAGCAGGAGTTCAACGACGCGCAGACCGGCGGCGTACGCATCTCCTTGGCCGACCTGATCGTGCTCGGCGGGTGTGCGGCGGTGGAGAAGGCAGCGCGCGACGCCGGCTTCGACGTCACGGTGCCGTTCGCGCCGGGCCGCACCGACGCCACGCAGGAGCAGACCGACACCGACACGTTCACGGTGCTCGAGCCGCGCGCCGACGGGTTCCGCAACTACGTCCGCACCGGTGAGAAGCTCGCGCCGGAGACGCTGCTGCTCGACCGGGCCAACCTGCTGGCGCTGACCGCGCCCGAGATGACCGTCCTGGTGGGCGGCATGCGGGCGCTCGGCGCCAACATGGGCGGCACCAGGCACGGCGTGTTCTCCGACCGGGTGGGCGTGCTCACCAATGGCTTCTTCGCCAACCTGCTCGACATGGCGACGGAGTGGAAGGGCTCGACGGAGGAGCACGTCTACGAGGGTCGCGACCGGGCCACCGGTGACCTGCGGTGGACCGCCACCGCCGTGGACCTCGTCTTCGGCTCGCACTCGCAGCTGCGGGCGATCTCCGAGGTCTACGCCGAGGACACCTCGAAGGAGAAGTTCGTCCGAGACTTCGTCCGGGCGTGGGACAAGGTGATGAACCTCGATCGTTTCGACCTCGACCGGAGGTGACACCGGGATGACGCGGGCCGGCTCGGTCGAGCCGGCCCTGCGTCAGTCCGGGGTCAACGCAAGGGGTCGAAGGCGACCAGCTCGGGTGGCGTGTTGCCGGTGACGATTCGCTCGCTGAGCAGCCGACCGGTGGCTGGGCCCAGGGCGATGCCCCACATGCCGTGGCCTCCCGCGGCGAAGACCCGCGGTGAGGAGGTCGCCCCGATGAGCGGCAGCCCGTCGGGCGTGCAGGGCCGCGAGCCGACCCACTCGTCGCGACGGTCGTCGAGGTCGACGCCCTGCAGCAGCGGTCGCACGGAGTCCACGATGGCGCGTACCCGGCGCCGGTCGAGCGGGTCGTCCGGGGCACGGAACTCCATCATCCCGGCGACCCGGAGCCGGGGGCCGGACTCGTCGGCGAGCGGCGTGCACGCGACCCGCTGCGCGGGGAAGTAGACCGGGTTGTCCGGCACCCGCTCGCAGGCGACGTTGAAGCTGTAGCCGCGACCCGCCTGCACCGGCCGGCGTACGCCGTAGGGGCGGGCCAGCCCGCTCAGCCAGGCGCCGTTCGCGAGCACCACGGCGTCGTACCGCTGCCGCGCGCCTGCGTCGTCCACCAGCTCGACGCCGTTCCCGACGTCGTCGACCCGGGCCACCGTGACTCCTTCGCGCACCTCGCCGCCGCGCTCGCGGACCGAGGACGCGAGGGCGCGCACGAACTCCGGCGGGTTCAGGAAGCGCTGGCCGTACAGCCGGACGGCGGCACCCACGGCGGTCGACAGGGCCGGCTCCTGCTGGCGTGCCTCCTCGCCGGTGACGACGTCGTACTTCACCTCCTGACCGGCAGCGTTGATGTGCGCGAGCTCCTCGAGCAGCACCGCACGCTCGTCCTCGGTGCGGTAGCAGGCCAGGAACGGGTCGGCCTCGCGCGTGCCGGCACCGACCCCGCCGGCCGCCAGGTCGTCGAAGGCATCCAGGGCGATCCGGTTGACCGGGCCGTACGCGCGCATGGCCACGCCCCACCGTCGGGCCGTGCTGTGCCGGGCGAACCCGGCGAGGAACCGCACCAGCCGTATGTCCGGCTGCAGCGGGACATAGACCGGGGAGGCCGGGTTGAGCACGGCCCGGACGCCATACCGGAGCACGGCCGGTTCCGGTAGGGGAGTGGTCAGGCCCGGGGTCAGCCACCCGGCGTTGCCCCAGGAGGACCCTGCGGCCACCCGGGTGCGTTCGACGACGGTGACGTCGACGCCTCGCTCCTGGAGGTACCAGGCGGTCGAGAGCCCGACCATCCCCGCGCCGACGACGGCAACTCGCTGTGGTGTCTTGTGCATGTCTCATCCCTCGTGCGCTCGGTGGAGCGCGGTACGTGCGGCCAGGTCAGGGCAGCACGGGCGGGGCACGGTCGACGCTGCGGCGCAGCACGTCGAGTCCGCGGATCCCGCGCGCCTCCTCGCTGAGCCGCACTGCGAGCAGCGCGGCGCCGGAGGGGACGTGGGAGGGCATGGTCGGATGCTATCTGCTCAGGCGACGGCCATCGGGGCGAGGTTGGCCAGCAGCTTCTCGGTGATGGAGGCGAGCGCGGCGAGCTCGTCGTCGGTGAGGGAGTCGAAGACCAGGCTGCGGACGATGCGGGCGTGACCGGGGGCCGCCTGCTCGATCGCCTCGCGTCCCCGGGGAGTGATCACCACGAACGCGCCGCGGCCGTCGTCGGGACACCCCTCGCGGCAGACCAGTCCACGCGCCTGCATCCGCTTGACGTGGTGGGACAGCCGGCTGCGCTCCCACTGCAGCGCACGGGCGAGGTCGCTCACCCGGATCCGCCCCTCCTCGGTGTCGGTGAGGTAGACGAGGACCTCGAAGTCCTGCAGCGAGAGGTCGGAGTCGTTCTGCAGCTGGCGGTGCAGCGCCGTGGGCAGCTGGACGTTGACCGCGACCCAGTTGCGCCACACGTGCTCCTGCTCGGCGGTCAGCCAGGGGCTCTCGGAGCTCGTCTCGGTCGTCATGTCAGTCATCGTATCGCGGAATAGTTGACGCGTCACCTAGATTGATGCACACTGTATGTGACGCGTCACCGACTATCGGACGACGATGGCGCATCCGGACGAAACCAAGAGAAACCCCCAACAGTTCAGGAGCTCCACGAGATGACCACCACCACCAACGCCCCCGCCACGCTCGCCGACCTCGCCGGCAGCTACACCCTCGACCCGACCCACACCCGCCTTGGCTTCGTCGCCCGGCACGCGATGGTGACCAAGGTCCGGGGCGCCTTCAACGAGTTCGAGGGCACGGCGATCGCCGCGGGCGAGAACCTCGCCGACACCAAGGTCGAGGTGACCATCAAGGCCGCCAGCATCGACACCCGCAACGAGCAGCGCGACGGCCACCTGCGCAGCAACGACTTCCTCGCGATGGACGAGTACCCGGAGATCACCTTCGTCTCCACCGACGTCCGCGTGGCCGACGGCGGCACCCTCGAGGTGACCGGTGACCTGACCATCAAGGGCGTGACCAACTCGGTCACCATCCCCTTCTCCTACGACGGCGCGGCCACCGACCCCTTCGGCAACCTGCGCGTCGGCTTCGAGGGCGCGGTCACGATCAACCGCAAGGACTACGGCATCACCTGGAACGCCGCACTCGAGACCGGCGGTGTGCTGGTCAGCGAGAAGATCACCCTCGAGTTCGAGATCTCGGCGATCAAGAACGCCTGACCGTTCGATCCCAGAGGGGCTCGCGACACGCTCGCGAGCCCCTGTCGACGCGGCCCGCACCGAAGTGGTGCGGGCCGCGTCGTCAGTGGCCTCCGGCCATCAGTCGATCGACGCCCGGACCTGGGCTTCGGCAGCCGCGTCCTGCCCGCGTCCGGTCAGGGCTGCTCGGTGACTCCAGACGTGTGCGGCCACGCGTGGGGCGAACAGGCCGGCCGGTGGTGCGAGCAGCTGCTGGACCTCGGTGAAGGCGCGGTTGACCAGCTCGTCCACCGCTGCGGCGCGGGTCACCTGCTCGACGTACCGGTTGACGGCGGTGCTGGCCGGGGGGCGCCGGCCCACGGTCCGGGGGTAGATGAAGTCGGACCCCGTGGCGGTCGTCCAGGGGTTGGCGACGATCCTCGCGGCTGCCCGGGCATGCGCCCGACCCAGGTCTCGGTCGAGGCCGTGTCGGTCGTACGCCGACCCCAGTGCCTCGGCCTGCAGGAGTGCGGACGTCATGCCCTGCCCGTAGAGGGGATTGAAGCTGGCGACCGCGTCTCCGACGGCGCACAGGCCGCGAGGCAACCGGCGCACCTTGTCCCAACGACGCCAGAGGCTGGAGCGGAAGGTGTAGCGCGCCGGCTCCGCGAGCAGGGGACGGGAGACCAGCTCGGCCAGGGTGGGATCCGACAACGACCGCGCGAACCCGACGGCACCGGCCCCGTCCACGGGCGCTGCGTCACCGAAGTAGCCGCCCAGGACCACCTGCCAGCAGCCACCCTCACGGGGCAGTGCGACGCCGATGCGAGGGACGTCTGCGCTGTTCTGCGCGACGACCACAGCCGCGCCGTGGACGTCGCCGGGGAGTCGCTCCACGAGGTACCCCGAGTAGCGGAGGTCGACGACCACCTCCGTGGTCCGCGGCGGCTCGAGGCCCCGGTCACGCAACCACTGCGGACTCTTGGTGGCCCGTCCGGAGGCATCGACGACGAGCTCAGCCTCGAGGTCGCCACGGCCGCGCAGGCGGACGCCCGTGACGGTGGCGTCGCGTCCGGATCCGGAGATCGCCAAGCCGACCACACCCGCCGGGACGCAACGCACGTTGGGCAGGGCGAGCGTCGTACGGCGCAGCGTCTGCTCGACCAGCGCGCGGCTGCACAGCGCCCGGGGGACGCCGGTGTCGGGGAGGCTCAGGTGGTCACGCACCGACCCGGCTGCCGCCCAGTGGCACGGGAGCCGTTGCGGATCGTCGCCGCCCGACTCGGCGCCGCCGGCCAGCAGGGCCGTGGCGAAGCCGGGAAACAGGCGCTCGAGAACGACGGCGCCGGCCGCCAGCATGACGTGAGGCAGCGCGCCCTGCGGCGCGATGCTCCCGTCCCGGGGTGGGGTCCGGCGCTCGACGAGCACCACTTCGCCCACCCGGGTCGACAGTGTGGCCGCCGTGGCCAGGCCGGCGATGCTGCCGCCGATCACCACGGCGCGCGAGGTGTCGTTCATGGGGTGCCTCCTGATCGGGGTTTCGTAACACTGTTACGTTACGCCGTTACGTTATCGTGTCAAGGTGGCCAGACCCCGAGTTCACGACGAGGCGACCGCGGCTGAGCTGCTGGACGCGGCGGCCCAGCTGCTGCGGACCGGTGGGCCATCGGCCGTGTCCGTGCGGGGAGCCGCGGAGGCCGCCGGGCACAGCGTCCGAGCCGTCTACGCACTCTTCGGATCCCGGCAGGCGTTGATGGACGCCCTCGCCGAGCGCGGCTATCGCAGCCTGACCGATCGGGTCCGTTCGGTGCCGGTGACCGACGACCCGGCCACCGATCTGGTCGCTGCCGGAGCGATTGCCTTCCGCGACTTCGCGGTGAGCGAGCCGGAGAGCTTCCGTCTCACCTTCGAGCAGGTCTCTGCCGAGGTGCTGGCGCAGCAGCCGGTCGCGAGGGCCGCGGCGGACACCTATGTGGCCCTGCGCGACCGGATCCGCCGCGTCAGGGATGCAGGCTCGATCCACCCCGACCGCACCGACGAGGCGTGTGCGTTCGCGTTGCACAGCCTTTGTCAGGGGCTCGCTGCCTCAGAGCTGTCCGCGCGAACCCCGCCGGACGGGCCAGGATTCTGGCCCATGGCGGCCGACCTCGACATCGCGGCGGTGTGGTGGGACGCGCTCAGTGGCCTGGTCGGTTCGTTCGCCACGCAGCCCGCTGTCCGTTAGGCACAGTGGCGGGCGTCCGGGTTGTCCACCTCTCGCCGGTCAGGGAGGAGAACATCCCGGTCGCAACCGCATGTAACGCGGAGTTCGCGTTGCTTAGTGCACCGCCGGCAGTGCACTGAGCATCCATGACTCCGCGTTACAAGCGTCTGTACGGCGGGCGTCCCACCCGGGTGGGAACCCGAGCTATCCCACCCGCGACCGTGCGGCCGCCGCCAGGGCCGCGAGCGCCGCGGGGAAGATCTCGGCCGGGGGCGTGACCAGGCCGGCGCCGACCTGGCCGGTGCCGGCGA
>DASSLA010000051.1:0-2693 GCA_035689885.1 Marmoricola sp. | reverse complement strand
GTTCGCGCGTCCGGGGTCAGGTCGTCGCGGCGTCCGACCCCGGCTTGACGTCGTCCTGCTCCTTGCCCACTTCCTCGGCCTTCGCCATCGCGTTGCCGCCGGGGATGATGCCGGCGTTGTCGCTGTCGATGGTGAGGTTGTCGCCCGTGCTGGGGTCGAACAGGTGGATCTTGCGGGCGTCCACCCAGATCGTCGCCTCGTCACCCTCGCTGATGCGGCTCGCCCCGTCGAGCGACACCACGAGCTGCGTGCGCAGGGACTCGCCGTCGAGGTCCTTCTCGAGCTGGGCGAGCTGCTTGCGGACCTCGTCGGGTGCCTCGAACGGGATGTAGGCGTAGGCCTCGTTGCCGAGCCACTCCACCACGTCGACGGTGGCCTTGAAGGTCGCCTCGTCGGTGACCTTGTCGCTGTCGACGACCGAGGCGTCCTCGAAGTGGTCGGGCCGGATGCCGGCGATGAGCAGGTCCTTGCCCTGCGCCTTGGCCGCCCTGTCCTCCGGGATGGTCAACGTGCCGAACGGCAGCTCGACCTGGTTGCCGTTGACCTTGGCGGGGAGGAAGTTCATCGGCGGGGAGCCGATGAAGCCGGCGACGAACAGGTTGGCGGGGTTCTCGTAGAGCTCGCGCGGCGTCGCGTGCTGCTGCAGCACGCCACGCTTCAGCACGGCGACACGGTCACCCAGCGTCATCGCCTCGGTCTGGTCGTGCGTGACGTAGACCGTGGTGATCCCCAGCCGCTTCTGCAGCCGCGAGATCTCGGTGCGCATCTGCCCGCGGAGCTTGGCGTCGAGGTTGGACAGCGGCTCGTCGAACAGGAACGCCTCGGCGTCACGCACGATCGCCCGACCCATCGCCACGCGCTGGCGCTGGCCGCCCGACAGGTTGCCGGGCTTGCGCTCGAGGTGCTCGTCGAGCTCGAGCGTCTTCGACGCCTCGCGCACCTTCTCGTCCACCTCGGAGTCCGGCTTGCCCGCCAGGCGCAGCGGGAAGGCGATGTTCTCGTAGACGCTGAGGTGGGGGTAGAGCGCGTAGTTCTGGAAGACCATCGACAGGTTGCGCTCGCGCGGCGCGAGGTCGTTGACCTTCTTCCCGCCGATGACCATGTCGCCGTCGGTGATGTCCTCCAGTCCCACGATCATCCGCAGGAGCGTCGACTTCCCGCAGCCCGACGGGCCGACGAGGATCAGGAACTCGCCGTCCTCCACGTCGATGCTCACGTCGTTGACGGCGGGGAAGCCGTCGCCGTACTGCTTGACGATGTTCTTCATCTCGATGGCAGCCATGTCGGCTTCACCCCTTCACTGCGCCGGAGGTGAGACCGGCGACGATCTTTCGCTGGAACAGCAGGACGATGATGATGATCGGGACCGTGACGACCACGGAGGCTGCGGCCAGCGTGCCGTACGGCGGGTTGAACGGGTCGGGACCGACGAAGAACGACAGCTGGGCCGGCACGGTCCGTGACGCGGTCGTCGACGTCAGCGAGATCGCCAGGACGAACTCGTTCCACGCGAAGAAGAACGTCAGGATCGCCGCCGTGAACACGCCCGGCGCAGCGAGCGGCACGATGACCTTGCGGAAGGCCTGCCACGACGTCGCTCCGTCGACCTGGGCCGCCTGCTCCATCTCCCACGGGATCTCGCGGAAGAAGGCGGACAGGGTCCAGATCGCCAGCGGCAGCGTGAAGGTCATGTAGGGGATGATCAGGCCGGGCCAGGTGTTGAACAGCCCGACCGTGCGCCACATGTCGAACAGCGGGCCGACCAGGGACACCACCGGGAACATGGCGATGGCGAGGGCCATCGTCAGCACCAGCTTCTTGCCCTTGAACTCCAGGCGGGCGATGGCGTACGCCGCCAGGGTGGCGAAGATGACCGCCAGCACCGTCGCGATCAGCGAGATGAAGAAGCTGTTGCGCAGGGCGTCGATGAAGTCGCCAGCCGTGGCCTCCTGGCCCGGGGTGACCGACCCGATACCGAGGATGTCGCGGTAGTTCTGCAAGGTCGGTTCGCTGGGCAGGAACTGCGGGCTCCCGGCCCCGGTCTCCCCGGGTCCCTTGAAGGACAGCGAGATGATCCAGGCCACGGGAAGGAGGCACCACAGGAGGATCAGCACGAACCCGATCCAGGTGCCGGCACTCGTCTTGTTGTTCATCAGCCCTCACCTCTCGCCTGGGCCAGGTCGACCCGGAACACCTTGACGATCCCGAACGCCAGCAGCAGGACGCTCAGGAACAGCAGCACGGACAGCGCCGAGCCGAGGCCGAGCTGCACCTGCTCGATGCTCTGGCGGTAGGTCAGGAACGACACGGACTCGGTGTCCTGCGCGCCCCGGGTCATCACGTAGATGTTGTCGAAGATGCGGTAGGCGTCGAGCGCCCGGAAGAGCACCGCGACCATGATCGCCGCCCGCATGTTGGGGAGGATCACCTTCCACAGCCGCTGCCACCACGTCGCTCCGTCGACCTTGGCCGCCTCGAGCATGTCCTCGGAGACCTGCGACAGACCCGCGAGGAGCAGGAGGGCCATGAACGGCGTCGTCTTCCAGATCTCGGAGACCATGATCGCGAACATCGCGGGCCAGTGGTCGCCGAACCAGTTGAAGTTGTCCTCGACGAACGGCACCCAGCTGTTCACGAAGCCGTTGTTGAGGCTGAAGGCGAACTGCCACGCGAAGGCGGAGACGACCGTGATG
>DASSLA010000050.1:0-19308 GCA_035689885.1 Marmoricola sp. | reverse complement strand
ATGCCGCGCGCGTCCTCGACGGCCCTCTCCGACGGCGCGAACGCCTCGTTCGCGCCGGCGACCTGCCCGGGGTGGATGAGGGTCTTGCCGTCGAAGCCCATCTCGCGACCCTGGCGGCACTCCTCGAGGAAGCCCTCGGTGTTCTTCACGTCGTTGTAGACGCCGTCGACGATCGCCTTGCCGGCAGCCCGGGCGGCGAGCAGGGCCAGGCCCAGCCCGGTCAGCAGCGGTTGACGACCTGGCACGTGCTCCGCGTACAGCTCCTTGGCGAGGTCGTTGGTGCCCATCACGAGCACGGTGAGCCGGTCGGAGGCGGTGGCGATCTCCTCGGCGTGCAGCATCGCGTACGGCGTCTCGACCATCGCCCACAGCTTGGTGTGTTCCGGGGCGTCGTGTCCGGTCATCGCCTCCACCAGCTGCAGCACGGCGTCGGCGGTGTTGACCTTGGGCACCACGATCGCGTCCGGCCCGGCCGCACACGCAGCGGCGAGGTCGTCACGATGCCACTCGGTGTCGGCCCCGTTGACCCGGATCGTCACCTCGCGGCGCCCGTACTCGCCCGAGGCCGCTGCCGCGCACGCAGCGTCACGTGCCGCCGGCTTGGCGTCGGGGGCGACCGCGTCCTCGAGGTCGAGGATCAGCCCGTCGCACGGGATCGACTTCGCCTTCTCCAGCGCCCGCTCGTTGGAGCCGGGCATGTAGAGCACCGACCGTCGGGGGCGGAACGCGTCCTCGAGCGCCATCAGACGTCCACCTCGATCGCGTCGTACTGCTTCTTCAGCTCGGGGTCGATCGCGGCCAGCTCCTCGGCGAGCGCGACCATCACCTTGCACTGCTTGACCGAGGCGTCGTCCTCCATCTTGCCGTCGAGCATCACCGCACCGGTGCCGTCACCCATCGCGGCGATCACACGGCGAGCATGACGTACGTCCTCGACCGACGGGCTGAACACCTTGTTGGCGATGGCGATCTGCTTGGGGTGCAGTGACCACGCGCCGACACAGCCGAGCAGGAACGCGTTGCGGAACTGGTCCTCGCAGGCGACCGTGTCGGAGATGTCCCCGAAGGGTCCGTAGTAGGGGAAGATCCCGTGCATAGCGCAGGCGTCGACCATCCGCGCGATGGTGTAGTGCCACAGGTCCTGCTGGTACGTCGTCCGCTGGCCCTCGATGTCGCCGTCTACCGGGTCCTGGCGGACCAGGTAGCCCGGGTGGCCACCGCCGACGCGGGTCGTCTTCATCCGCCGGTCGGCCGCGAGGTCGGCCGGGCCGAGCGAGAGCCCCTGCATCCGCGGGCTGGCTCCGCAGATCTCCTCGATGTTGGCGACGCCTCGCGCGGTCTCGAGGATCGCGTGCACCTGCAGCGGGCGGTCGAGGCCGGCCTTGGCCTCGAGCTGGGCGAGCAGCCGGTCGACGTAGTGGATGTCCTCGGCGCCTTCGACCTTGGGCACCATGATCACGTCGAGCTTGTCGCCGATGGCGGGCACCAGGGTGGTGAGGTCGTCGAGCACCCAGGGGGAGTCGAGCGAGTTGATCCGGGTCCACAGCTGAGTCGGGCCGAAGCCCGTCTCCTGGCCGATCTTCACCAGGCCCTCGCGGGCGATCTCCTTGTTCTCCGCCTTGACGGCATCCTCGAGGTTGCCGAGCAGTACGTCGACCTTGCCGACCATGTCGGGGACCTTGGCCGCCATCTTCGGGTTGCCGGGGTCGAAGAAGTGGATCGCCCGGGACGGGCGGGCCGGGATCTCCCGGAGCGGCTCCGGGGCTCCGACGGCGAGTGGGGCGAAGAAGTCCTTGGCGCTACGCATGGGCCGGACGCTAGCAGCGGCCCCGGGGGCGCGGTATGACGCATCACACGCGCTGGATTCGTGGCAACCGCAGGGCCATCTAAGGAATTCTCCCGATGTGCCGAGCTACCTCAGATCGGCATCGTCGTGACCATGACCACCGGGACGGGACTGCCCTGCCAGACGCAGCCGGAGCTGTTCTTCGCCGAGCGACCCGAGGTCCTCGCGCAGGCCCAGGAACTCTGCCGCGGCTGTCCGATCGCCGACCTGTGCCTCGTTGGCGCACTCGAACGCCGCGAGCCGCACGGCGTGTGGGGTGGACAGATCTTCTTCCTCGGTGAGGTCGTCCCGTTCAAGCGTGGGCGTGGACGGCCGCGCAAGGAGCATCCCGGCGCCGCCTGAGAGGATCCTCGGCCCTTCGTCACGGGACCTTCGGCACTCCACCGCCGACGCACGGCCGCGTAGCGTCGCAAGCGACGTGGAGGAGACCGCGATGGACGAACTCGTCATCCTCGGGGCAGGCACCGCTGGCACGATGATCGCCAACAAGCTGCGCCGCCGCCTTCGTCGCGGCGAGTGGAGCATCACCGTCGTCGATCGCGACGACGAGCACCACTACCAGCCCGGCTACCTGTTCGTGCCGTTCGGCGACTACATGCCGGAGCAGGTGGTGCGTTCGCGGCACACGTTCCTTCCCGACGGCGTGGACTTCCTGACCGGGACCGTCGACCTCGTCGACACCGCAGCGAACGTCGTCGTGCTCGAGGACGGCCGCCGTCTCGAGTACGACCAGCTGGTGATCGCCACGGGGACCACACCGCGACCCGGCCAGACCCCCGGCATGCTCGGCAGCGAGTGGCGCCGCAGCATCTTCGACTTCTACACGCTGGACGGGGCCGAGGCACTGGCTGAGGCGCTCCTGGGGTTCGACGGCGGCAGGTTGGTCGTGCACATCACCGAGATGCCGATCAAGTGCCCCGTCGCCCCACTGGAGTTCACCTTCCTCGTCGAGTCCTGGCTGAGGCGACGTGGCCTGCGCGACCGGGTCGAGCTCGTCTACGTGACCCCACTCGACGGGGCCTTCACCAAACCGGTCGCCTCGCAGCGGCTGGGCAGCATGCTGGACGAGCGCAAGGTTCTGCTCGAGACCGACTTCATGGTCGAGAGCATCGACCCGGAACGAAAGTGCCTGGTCTCCTACGACGAGCGCGAGATCCCGTTCGACCTGCTGGTCACCGTGCCGCTGAACATGGGCGCCGACTTCGTGGCCCGCTCCGGGCTCGGTGACGAGCTCAACTACGTCCGCGTCGACAAGCACACGCTGCTGTCGACGGGGACGTCCAACATCTTCGCGGTCGGAGATGCGAACGACATCCCGGCCTCCAAGGCGGGTTCGGTGGCCCACTTCGCCGTCGAGATCTTCGTCGACAACTTCCTTGAGCACGTCTTCGGTCGACCCATGACCGGCTCGTTCGACGGCCACGCGAACTGTTTCGTGGAGTCCGGGGACGACAAGGCCCTGCTGATCGACTTCAACTACGACACCGAGCCGCTGCCGGGGAAGTACCCGCTTCCGATGCTCGGCCCCCTCGACCTCCTCCGGGAGTCCAGGGCCAACCACCTCGGCAAGCTCGCGTTCAGGTGGATCTACTGGAACGTGCTCCTCCCCGGCCGCCCGGTGCCCCTGCCCGCTGCGATGTCCATGGTCGGCAAGACCGTTCCCGAGCCGGTTGCCCGGGCCAGCACGAGACAGGAGCTCTGAGATGCCCGTCACCACGATCGAAGGCCACGACATCCATGTCGACGACGAGGGGTTCATGACCGAGTTCGACGAATGGACCGAAGATCTCGGTGCGGCCCTGGCCGCGCAGATCGGGATCGACATGACTGCCGAGCACTGGAAGGCCATCAAGTTCCTGCGCGCCGACTTCCCCGGGCAGGGGGAGACGGCGACGCTCCGCCGGCTCGCCACGGTGGGCAATCTGCCGACCAAACAGCTGTTCGCCCTGTTTCCCAAGAAGCCTGCCAAGAAGCTGGCCTACATCGCCGGGCTGCCCAAGCCGCGCGGCTGCGTGTGAGGCCGGAAGGAGACCGAGATGACCACCACGCATGCAGCCCCGCTGGTCCCGTCGTTCGACGAGGAGGAGACCGGGCGCAAGCTCGCGATCATCTGCTCCAAGGGCGACCTGGACATGGCGTACCCGGGTCTGATCCTGGCGAACGCCGCCTTGGGTGAAGGGGTGGAGACCCATCTCTTCTTCACCTTCTGGGGCTTCGACATGATCAACAAGAAGACGATGGGCGACCTGAAGTTCTCGATGCTGGGCAACACGGCGACCCACATGCCGCAGGGGCTCGGAGGGCTACCGGGCATGACCGCGATGGCCACTCATCAGCTGAAGAAGTCGATCGCCGACCTCGGTGTGCCCGAGGTGCCCGAGTTCCTGCAGCAGGTCGTCGACTCGGGCGGGCACCTGTGGGGTTGCCGGATGTCCGCGGACATGCAGCACCTGGAGCTCGATGACCTCTACGAGGAGGTGGAGGGGATCATCAGCGCCTCGGACTTCATCGAGAAGACCGAGGGTGCGCAGCTCCTGTTCATCTGAGGGCCGCCGCTGCGCCCCACTACCCTCGATCCGTGGCGACCATCGTGCTGGTGGAAGGGGCCAGCGACCGGATCGCGCTCCGGTCGCTGGCCGGACGAACGGGCCACGACCTGGTGGGCGGCGACGTCGAGATCGTCGAGCTCGGCGGCGCCACCAACGCCGGGCGCTTCCTCCAGGGCCACCGCCTCGCGCATCCCGACGACCGCGTCGCCGGCCTGTACGACGCTGCCGAGGAGCGGTTCTTCCGCCGCGGCCTCGAGCGAGCCGGCTTCGGCCCGGTGCCCGACCGGCGGGCATTGGAGCGGCTCGGGTTCTTCGCCTGTGTGGAGGACCTGGAGGACGAGCTGCTCCGCTCGCTCGGCGTGACGACCTCGGAGGCGGTCATCGAGGAGCAGGGCGAGCTGGGGTCGCTGCGCATCCTGCAGCGCCAGCCGTTCCAGCGCACCCGCACGCCCCAGCAACAGCTCCATCGCTTCGTCTCCTCGCGCTCGGGCCGCAAGAGCCTGTACGCCGAGGCGCTCGTCGCCGCCCTCGACCTCGACCGGGCACCCCGGCCGCTGCTCGACCTGCTCGCCTGGGTCAGATGAGGCGTGCTTCCAGCACCCGTGACCGGGTGAGGTGCGCCGGGCCGGCCAGCTGGTTGAGCGCATGCGCGCGCTTGAGGAGCAGCTGCGCGTCGTGCTCCCAGGTCATGGCGATCCCGCCGTGCAGCTGCACCGTCTCGGTCGCCACGTGTGCGAGCGCCTCTGTGCAGTAGCCGGCCGCCACGGACGCGAGCCGGACGAGACGCGCCTCGCGCTCGGGGGTCGGGTCGCCGACATGGTCGGCTGCGGCGCCAGCGGCTCCCCAGCTCGCGGACCGGCTCGCCTCGACCAGCACCAGCATCTCGGCCAGCCGGTGCTTGAGCGCCTGGAAGGAGCCGATGGGCCGACCGAACTGCACCCTCTCCTGGCTGTAGGCCACCGTCATCTCCAGGCCGCGCTGCATGGCGCCGACCTGCAGCGCGGAGATCAGGGCAAGCGCGACCGCCCGCGTGTCCTCGGGGATGTCGCCAGCACCGTCGACGAGGGCGAGGCGCATCGTCTGGTCCATGCTGCCGGTGGACTGCTCGGGCTCCAGGACGACCCGACCGAGCTGGACGGGACGCACCTCTCCGGCGGCGAGTCCCGGCAGCTGATCGCGCCGCTCCTGCTCCGAGCCGTGCAGCAGCAGCTGCGTCACAGCGAGGGCACTGGCCAGCAGGGGAGCGGGGGCGAGGTTGCGCCCGACCTCCTCGAGCACGACGGCGGTCTCGACGAGCGAGGCACCGACGCCGTCGTACCCCTCGGGCACGGGGAGCGCCGCGACGCCCACCTGCTCGCACAGCGCCCGCCAGAGCCGGATGTCGTAGGTCCCGGACTCCGCAGCGGCCCGCACCGCAGAGCTGTCGCTGTGCCGGTCCAGCAGGCCCATCACGACCCCGGCCAGCTCGTGCTGCTCCTCCGTCCGCGCGAGGTGCATCAGGCCGTCCCCGGCAGTGCGTCCGCGACCCGCCCGCGGTGGAAGGTGGTGGTGCCCCAGGCGTTCACCAGCGCGCGCACCCGGTGGATCCAGAGGCCCAGGTCGAGCTCCGCGGTGTAGCCGACGGCACCGTGCAGCTGCAGCGCGACCCGGGAGGCGCGGTGGGCCGCGTCCCCGGCAGCGACCTTGGCGGCGGAGACCGAGCGCGACGCGGCGGGGTCGCCGGAGTGCAGAGCCACAGCGGCGCCGTGGACGAGCGGACGCGCGAAGTCCAGCCCGATGCGTACGTCGGCCAGCTGGTGCTTGACCGCCTGGAAGGAGCCGATCGTGCGGCCGTACTGCCGGCGCCCCTGCACATGGGTGACGGTGTCGGCGAGCAACCGCTCGGCGCAGCCGAGGAGCTGGGCCGAGCAGGCCAACACGGCGTGGTCGAACGCGTCATCGCATTCGGGCGCGCTGCCGTCGGACTCCGCTGCCACCGTGAACAGGTGCCGCGTGGTGTCGAGCGACCGCACCTGCTCGTCCGGCGCGGCACGGTGCACGCCCTGCGGCGTGACGAGGTGCACGAGTGCGGCGACGTCGGCGTCCACGGCGTACGGAACGTGGGGCGGCACGGCGACCGTGGCCACGACGCCGTCGGCGACCGCACCGACTTGCTCGGGCGGCAGGGCTCGCGTCAGGTAGGCCGCGGACTCGACCCACGGTCCGACCGCGAGTTGATGCCCCAGCACCTCGAAGGCGACGGCGAGATCGACCGGACTGCCGCCGAGGCCGCCGTGCTCCAGGGGCACCACCAGCGCGGTGACGCCCTGGTCCGCGAGCCGGCGCCAGAGCGCCAGGCCGGGGTCGTGGTCGCCGGCCGCCCAGGCGCGCGCGGCGGAAACCGGGTCGGCCCTGCTCGTCAGGTCGTGCAGGGCGTGGGCGAACCCGCGCTGCTCGTCGGTGGTGCGGAAGTCCATCAGCCGCGCGCCTCCCGGGGCAGGCCGAGGATGCGCTCGGCGACGACGTTGCGCTGCACCTCGTTGGTGCCGGCGTAGATCGGCCCGGACAGCGAGAAGAGGTAGCCGTCGACCCAGGGGCCGCGCACCTCCCCTTCGGCGGCCAGGAGGTCGAGAGCCGTCTCGTGCATCGCCACGTCGAGGTCGGACCAGAAGACCTTGTTCACCGACCCGGAGTAGCCGATCTGCCCGCCGTCGACGAGCCGGGAAACCGTCCCCCACGTGTAGAGCCGGTAGGCCTCGGCACCGAGCCATGCATCGACCACCCGGTCGCGCAGCTCAGCGGGCGCCCCCTGCCGGCGCCAGAGCTCGACGAGCCTGTCCGCGGTGGCGCAGAACCGGCCGGGGGAGCGCAGCGACAGGCCGCGCTCGTTGCCCGCGGTGCTCATCGCCACGGCCCAGCCCTGCCCGGGCTCGCCGAGCACGTCGACGTCGGGGACGAACACGTCGTCGAGGAAGATCTCGGCGAAGCCCGGCTCACCGTCGAGCTGCGCGATGGGGCGCACCGTCACGCCCTCGGCGGCGAGCGGGAAGCAGAAGTACGTCAGCCCGCGGTGCCGCTCGGAGTCGGGGTCGCTGCGGAACAGGCCGAAGCCCCAGTGGGCGTACGACGCGCGCGAGGACCAGGTCTTCTGCCCGTTGAGCACCCAGCCGCCGCGGTGGTCGTCCCGCTCGGCGCGGGATCGCAGCGCGGCCAGGTCCGACCCGGCCTCGGGCTCCGACCACGCCTGGGCCCAGACCTGCTCGCCGGTGGCCATCGGCGGGAGCCAGCGGTCCTGCTGCTCTTTCGTGCCGTGCTCGAAGAGCGTGGGGGAGAGCAGGAAGATGCCGTTCTGGCTGACCCGTCCCGGTGCTCCCGCGCGGTAGTACTCCTCCTCGAAGATCACCCACTCGACGAGTGAGGCGCCGCGGCCGTGGTAGGCCTCGGGCCAGCTGACCACCGACCACCGGGCGTCCGCGAGGGTGGTCTCCCACTCCTGGTGGGCCCTGAAGCCTTCGGGTGTGTCCATCGACGGCAGCGGCTCGGCGGGCACGTTCGCGGCCAGCCAGGCCCTGGCCTCGTCGCGGAAGGCGATCTCGTCGGGGGAGAGGTCGAGGTTCACGACCGCCCGCCCTGACCCAGCTGCTCCTTGAGCACCTTGCCGGAGAGGTTGCGCGGCAACGCGTCCAGGAACGCGACGGTGCGCGGCACCTTGAAGTTGGCCAGTCGCTCCTTCGCGAAGTCGATGACGTGGCTGTCGGTGAGCGCCGCGTCCGCCCGTACGACGTACGCCGCGCCGACCTCGCCCATCCGTTCGTCGGGCACCCCGACCACGGCGACGTCGGCGACGCCCTCGAGCCGCATCAGGGCCTGCTCGACCTCGGCCGGATAGACGTTGAAGCCGCCGCAGATGTACATGTCCTTGAGTCGGTCGGTGATCGTCAGGTTGCCGTGCTCGTCGAGCCGTCCGACGTCGCCGGTGTGCAGCCAGCCGTCCTCGTCGATCGCCTCCCGGGTCGCCTCCGGGTCGTCGAGGTAGCCGAGCATCGTGAACTCACCGCGCAGGAGCAGCTCGTCGTTGTCGCCGATGCGGGTCTCCATCCCCTTGATCGCACGACCGCACGTGGTCGCCACGATCTCGGCGGGGTCGTCCTCACGGCACATCGTGGCAACCACGGCCTCGGTCATCCCGAACGCCGTCACCACCTTGTCGATGCCCAGGCCGTCGGGCGCGGGTTGCCGCATCCGCTCGATGAGCGCAACCGGCACCACCGCTGCGCCCGTCACCGCCAGTCGCAGCGAGGACAGGTCGTGGGCTGCGCGTTCGGGGGAGGCCAGCAGGGACTGGTAGATCGTCGGCGCCCCCGGCAGCACGGTGATGCGCTCCCGCTCGATCAGCTGCATCGTCGCGTCGATGTCGAAGGTCTGCACCGGGTGGAGGGTGGCTCCGGTGGTCAGCCCCACCATGATCCCGGCCTTGTAGCCGAAGGAGTGGAAGAACGGGTTCACCACCAGGTAGCGGTCTGCACTGGTCACGCCGCCCAGCTCGCCCCACGCGCGGGCCACCCCGACGGTCTGCCGGTGCGCGCTCATCACGCCCTTGGGCCGGCCGGTGGTCCCGGAGGTGAACAGGACGTCCGCGACGTCGTCCGGTCCGACCGCGCCGGCACGCGCCTCGACCTCGTCGGGGTCGATGTCCTCACCGGCCCCGCGAACACGGTCGAGCGCCGCCAGGTCCACGACGTCGCGCACCGAGTCGAGGGCGCCGGCCGCCTTCAGGTCGCTGATCTGGGTCCGGCCGAGGAACCCGTCCGCGACGATCACGAGCCTCGCCCGGGTGCGGTCGACCAGGTCGGCGACCTCGTGGCCGGTGTAGCGGCTGTTGGCCGGCACGAGCACGCCGCCGGTGTAAGTGACGGCCAGCGCGGACACGGCCCAGTCGATGCTGTTCGGCGCCCAGAGGACGACGCGGTCGCCGGGCTCGAGGCCGAGCCGCACGTAGCCGCGGGCGGTGCCGCGCACCAGGTCGAGCAGATCTGTGAAGGCCACCGTCCGATCGCCCTCGACGAACGCGGGGTGGTCGCCGTACGACGACGCCGCGGAGCGGAGGACCGCGGGGATCGTGTCCGTCACGGCGACAACTCCGATCTGCCAGAAACCAAACAAGTGCTTGGTAGGGTAGCGTAGTCCGCATGCGCGCCCCGACTGAGTCCGCCGCGGACGAGTCGTTCCGCGCCGAGGTCCGGGACTGGCTCGCGGAGCACCTCGCTGGGGACTTCGCCGGGCTGCAGGGCAAGGGCGGACCGGGCCGCGAGCACGAGGCGTACGACGAGCGGCTGGCCTGGGATCGCCACCTCGCCCGGCACGGCTGGACCTGCATCGGCTGGCCCGAGGAGCACGGCGGCCTTGGTCTCTCGCTTGAGCAACAGGTGATCTTCCACGAGGAGTACGCCCACGCGAACGCGCCCGCGCGCACCAACCACCTGGGCGAGGAGCTGCTCGGCCCGACCCTGATCGCCTTCGGCACCCCGGAGCAGCAGGAGCGCTTCCTGCCGCGGATCCGGGCGGTGGAGGAGCTGTGGTGCCAGGGCTACTCCGAGCCCGGCGCCGGTTCGGACCTCGCCGCGGTGTCGACCAAGGCGCGGCGGGAGGGGGACGCGTGGGTGGTCGACGGCCAGAAGGTGTGGACGTCCCTGGCCCACCAGGCCGACTGGTGCTTCGTGCTCGTCCGCACCGAGCCCGGCTCGCAGCGGCACCACGGCCTGTCCTACCTGCTGGTGCCGATGGACCAGCCCGGCGTCGAGGTGCGGCCGATCGTGCAGCTGACCGGCACCTCGGAGTTCAACGAGGTCTTCTTCAGTGGTGCGCGGACCGAAGCCGGGATGGTGGTCGGCGGCGAGGGCAACGGCTGGAAGGTCGCGATGGCGACGCTGGGGTTCGAGCGCGGTGTCTCCACGCTGGGCCAGCAGGTCGGCTTCCAGCGCGAGCTGGACGCGCTCGTGGAGGTCGCCCGCTCCAACGGCGCGTACGACGACCCCGTGCTGCGCGACCGGCTCGCCCGCGCGCAGGTCGAGCTCGAGGTCATCCGCCTCAACGCGCTGCGCACGCTCGCTGAGGAGCAGGGCCCGCAGCAGGCGAGCGTCGCCAAGCTGCTCTGGGCGCGCTGGCACCGCGGCCTCGGTGAGCTGGCGATGGAGGTCCGTGGGGTCGAGTCGCTCACCACCGGCCCGGACCACGACCTCGACGAGTGGCAGCGGCTGTACCTGTTCAGCCGCGCCGACACCATCTACGGCGGGTCCGACGAGATCCAGCTCAATGTGCTTGCCGAACGAGTCCTCGGACTACCGAAGGAGCCGCGATGACCCACCCCGCGACCCGGACGCGGGCGCGTCAGCCCGCGCCCGACTACGTCCCCGGCCACCACCTGCTGCGCGACAAGGTCGTCGTGGTGACCGCCGCGGCCGGCGCCGGGATCGGGGCAGCGGTGGTGCGCCGTGCGCTGGAGGAAGGCGCCCGGGCGGTGGTCATCGGCGACACCCACGAGCGCCGGCTGGCCGAGGCGGAGCAGGAGCTCGGGGCGGCGTACGGCCCGGAGAGGGTGCGGTCACTCGTGTGCGACGTGACCAGCGAGGAGCAGGTGCAGGCACTCGTCGACGCCGCGGACGGCCTCGGGGGCGTCGACGTGATGGTCAACAACGCCGGCCTGGGCGGGACCGCGGCGATCACGGAGATGACCGACGCGCAGTGGGCCCGCGTCATCGACATCACCCTGACCGGCACGTTCCGCTGCGTCCGGGCGGCGTCACGGAAGATGGTCGAACGCGGCACCCGGGGAGTGATCGTGAACAACGCGAGCGTGGTCGGCTGGCGCGCCCAGGAGGGACAGGCGCACTACGCCGCGGCCAAGGCCGGGGTGATGGCGCTGACCCGCTGCTCGGCGCTCGACCTCGCCGAGCACGGCATCCGTGTCAACGCGGTCTCCCCGAGCCTGGCGATGCACCCGTTCCTGGCCAAGGTCACCTCCGACGAGCTGCTCGCCGAGCTCGAGCAGCGCGAGGCGTTCGGCCGCGCCGCCGAACCGTGGGAGGTGGCCAACGTGATGGTCTTCCTGGCCAGTGACTACTCGTCGTACCTCACCGGCGAGGTCGTCTCCGTGAGCAGCCAGCGTGCCTAGGCGCGACGAGCTGCTCGCGATTGCCGCCCGGCTCTTCGCGGAGCGCGGCTTCAAGAACACCACCGTGCGCGACATCGCCGAGGAGGCGGGCATCCTCTCCGGCAGCCTCTACCACCACTTCGCCTCCAAGGAGGCGATGGTGGACGAGCTCCTGGACACCTTCCAGACCGAGCTGTGGGAGCAGTACGACGCCATCGACGCCTCCGACCGCACGCCGCGGGAGAAGCTGGAGGCGGTGGTGCGCGCGTCGTTCGACGCCATCGACCAGCACCACAGCGAGGTGGCGATCTTCCAGACCGACGCGGCCTACCTCTCCGGCTTCGAGCGCTTCGCCTACCTCGAGGAGCGCAACAAGCGGTTCCGCGAGCTGTGGACCCGGCTGCTGTCGCAGGGAGTCGAGTCCGGCGAGCTGCGAGCCGACCTGGACATCGAGCTGGTCTACCGGTTCCTCCGCGACACCGTGTGGGTGGCCGTGCGGTGGTACCGCCCCAGCGGCGAGCTCTCGCCCGTGCAGGTCGCGGACCAGTACCTGAGCATCCTGCTGGAAGGCATCACCACATGAGCGCCCGTGCCGAGGCCTACATCGTCGACGCCGTGCGGACTCCGGTCGGCAAGCGCGGCGGCTCGCTCGCGGAGATGCACTCCGCCGACCTGGGCGCCCATGTGCTCAGCGCGCTGATCGAGCGCACCGGCGTCGACCCGGGGGCGGTCGACGACGTGGTGATGGGGTGCTGCGACACGATCGGCTCGCAGGCCGGCGACGTCGCCCGCACTGCCTGGCTGGTCGCCGGGCTGCCCGACCACGTCCCGGGCGTCACCATCGACCGGCAGTGCGGCTCCTCCCAGCAGGCGGTGCACTTCGCCGCGCAGGGGGTGATGAGCGGCACCCAGGATCTCGTCGTCGCCGGCGGGGTGCAGAACATGTCCGCCATCCCGATCTCGGCCGCGATGCTGGCCGGCCAGCAGTACGGCTTCAGCACGCCCTTCGCCGAGTCGCCCGGCTGGAGGCAGCGGTACGGCGACCAGGAGGTGTCCCAGTTCCGCTCCGCGGAGACGATCGCGGAGAAGTGGGACATCAGCCGAGAGGAGATGGAGCAGTTCGCGCTCGCCTCGCACACCCGGGCGAGGACGGCGATCGCCGAGGGGCGGTTCGATGCGGAGATCGTGCCGGTGGGCGGGCTCGAGACCGACGAGTGCCCGCGCGAGACCACGCTGGAGAAGATGGCTTCACTGAGGCCGCTGGCCGAGGGCGGCCGGATCACGGCCGCGGTGGCGTCACAGATCTGCGACGCGAGCTCGGCGCTGCTGGTCGCCTCGGAGCGAGCCGTCGCCGAGCACGGGCTGACCCCGCGGGCGCGCATCCACCACCTCTCCGTGCGGGGGGACGACCCGGTGTGGATGCTGACCGGACCGATTCGGGCCACCCACCACGCGCTGGAGCGGACCGGACTCACGGTCGAGGACATCGACGTGTTCGAGTGCAACGAGGCGTTCGCGTCCGTCGTACTTGCCTGGATGCGCGAGACCGGTGCACCGCACGAGCGGGTCAACGTCAACGGCGGCGGCATAGCCCTGGGGCATCCCATCGGCGCGACCGGGACAAGGATCATGGCGACGCTGCTCAACGAGCTCGACCGCACCGGCGGTCGCTTCGGGCTGCAGACCATGTGCGAGGGCGGGGGACAGGCCAACGTGACGATCATCGAGCGGCTCGGCTGAGCGACGCCCGTGCGGGCCACCTGGGTTTGGGACCGGCCGGATCCCGAGTCGCTGGTCCGATGGGCCCTCGGCAGCGGGGTCGGCGAGCTGTTCGTGCACGTCCGCCCGCGGCTCGCCACGTCGCCGGACCTCGAGTGGGTGCGCGCCGTGAGCGCACAGGCGCGGGCCGCCGGGATCCGGGTGGCAGCCCTCGGCGGTGACCCCTCGTGGGTGGTACGGACCGACGACGCCCTCGACTGGCAGGCCGGGGCGCTCGCGACCGGCGTCTGGGACGCCGTGCACGTCGACGTCGAACCGTGGCGGCGCGACGACTGGGACAGCCGGCGCGCCGAGCTCGTGGCCGGCTACCTCGAGGTGCACCGGCGGCTGGCTGCGGCCACCGCGCTGCCGGTGGAGGCGGACGTCGCGTTCTGGCTGCACGAGGTCGAGTCGGTCGCCGGCCCGCTGGACGTGGCGTTGATGCGGGAGGTCGATGCGGTGACGGTGATGAGCTATCGCACCACGGCCACCGGGCCGGACAGCATCACTGCGGTGGCAGAGCGAGCGCTGGCCACGGCCGGGGAGGTCGGCATCGGCTGCCGCCTGGCGGTGGAGACCCGCCACCTCGGCGACGACCCGGTCTCGCGCAAGCAGACCTTCCACGGCCTCGGGGCGGCTTCCTTGGAGCGCGTCCTGGCAGCGGTCGACACCCATCACGCGAACACCGCGGCCCACCGCGGGATCGCGGTGCACGACCACGCCGGCTGGCGGTCCCTGTAGGACCACCAGCCGGCGCAGGTGTGTTGCTCTGCGTGGGTCAGGAAGCGATCCGGCTGCGCTGGATCAGCCGCAGCCCGACCATCGCGAACGGGCCGAAGCCGACCAGGACCGCCACCGCGGCCAGCAGGGGAGCCGCCGAGCCGAGGGCCATCAGGCCGACGAAGCCACCCACGAACAGCGCCATGGTCCACCAGCGCAGGACGCCGGCCCGGGCCAGGCCGGCGAAGACCAGCAGGGGGCCGACGAGGGCGAACGGCTCGGTGCCGTCCCACATCCAGAGCATCGAGGACTCCTTGACGGTGCGGAAGATCTCGACCGCCTGCTCGGAGTTGAGTTGCGTGCCGGTGGAGTAGTTCCACCAGTCGGACAGGATCATCCCGGACACGTTGGCGAACCCGAGTGCCGTCGCGAGCGAGCCGGCGATGACCATCTTGAGGCCCCGTGCGCCACGCACCAGGCCGGGCGCCGCCAGGATGCCGAGGGCGATCAGCAGGTTGCCGTAGTGCAGGCACAGCGCCGAGACCTGCGTCAGCGTCGAGTCCTTCGCCAGCGAGGCGATGTAGTTGGCGTCGGTGAAGACCTCGGTGGGCGGAGAGGTGAACATGCCTGCCGACCACAGCAGGGGTCCTGCCACCAGGGCGAGGCCGGCGGCGACCGGCATCACCGAGCGGGTGCGGCCGGCGGTCTTCACGACGGTCTCGTCGGTGGTGGGGATGGTGGAGGTGGTCACGGTGGGTCCTTTCGTCGGGGCCGGGTCTCGGCGTGTCACCAACGCTCCCGTCACGGCAGGTCAGCGCGGATCCGTCGCGAGGCACCGATCGCGCGCTCCGTCGTACGGCGGAGGGTTGGGTGGCGCCTTCCTCCGCAAGACGGATCCGTCGGCGGCTCCTGCGCTCTACTGTTTCCGCCATGCCCGCCCACCTCCTCAAGGACCGCCGCGCCGTGCCGGCTGCTGCCGCGGTGCTGCTGGGGCTCCTCGGGATCATCGAGGCGTGGTTCGACCCGACCTTTCGCAACGACTTCGCCGTCCTCGCCGCCGGGTCGGCCTGGATCGCGGGCGGCTTCCTGATCGCCGTCCGCTGGCCGTCCGTGGGCGCGGTCGTGGTGTCGCTCTTCTACCCGTTCACCTCGCTGCTCGGCGCCCCCGGCCCCGGCGGCACCGGGCTGATCTCGGTGATGATCGCCGTCGCCTACGCCGGCTTCGCCTCGCCGCGCGAGCGCTCGCGGCTGGCCACGCTGGCCTGCATCGTGTCGTTCCTGGTCGCCGACGGGGTCCAGCGTGGACTCACCTGGGACACGATCTTCTTCCCGGCGGTGTTCGTGCCCGCGTGGTGGACCGGCACCCTGGTGCGCCGCGAGCAGGAGCGCAGCCGGCAGGTCCTGGCGCTCGCCGCCGAGCTGGACGCCCAGCGGGAGGCGTCGGCACATGCCGCCGTGGTCGAGGAGCGGGCCAGGATCGCCCGCGAGGTGCACGACTCGGTCGCGCACTCGGTGAGCGTGATGACCCTGCAGATCGGTGGGTTGCGTCGCCAGCTGCAGGACGTGCTGGTCGACCGCCCCGGCGAGCGGGACGTGATGCTCGGTCTGGAGCGGCTCGGTCGGCAGTCCGTCGAGGAGCTGCGCGCCGCCGTGGGGATCTTGCGCGAGGCGGACGACGGTGTGCCCGGCGCCCCCGCACCGACCCTGACCCGCGCGGACGAGCTGGTGGCCGACGTACGCGCTGCCGGCCTCGACGTCGGCCTCCAGGTCGTCGGCGACCTGCACGAGCTGCCCAAGCCGCTGGACGTGGCCGGCTACCGGATCGCCCAGGAGGCGCTGACGAACGCGCTCCGGCACGCGCCGGGATCGCGAGCGTGCCTGGGCCTCGAGCACACCGGCACTCGGCTGACCGTCACGGTCACCGATGACGGCGCACGCCGGCCGGTGACCGGGGCGGCTCCCGGTGGGCACGGCCTCGTCGGGATGCGGGAGCGGACCGCCATGTACGGCGGCACCCTGGAGGCCGGGCCGCTGGAGACCGGCGGCTTCCGGGTTCGCGCGACCTTCCCGGTGGGGAGGGAGTGGTCATGAAGTCCCCATTCGAATGCTCGCTTGGTTCCGCTTCGAACAGGGACCCCCGATGATCCGGGTGCTGCTCGTCGACGACGAGGCGATGGTGCGGGTCGGTCTGCGGATGGTGCTCAGCGCCGAGCCCGACATCGAGGTCGTGGGGGAGGCCGCCGACGGCGAGGAGGCCGAGCGCGCCGCACTCGAGCTCGAGCCCGACGTGGTGCTGATGGACGTGCGGATGCCGCACGTGGACGGCATCGAGGGCGCGCGGCGTGTGATGGCCGCACGGCCCGCGAGCAAGGTCGTGGTGCTGACCACCTTCGGCGAGGACGAGTACGTCGAGTCCGCGCTGCGTGCCGGCGTCAGCGGGTTCCTGCTCAAGGTCTCACCACCGGAGCAGCTGATCGCCGCCGTACGGACGGTGGCCGGTGGCGGTGGCCTGCTCGACCCGTCGGTCACGTTGCGGGTCATCGAGCAGTTCGCCGGTGCACCCGCTGCGAGGACGGACCGGTCCGCGGCGCTCGACGCGCTGACCGAGCGGGAGCGCGACGTGCTCAGCCGGATCGCGCGTGGCATGTCCAACGCCGAGATCGCCGCCGACCTCTACCTCGGCGAGGCGACCGTGAAGACCCACGTGTCCAACGTGCTGCTCAAGCTGGGTCTGCGCGACCGGGTGCAGGCCGTGGTCGCGGCGTACGAGCTCGGGCTGGTGCAGCCGGGCGAGCGAGCCTGAGCTCAGAACGCCGTCGACAGCAGGTCCGCGAGCAGCGCGTCCTCGTCGGCGACCTCGGGGTCCAGCCCCTTGCTCCGGAACCACGCACAGATGTTGGCGCAGTCGCGGTGCAGGAACGCCATGCCCTGCGGGTTGCCGACCAGGTCGACGACCTGGGGGAGGTCGATGACGACGAGGCGCTCGCCCGCGGCCAGGATGTTGTAGGCCGAGAGGTCGCCGTGCACCATGCCGTGCTGCGTCATGGTCGCGAGCACCTCGCGCAGCTGCTCGAACCAGTCCGCGAGCAGATCGGATCCGGGACGTGCCTGCGCCAGCCGTGGCGCCGTGTCACCGTCGTGCTCGATCCACTCCATCAGCACCTCGGTGCCGTCGATCTGCACCGGGTAGGGCACCGGGAGGCCGGCGAGCCAGCAGCGCTTGAGCGCCTCCCACTCGGCGTACGCCCACTGCCCGGCGGCGACCTGACGGCCGAACGCCGTGCTCTTCTGCATTGCCCGCGCCTCGCGGCCGTCACGCGTGCGCCGGCCCTCGGTGTAGGCCGCATTGCGGTGGAAGTTGCGGTGCTCTTCGCCGCGATAGCGCTTGGCGGCGAGCACCACGCTCGGTCCGTCGTCAACGGCGCGCTCGAGCAGGAAGACGTCGGCCTCCTTGCCGGTCTTGAGCACGCCGAGTTCGGTGTCGACGGCAGCCCGGGAGGTGATCACCCAGTCAGGCCGGGGCTCAGGTCCACGGCAGAGCGGGTCGACGTCCCACCAGGTCGACCAGCGCTGGCCGGGGGCGGGCTCGTCGTAGCTGCGGAAGTCGAAGACGAAGGACGGATCGATCCCGTCAGTGCTGTACAGGTCCTGGGATGAGGACAAGGTTGCTCCAGGTGTGAGAGAGGGCGGTCGCGGGCAGGCCGCGGACAGTCGTGGTCATGCCGACCTCCTCTCCTCGCGTGCCGGAGCACTGGTTCGCACTGGCCCGCCAAGCGTGCGCCGTACGCGTCTGCCGGGGCAACCGGTTTTTGGGTCGACACGGCGCCTCGGGTAGGGCCACTGTCGTGTCGTGCGGGTCGAGGAGTACGACGCGAACGATGCCGACGCCGTCGAGGCGAGCCGGCTGGTGCTGAACGCCTGCAATCCGGTCGACACGCCCTGGGCGCCGCCACCGACGGCGTTCCGGCGGGAGATGGACGTCCGCCACGGCTGGGACCACACGCCCCACCGTTACCTCCTCGGACTGGTGGACGACGAGCCCGTCGCATGCGCGGACGTCGAGCTGCCGCAGTGGGACAACCGTGACCTCGCCTGGATCTACCTCAACGTGCGTCCCGAGCGCCGCCGGCGTGGGTACGGCTCGGAGCTGATGCGCCACGTGCTCGACCTCGTGGCGTCGATGGGCCGCCCCAAGGCCGGCACCAACGGCTTCGAGGGGCACGGCACCGCCGAGTTCGCCGCCGCGCACGGCTTCGGGCCGGCCTCGGTCGAGGTGTGCCGGGTGCTGTCGCCGAAGGCGGTCCCGCCCGGGTTCTACGACGAGCTCGGTGCCTCGGTGCTGCCCGCGGCCGCCGACTACGAGCTGGTGCGGTGGACCGGCCGCACTCCGCCCGGCCTGCTGCCGGCCGTCACGGAGATGACCGCGGCGATCAACGATGCGCCCTACGACGACCTCGACCTCGAGCACGACGTCTACACACCCGGACGGATCGTCGCCTACGAGTCTGCCGTCATCGACGGCGGAAACCGGCTGTACCGCCTGCTCGCACAGCACCGCCGCACCGGCGAGCTCGTCGGCCACACGGTCGTGGCGGTCGACATCGAGGATCCGCGCATCGCGCACCAGCACGACACCTCGGTCGTCCGGGCACACCGGGGCCACCGGCTCGGGTTGCTGCTCAAGGCGGAGATGATGCGCTGGCTCGCGGAGGCCGAGCCGGAGATCGACTACCTCGACACCTGGAACGCCGAGTCCAACGAGCACATGGTGGCGGTCAACGAGCGGTTGGGGTTCCGGGCGGTGGGTCGTGAGCTGGCCTTCCAGCGGCGACTGGACTGAGGTCACCGTCGTCCGAGTGCCGCGGGGGATTCTCGCGCTGTTGCTTCCTGCCCTCTTGGCTCACCGCGGTGGCCGACGTCACCGTTTCCGCAGGGGCAACGAGAGATTGACGGATGACGTGGTTGCGGTCGCCTGTGGTTGAGGGACGTGCCCGACCCTGCTTCGCGCCTTGCGGTCATCAGGCGTCGACGGCTTGTGGTTGCGGCGCTGAGAGAGCGCCTCGAGTACGCCGGCCTCGAGGTCGCCGTGGGTGCGCGGTTGGCGCCATGGACATGCCTCGGCCCCCGCCGGTCGCTGGTCCTCGCGGCGGGGTCGGGCGGTGGAGTCAGTGGTCGGGCGGGTGCTGCGAGCGGTAGCGCCGGTCCGCGCTGACGTCGATGGTGCCGGTGTGGTCGCGCAGGTACTGGTAGCCGTGCGGCGACGTCCACAGATACGAGCCTGGTTCGAGCACGGTGTAGCCCCACGG
>DASSLA010000049.1:0-2108 GCA_035689885.1 Marmoricola sp. | reverse complement strand
GGGTTCACGTCGACGATTGTCGACCACGGGTCCGAGGCCCGCACCCGAATGTCGCCGGTCACCGTGCTGGAACCCCGGGCTCAGGCCCCCGACGGGGACACCGCCAGGTGCACGGCGAAGCCGCCGAGCAACGTCCCGGTGAGCCAGCGCTGCACGCGGCGGGCCGCCGGCCGGTCGCGGAGCACCGTCGCGACCCAGGCCGCCGAGAGCACCCAGCCGGCGTTCACCGAGACGGCGACCGCGATCTGCACGAGGCCGAGCAGGACGAGCTGCACGGCGGCAGGGCCGGCCCCCGGCTCGACGAACTGCGGCAGCAGCGCGGCGTACATCAGGGCGATCTTGGGATTGAGCAGGCAGGTGACCAGACCCATCGAGAACAGACGCCGACCCGAGTGCGGCGACACCTCGACCTCGAGGTCGAACACGCCCCGCCCGCGCGGCCGCACGATGCCCCACGCCAGATGGAGCAGGTACGCCGCTCCCAACAGCTTGACCACGACGAAGAGCGCCGGGACGGCGACGAACAGCGCGGCGAGCCCGGCACTGGTGGCGACGAGGTAGATCACGAAGCCGCACGCGACACCGAGCAACGACACCAGACCGGCCCGGCGGCCCTGCGACAGTGACCGCGAGACCAGGTAGATCATGTTCGGGCCGGGCGTCACGACGAGGCCGAACGCGATCACCGCGACACCCACGGCCGCCTGCAGGCTCACCACGTCGCCACCTCCCGCGGCGCCTCGACACGTTCCCGCCGGCGCGGCGGCAGGGCGAGCTGCGCGGACAGCAGCCCCGCTACTGCGATCACGATCCACAGTGCGCTGGGCGACAGCGCGTAGGCCGCACCGCCGACGATCGGGCCGGCCCCGGTGCCGATCGTGTAGGCGACACCGTGGAGTCCCTGGTAGCGCCCCACCATCCCCGACGGGGTGAGACCGCCCAGGTAGGCGTAGGCGACGGAGCTGGTGATCATCTCGCCGACAGTCCACACCATGACCATCACCGCCAGTAGCGCCATCTCGTCCACGAGCCCGGTCAGCGCGAGTCCGAGACCGACGAGCAGGTTGCCGACGGCCAGCACGTGCTCCGGTCGGTACGACGAGACCAGCGCCGTCGCGGGGAGCTCGAGGGCGAGCACGAGCAGGCCGTTGAGCCCGATGAGGAGGCCGAAGTGGCGGGCGGTGAGACCCACGTCGCTGACGTGCAGGGGGACGCCGACGGTGGACTGGACGTAGACGAACTCGGCGAACACCGTCATCAGCAGGAAGCGCAGGAAGATGCGGTCGCGGAGTGCCGTGCGATAGCCACCGGACTGCTCGACCGGCGTGTCCGCGACCTCCTGTTCGGGGTCCCGCGCCGGCGCGTCGCGCAGCAGGAGCGCGATCACCACGCCGAACAGCAGGCAGGTCGCGGCGTTGCCGAGGAAGAGGCCGGTGTAGGAGACCGAGGCCAGCAGCCCGCCGAGCACGCCACCCAGGGCGGCGCCGATGTTCATCGCGGCCCGGAACACCCCGAAGGCGGCGAGCCGTTGCCGGTTGGTCTCCACCGAGTCGACCAGCACTGCCGCCGCGGCCGGCCGGTAGACGTGCGACGTCACGCCGGCGAGACCCACCACTGCGAAGAGGGTGGGCACCGAGCTGAGGTGGGGTACCGCGGCCACCAGCCCCGAGGTGGCCACGGCCGAGAGCACGATGGTCCGTCGCCGCCCGATCCGGTCAGCGAGGTGGCCACCGAAGGCGTTGCCCAGCACGTTGCCCAGTCCGGCGGCGCCCAGCACCAGGCCCGCCGTACCGGCGGAGTGACCGCGCTCGATCAGGTAGAGCACGATGAAGACGGGCAGGAAGTTGCCGACCTGGTTGACCAGGATGCCGAGGCTGACGACCCACACCCGGCGCGGCAGGGTGCGCAACGCCTCGCGGAACCGGGGCTCGTCGACGGTCGTCCGGTCCGACGTGGGGGCGCTCACGCGACGAGACTGGTCGTCTGAGGTAGCCCCTCACATCGGGCAAATGCCCTATTTCCGCACTCAGGCCCCGGTCAACGGCTTGAAGCCCCGCAGCCGCAGGCTGTTGCTGACCACGAACACCGAGGAGAACGCCATCGCAGCA
>DASSLA010000048.1:0-9075 GCA_035689885.1 Marmoricola sp. | reverse complement strand
GGAGGCACTGGTCCTCGCCGAGAGGGCCGGCGTGGAGCGCTCGGTCGCCTACGAGGTGATCGCCAACAGCGCCGTCGCCGCCCCCTTCGTCGCCTACAAGCGGGCCGCCCACGAGCACCCCGAGACCACGCCGGTGGCGTTCGCGCTGGACCTGGTGGCCAAGGACCTCGACCTCGCCGCGGATCTCGCCGGCAAGGTGGGCGCGCCGGTCCCCCAGCTGGAGACCAACCGCCGGGTCGTCGGGGAGGCCATCGAGGCCGGCCTGGGCGACGCCGACATGAGCGCTGTCGCACAGCACCTGAGGGGCTGATCGTGCGGACCATGCGCGCCAGCGTGCTGCTGGCACCGGGGAAGGTCGCCGTCGAGGAGCGCCCCGCTCCCGATCTTGCCGCGGACGAGGTGCTCGTCGAGATCGGTGCTGTGGGCGTGTGCGGATCGGACGTGCACTACTACGAGCACGGCCGGATCGGCCGCTACGTCGTCGAGACACCACTGGTGCTCGGCCACGAGGCCGGCGGCGTCGTCGCCGTGGTGGGGTCGCAGGTCGACTCGTTGGAGGTCGGCCAGCGGGTGTCGGTCGAGCCGGGTGTGCCCTGTCGGTCGTGCCGGCAGTGCCTGGCCGGTCGCTACAACCTGTGTCCCGACGTGCGGTTCCTCGCGACCCCGCCGTACGACGGGGCGTTCGCCGAGCTGCTCGCCATGCCCGCCGCCTTCGTGCACCCGGTGCCCGACTCGCTCAGTGACGACGCGGCCGCCCTGCTGGAGCCGCTGTCCGTCGGCGTCTGGGCCTGCCGCCGTGGCCGGGTCTCCCCCGGCAGGGAGGTGCTGGTGACCGGCGCCGGACCCATCGGGCTGGTCGCCGCCCAGGCGGCTCTGGCCTTCGGGGCCGACCGGGTCATCGTCACCGACGTGAACCCACACCGGCTGACGCTGGCCGAACGGCTCGGGGTCGAGGCCCTGGACGTGAGCAGCACCCCGCTGCCCGAGGTCGGCGTGGAGCCGGACGTGCTGCTGGAGTGCTCCGGGAACCCTCGCGCCACCCGGGAGGCGGTGTCGACCGTGGCGCCGGCCGGCCATGTCGTCCTCGTCGGGATGGGCGGCGACACCGTGGAGCTGCCGCTGTCCCACGTCCAGGGCCGCGAGCTGACGGTCACCGGCACGTTCCGCTACGCCAACACCTGGCCGACCGCCATCGAGCTGGTCGCGTCCGGGCGAGTGGACCTTGACGCACTCGTCACCGGGCACGTCGGCCTCGACGAGGTGGAGTCCGCGCTGACCGCGGGGCGCAGCGACCCGACGGCGGTGAAGGTCATGGTGCAGCCGGGCGAAAGTCGGGTGCCGTCGCGGTAGCACGGCAGTACCGTCCCGACATGGCCCCGGCCCCCTTCGTCCCGCCCGACTTCAGTCCCCCGACGTCCCTGGTCACCGACCGCTTCCGCCTGGAGCCGCTGGGCCCGCGGCACAACGAGGCCGACCTGGCCGCATGGACGTCGAGCATCGAGCACATCCGCGCCAGCCCGGGCTACCCGGACGGCCGTTGGCCCCCGCTCGACGGCATGTCGCCGGAGGACAACCTGCGCGACCTGCGCCGCCACGCCGAGGACTTCGCCGAGCGCAAGGGCTTCACGTTCACCGTCCTCGACCCGGCCGACGACGACGTGATCGGGTGCGTCTACCTCTACCCGTCGCGGTCGGAGGACCACGACGTCGAGGTGCAGTCCTGGGTGCGCGCCGACCTGGCCGAGCTCGACGTACCCCTGGCCGACGCGGTCGCCGAGTGGATCGCGACCGACTGGCTGTGGCAGCGCCCGGACCGGCGCGGCAGGTGAGCCAGATGTCTCCCGGTGACGACACCGTCGCCTTCCGGCTGTGGCCACCCGTCGCGATCGGCGCGCCCTGGCTGGTCGGCTGGCTGGCCACGCTCCTGGGGGGCGACCCGGTCGACCTGGGCGGCTGGCGCTTCCCGCTCGGGTGGGCCCTGGTGCTGTTCTTCGCCGGGTGGAACGGCTGGTCGCTGTGGCTGTTCCAGCGGCACGAGACCGGCCTGCTGCCGGGGCAGTCGACGCACGCGATCATCGAGCAGGGGCCGTACCGCCTGTCCCGCAACCCGCTGTACGTCGGCCTGCTCGCGCTGTACCTCGGCCTGGCGCTGCTCGCCCCCACGTTCTGGGGACTCGTCCTGTTCCCCGCCGCGGTCCTGCTGGTCCTCTGGGGCGCGATCCGACCGGAGGAGCGCTTCCTGCACGAGCGGTTCGGTGCGCCGTACGCCGACTATGCGCGGCGGGTGCGTCGCTGGCTGTGAGGGTTCCTGCTCCTTCGACACCGATGACTTCGCCGCACCCGCACGGTCGACCTGTCGAGAGGAGGCACCATGGCGACGGTCGATGACGTACGTCCCCTGGGCAGCGAGCTGGAGCGGTCCTACGAGGTCTTCGTGCGGGGGCGGCTGAAGTTCCGGGTCAAGCAGATCGTCTACGTGGCGTTCTCGCTCGACGAGCGGGTGATGGAGTTCGCGTTCCCCCGCGAGGAGCGGGCGGCGCTCGTGGAGAGCGAGCCGCACAGCTTCCACCTGCCCCGCGCCTCGGACATGCGCTTCCACTGGGTGCACGCCGACCTGGCCGCCCTGGACCCGGTCGAGGCCCGCGAGCTCGTGGTGGACGCCTGGCGCATCGTGGTGCCGCAGAAGGTCTCCCGTGCCTATGACCTGGCCCATCCCGAGGGACCCGGTCCTCCTAGAGTGAGCGCATGACGTCGGTGAGCGACTTCCAGGTCACCTTCGACTGCGCGGAGCCGGAGCGCGTGGGCCGCTTCTGGTGCGAGGTGCTGGGCTACGTCCCCACCCCTGTCCCGGACGGGTTCGACACGTGGGCGGAGTACGACCGTTCGCAGCCGCCGGAGGAGCAGGGCTCCTGGTTCGCGTGTGTCGACCCCACCGGGGTGCGGCCGCGGCTGTTCTTCCAGCGCGTCCCCGAGGGCAAGGTGGTCAAGAACCGCGTGCACCTCGACGTCCGGTTCGGCCGCGGTCTCACGCGCGAGGAGCGCAATGCCGCCCTGGAGGCCGAGTGCGCGCGCCTGGAGGCGCTCGGCGCCAAGCGCGTGCGGCTGCTCGAGGCCGACGACGAGGACGAGGCGTGCCTGGTGATGCAGGACGTCGAGGGCAACGAGTTCTGCCTCGACTGAACGTCACCGACCCAGTCGTCCCCGATCCACCCGGCGCGGCGACAGGTCGGCCAGCGTGGGTTCGCGTCCGAGCCGGCTGCCGAGCTCGGCCACCTGCGCCAGGAGGAGCTCGGCGGTGGCGAGCGCGTCGGTGGCAGCACGGTGCGCGGAGTACCTCGGCAAACCGAAGCGCCCCCGGGCGGCGTCGAGGCGCAGCGCCCCGGGTGGCGGCTCGCCGTGCCCGCGGACGACGAGCCTCCGTTGCAGCGCCATCGTGTCGACGACGAGCCGCGACGACGGGTGGGACTGCCCGTCGCGGAGGGTCGCGTCGAGGAAGCCCACCTCGAGGTCCGCGTGGTGCGCGACCAGGACACGATCCTCCAAGGCGTCGCGCAGCTCGGGGACCACGTCGGCGAGCTCCGGGGCGGCCGTGAGCTCGTCGTCGGTGAGGCCGTGCAGCACGGCAGAGTCCCCCACGTCGACGCCCGCCGGCGGACGCACCACCGTCCCCCGGACCCCGTCCAGCACCACCTCACCGCTGCTCACCGGCACCCAGCCGACCTCGAGGACGTGGTCGCGGCGCGGGTCGAGCCCGGTGGTCTCGACGTCCACGACGAGGAAGTCCACGCGGGAGAACGGGACCGCCGGCACCCGCGGACGTCGCCACCACGACATCAGGTGAACCCGGGCCCGAGCCGGTGCTCGGTCTGCTGTTGCGCGGCGCGCACGATCGCGAACGCGTCGCGCAGGTGGCGCCGTTGCCGGTCGGTGAGGTCACGGGGCGGGATCCGGTTGTCCGGCGCCTCCCCCTCCCGCAGCTGCTGCACCTGGTGGCGCAGCCGGCGGTAGCTCATCAGCTCGAGCGCGTCGCGCAGGTCCGCCGCCGTCCCCCCGTCGAGCACACCCGCGGCCACAGCGGCCTCGAGCCGTGCCCGGGTGGACAGCGCGTTGGAGCCGGCCCGCAGTGCGTGGATCCGGGCGAGCTGGACGATCGCGGCGATGCCCCGCTTGAGGTCGAGGGTCTCCTGGTGGTCGCCGCCCTTCTCGAGCACCAGCCCGCGGAAGAACCCCAGCGGCGGGCGCATCCGCAGCGCGTCCGCTGTCAGGTGGCCGAGCAGCAGGGGCGACACGTGGGCGGTGGCGGAGCGGCGTACCTCCTCGGTGAGCGGCGACGCCCCGGACAGGTGCCGCATGTCGTAGAAGATCGCCACCCCCAGCAGCGCCTGCGGATCCGGCTCGCGCGCCCAGTGGGCGAAGGTGTGGCGCCACTGCTCGGCGGTGAGTCGCCAGCGTGGGTTGATGGCCATCACCTCGCCCGGACACCGCGGCCAGCCGCACCTCTCCAGGGTGGCGGTGACCCGGTCCGCGAGCCGCCCGAAGTAGTCGTCGTGACCGTCCTCCTCGAGCACCAGCGCGTGGTCCTGGTCGGCGGCCAGCGCCTCCTCCTCGCGCGCGGCCGAACCGAGCACCACCCAGCTGTACGCCGTGGGTGGCGGGCCGAGCTCCTCCTCGACGAGCGCGACGACGCGTCGGCGTACGGCGTCGCCGAGGGCCGTGGTGACCCGGCCGATGTCGGCGGCCGAGACGTCGCGGTCGACCAGGTCGGCCAGCACGCGCGGGATCCGCCCGGCCAGCTCCACCACGCTGTCCAGGGTCTGCTGGCGCCCGATGTCGGCGGCGAGCACGACCGGGTCGGAGTTGCCCAGCCTCACCAGGTCGGTGGTGGTGATCATCCCGAGCAGCTCGCCGTGCCCGTCGACGACAGGGAGGTGGTGGATCCCTCGGCTGACCATCTCGAGCAACGCCTCGAAGGCCATCGCGTCGGACCGGACCGTCAGGGCGGGCGCGGTCATCACCTCGCCCACCGGGCGCGATGGATCGAGTCCCGCCGCCAGCACGCGGTTGCGCAGGTCGCGGTCGGTGACGATGCCGCACAGTCCTGGTTCGTCGACCACCAGCAGGCTGGAGACGCCGGCCTCGGACATCGCCGCCGCGGCGTCCGCGACCGACGTCTCCGCCCGCGTGGTCACCGGCTCGCGAGTGAGCAGCCCGCCGACCACGGCGCCCAGCACGGTGGTGCCCGAGGTGGCGCGCTGCAGGACGGCGATCGCCTTGGTGAGCCGGTCCCGGTGGGTGGCGGTGTAGAAGGTCACGAACGCCGTGTGGTCGCGGGCCAGGCTCTCGAACAGCGCAGTCGGCAGCACCACGAGCAGGCTGTCCTCGGTGGCCACGCAGCGGAACCGCGTGGGCCGGTGCTCGAGCAGCGCGCTCATCCCGAAAGCCGACCCGGTGTCGACGCGCTCGATCAGGGTGCCGCTCTCGTCGAGGACGTCGACGGCGCCGGAGCGCACGACGTACAGCCCGTCCCCCTGCTGCCCCACCTCCAGCACCACCGTGCCGCGACGTGCATAGCGCAGCGTGCACTGGCGGGGGATCCCGGCCAGCACGTCGCCGGGCAGCACGTCGAACGGCGCGTGCCGCGCCAGGAAGTCGCGGACCTCGGAGAGCTCGGCGTCCATGCGGTGCATGGTCCCACCCGGTGGCCATCGACTGTCCGTTGCGGGCCGTTGGCCTCTGCCCCTCCGCGGTCGTGCACCGAAGGCTGGGAACCGGAGGGAGGCGAATCTCATGTGGACGCTTCGGACCATGGGCGGCATCGCCCTTGCGCTGGCCGGGAGCACCTGGGTGTGGCTGACGCCGGCCTTCGCCGGCCGCGACGTCGACACCTCCGGCGGCCTGTGGTCGCTCACCCGCGTGCTGTGCCTGGTCACCATTGCCGGCTTCCTGGTGGCCACCGTCGGGCTGTTCGCGCGGCAGGCGTGGTGGGAGTGGCTCGCGCTCGGCTCGGCCGCCGTGGGCCTGGTCGCCCTGGTGCCGTACTGGCTCGCGGCTGACCGGGGCGGGCAGCCCCTCGGGACCACGACGTGGAACGTGTTCATCCACGTCTTGATGGTGGTCGGCGTCTTCGTGCTGCTGCTCGTCCCCCAGCTCGAGCGCTGGGTGGACGGACACGTGATGAGCGGTTGAGGCATGGCGACTACAGAGGTGCGCCCCAGCAGCCAGTCGACCGAACCGGTCCTGCACAGGTGGGGCCCGCGGCTGGCCGTGCTGGGGGCCACGATCGTAGGTCTCACCACGCTGGCCGTCGGCGTCGGACTGGGTCCCCGCCACGCCGCGAAGGAAGGACTCGGCCCGACCGCGCTGCTGGGCTTCTCGCTCGCGGCGGTCGGCGTGGTGGCCGTGGTCTGGGCGACGGTCCGGATCCTGCGCAGCGTCCGGCGGCGTTGGTGGTTCGTGGTCGTGCCCGCGATCCTCGTCGCGGCGTACCTGAGCCTGTGGACGCTCGGCCAGGCGGTCGCCGCGACCTACGCCCCGCGGCCACCGCTGGGGGCCGCCACTCCCGCCAGCGTCGGGCTGGACTATCGCAGCGTCGACCTCCGCAGCAGCGACGACGTGTCCCTGGCGGGCTGGTACGTCCCGTCGCGCAACGGCGCAGCCGTGGTCGTCCTGCACGGTGCCGGGTCGACCAGGTCGGCGGTGCTGCCGCACGCCTCCGTGCTCGCCGAGCACGGCTACGGCGTGCTGCTCCTCGACGCGCGCGGCCACGGCCAGAGCTCGGGTCGCGGCATGGACTTCGGCTGGTACGGCGAGGCCGACGCGGCCGGCGCCGTCACGTTCCTGGCGCGGCAGCCGGACGTCGACCCGGCGCGCATCGGCCTGCTCGGCCTGTCGATGGGCGGCGAGCAGGCGATCGGCGCCGCCGGTGCCGACCCACGAGTCGCTGCGGTGGTGGCCGAGGGCGCGACCGCCCGGGTCGCGGCGGACAAGGGCTATCTGTCCTCCTACGGCTTGCGCGGCGAGGCCCAGCAGTGGATCGACCGACTCACCTTCGCGGCCACCGACCTGCTCAGCGACGCTCCTCGGCCGGACTCGCTGCGCCACTCGGTCACCGTCGCGGCCCGTCGTCCCGACCCCACGCGGTTCCTCCTGATCGCCGCCGGTGACGTGGAGACCGAGGGCCTCGCCGCCGACTTCATCCGGGCAGACCACGACGCGGTCCGCACCTGGACCGCGCCCGGCGCGGGCCACACCCAGGGCCTGGAGACAGCGCCCGCCGAGTGGGAGCGGCGGGTGGTCGGGTTCCTCGACGTCACCCTTCGTTGAGAAGCAGGTCATCCCCCTTCCTCACCTCCGCCTGGTGAAGCGCACGTCTCCGTTGGACAATCGGTCGGTGACGTAGCGCGGGTCGTGGGCTCGCTGGTGGTGGTGCGCGCACAGCAGGATGCCGTTGTCGATGTCGGTGGGTCCGTTGTCGTGCCAGGCCGCGAGGTGGTGGGCCTCGGTCCACGTGGCCGGGATGGTGCAGTCGTCGGCGCGGCAGCGGCGGTCGCGCAACCGCAGGGCCCGGCGCTGTGCCGGGCTGAACAGCCGGCGGGCGCGACCCAGGTCGAGGATCTCGGAGTCGGCGCCGAGCACGGCGGGGACCAGGTGGGCAGTGCAGGCCAGCCGACGGACCTCGCCGGCGGTCAGCGCGGCCCCGTCGAGCAGGTCGGCGGCAGCCAGCTCCGCCTTCAGCTGGTCGAGGGACAGGGTGACCATCACTGTGGTGGCGTCACCACCGTGGTCGGGCAACGTGTCGGGGTCGAGGTGCTCGAGCAGCGCGCAGAAGGCCATCCCGAGTCGTCGGGGATAGGGGAGCCGGTCCTGCGGTGCCGCAGTGGTGCCGGGCGCGTGCCGTGGCGAGCTAAAGGCCTCGAGGTAGGTGCGCAGCCGGCTGGCCGCTGCCTGCGGCAGTCGCCCGGAGATCCGTGTCGTGCCGTCTCCCAGGGAGCGGAGGCGGAGCCGCGTCTTCTCGCGGGCGTGGCGCTCCTCGTCGGCCAGGCGGCGGGCCTCCTCCTCGTCGGCGATCTCCGGCGCGACCACCTCGAGGATGCGCCGGCCGAGCCGACACAGCTCGCTGGGGCGGTGGTGCTCGGCGTCCTCCACCAACGCAGCCTCGGCGGCCACCAGCACCTCGTGGCCGACCCGGTCGGGCAGCTCGTCGAGGGCCTGCTCGATGACCCGTGCCTGGGCGACCGAGCAGCGCCCGGCCGCCAGCGCGGCAGCCAACAAGGACCGACGCTCGTCGAGGCTGCTCGCGAGCCGCTCGTCCGCACGGGCTCGGTCCGGATCGGTCCTGGTGTGGTGACTCCACCACGCCGCAACGTCGCGAGAGCCGCTGGCCGCGGCGAGGTCACCGGCGGCGGCCATCACCTGCAGCCGCATCGCAGTCACACGTGCCTCGAGCGCGGCGAACCCCTGCAGAGCCTGCGCCTTCTCCTCGGTCGACAGGTACACCGCTTGTGCGTCCACCGCCCGGTCGAGAGCCGCACCGACCTCCGCGATGCACGCCAGGATCGGGTGCTCGGGAACGGGAAGGGCAGTCATCGTGCGCACTCCGGAGTCGACAGGGTTGGTTGCCAGTCGTCTCGCCGGAGGCACCGGCACCCGGTGCTATCACGAAACCGCTTCGCGAAACTCGTCCACCCGGCTTTCGCCACCGCCCTGGGACGGGGCACCTCGGTCGGGAGGGGTGGGAACAGCATAGCACACATATTCGAACATATGTGCGAGCAACGTTAGGACCGACAGCATCCGCCGACACATGGAGGAACGCCGCCGCATCTCCGCCGAGCACGGGGTCTCGCGGCTCGGCGGCCTACCCACGCTCGCGCAGATCCCGATCTGGCTGTCGCTGTACCACTTGCTGGCCGAGGTGGCCTCGCAGCCACCGACGGGGCGCCCGCTCGCGCGCCAGCATCGTCACGACGTACGACGCGACGAAGGCGACCACGAGCACCACCACGGCCACCGCGACGGTCCGCAGCGCAACCGGGCGCGCCGGGAGCTCCTCCGCGGCCAGCGCCGCGAGGAACG
>DASSLA010000047.1:0-25720 GCA_035689885.1 Marmoricola sp. | reverse complement strand
GTCCTCGATGGCCTTCTTGGCGTCCGCGTTCACGTCCGCCGCGACCTCGCGGTTGTACGTCGTGGCCTCGTCGGCCGCCTCCTGGACGTCCTTCTGCAGGTCCTCCGGAAGCCCTTCGAGGAACTCGTTGTTGATCACGAGCACGTAGCCGATGTAGCCGTGGTTGGACTCGCTGATGTGCTTCTGCACGGTGTGCATCTTCTGCGACTCGATGTTGGAGTACGGGTTCTCCTGGCCGTCCACGACCTTCTGCTGGAGGGCGTTGTACACCTCGGCGAACGCCATCGGCGTCGAGTTGGCGCCCCAGCTCTTGAACTGGCTGCGCAACACGTCGGAGGGCTGGATGCGGAAGCTCAGCCCCTTGAGGTCGTCAGGCGACTTCATCTCGGTGTTGGACGAGAGCTGCTTGAGGCCGTTGTCCCACAGGCCCATCACCTTGACGTTGTTCTCGGCGAGCTTCTTGTTCTCGTAGATCGCCTTGCCGACGTCGCTGTCCTTGGAGACGACCTCGGGGATGTCCTCGGTCGAGTCGAACAGGAACGGCAGGTCGAGGACCTGCAGCTCGGGTGCGAGCGTGGTGAACTTCGCGCTCGCCGGTGCGAGCATCTGCACGCTGTTGGACTGCAGCGCCTGCAGCTCGTCCTCGTCGCCGTACAGCTCGGAGTTGGGGTAGATCTCGACGGTGATCTTGCCGTCGGTCTTCTCCTCCAGGATCTTCTTGAACTCCTCGGCAGCCTTGCCCTTGGGGGTGTCGGCCGTGACGACGTGGGAGAACTTGATGACGTGCTCCCCGTCGCCGCTCGCGCCCTCACCTCGAGCGCCACAGCCGGCGGCGGCCACTGACAGCGCGAGTCCTGCGCTGACGGCCATGGTCTTGACGAACCTGTTTCTCATGTCACTCCTCGGATGGTGTGGGCGGGGGTCTGGGTGAGGCGGTCGCCTCGGTGGTCACTCCGGTGACGCACGCGGCGCGGCCGGTTCGTCGCGGCCCAGGCGGAGCCGGTGGGCGTAGTGGTCGGGCAGGAAGTCGCTGACGGCGTGCTCGAGCGCCTCGCCCTTGCGGTCGTGGTAGGTCCGCTCGATGTGCAGCACCGGTGCCCCCTCGGCACAGCCGAGCAGCCCGGACAGCTCCCGCGTGGCGCCAGCGGCGGTGATCACCTGGTCGGCCCCGGCGATGTCCGCGCCGTGGCTCTCGATCAGTCCGATGACCGTGACGTTGGTGCGGATCTCCGGCTCGGTGAGCTCGGGGACGTCGGCCAGCTTGTGTGCGATGCGGGGTGGGAGGAACACCCGGGTCAGGCAGAAGGCCTCGCCGCGGTGCAGACGGCGGAAGGTGACCGTGAAGACGTGCCGGTCGGGCAGCTCGAGGGCAGCGGCGGCGGACTCGTCGACCTCGTCGGCGAGCGGCTCGACGAGCTCGAACTCGGTGTCGAGCTGCAGCTTCATCAGATCGCCGACGCTGCCGAAGGCGCGCCGGTAACGACCCTTCTCGGGCGTGACGAAGGTGCCGCGCCCGGGCACCCGGAAGACGAGGCCCTCGGCCACCAGCTCCTGGTAGGCGCGGCGCACCGTCTGGCGGCTCAGCCCGTGCTCGCCGGCGAGCGCCTGGTCCGTCGGCAGCGGCTCGTCCTCGGCCCAGCGCTCGCGGTAGATCTCCTCGCGGAGGAGGCGCGTGAGCACGCGGTAGGAGCTCTCGCCGGGACGACGCCCTTGCGGTTGCACTCGCTGATCACCGAGATCCGAGATGGGGGTTGCCGAAGCAAATGTACGGCCATATTAGAAATGTCCGTACAACGTGTCAACGGTCACACTCGCCCGGTTCACGGCCGGCCTCGGGCTCAGGCGGTCAGCACCCGCACCGGAGCGCCGTCGAGGAAGGCCGCGATGTCCTCGACCGCCTCGCCGTAGAACAGCTCGTAGACGTCGTCGGTGACGTAGCCGAGATGCGGCGTGGCGAGGATCCCCGGCGTGTTGCGCAGCGGGTGCTCGGCCGGGAGCGGCTCCTCGTCGTACACGTCGAGCGCGGCGCCGGCGAGCTCGCCACGACGAACGGCGGCGACGAGCGCGTCGCTGTCGACGATCGGCCCGCGCGAGGTGTTGACCAGCAGCGCCGAGGGCTTCATCCGCGCGAGCTGGTCGGTTCCCAGCAGGCCGCGGGTGCGCTCGCTCAGCACCAGGTGGACGGTGACCACGTCGGAGGCAGCAAGCAGCTCGTCGAGCTCGACCAGCCTCGCCCCGTGGCTCCGGGCTAGCTCGTCGGTGAGGTTCTGGCTCCAGGCCACCACGTCCATGGCGAACGCTCGCCCCACAGCCGCCACCTGCGAGCCGATGCGTCCGAGCCCGACCACGCCGAGCGTGCGTCCTGCGAGGCCCGTGCCCAGGGTGGTCTGCCAGCGTCCGGCCGACATGTTGGCCGACTCCTCGACGAGGTGACGACACCTCCCGAGGATCAGCGCCCAGGTGTGCTCGGCCGTCGAGGTGCCCTTGGAGGCCGTGCCGCAGACGGCGATGCCCAGCTCCTGCGCGGCCGCGACGTCGATCGAGGCGTTGCGCATCCCGGTGGTGACGAGCAGCCGCAGCCGGGGCAGTCGCGCCAGCAGGGACGCCGGGAAGGGCGTGCGCTCCCGCATCGCCACCACGACGTCGTACTCGGCCAGCGTCTCGGCGACGGCGTCCTCGTCGGGCAGCCACTCCCTGAGCACGGTGACGTCCACCCGCCCCTGAAGCACCGACCAGTCCGCGACCTCGAGGGCAACGCCCTGGTAGTCGTCCAGGACCGCGACACGGAGCATGGTTGGCCCCCTCGTTCGACGACGTGCGACAGCGCCTAACGTAGAGGGGATGCTCGGGCACAGCACCGCCACCTCGCCGGCCACCCTCTTCGTCGGCCTCGGGCGCATGGGCCGACCGATGGCGCGGCGGTACGCCGTGACCCACCGCACCGTGCTCTTCGACCTCGACACGGCGGCCGTGTCCCGGCTGGCCGAGGAGCTCGGGGCCACCGCACTCCCCGACCTCGACTCGGTACCCGAGGACGTCGGCGTCGTGGTCCTGATGCTCCCCGACAGCCGGGCGGTCGAGTCGGTGCTGCTCGGCCCGGACGGCACGGACGGACTGCTGTCCCGCCTCTCCCCCGGCACGCTCGTCATCGACATGGGTTCCTCCGAGCCGGGCAGCACCCGCCGGCTCCACGCCGTCGCGAAGGAGCGCGGGCTCGGCTACGTCGACGCACCGGTCTCCGGCGGCGTGGCCAAGGCCGAGACCGGGGAGCTGGCCGTGATGGTCGGCGGCGAGCACGCCGACGTGGAGGCGGCCCTCCCCCACCTGCAGCCGATGGGGACCGACCTGGTGCCGGTCGGACCTCCGGGCGCGGGGCACGCCGCCAAGGCGCTCAACAACCTGCTCTCCGCCACCAACCTCGCGGCCGCCGCCGAGGTGTTGTGCGTGGCCCAGCAGGCCGGGATCGAGCCGGAGGTGATGGTGCACGTGCTGAACTCCTCCACCGGGCGCAGCCAGGCGACCGAGGTGAAGTACCCGAAGCACGTGCTGCCCGGCACGTTCGCGTCCGGCTTCGAGATGGACCTGATGCTCAAGGACCTCGCGATCGCCGCCCGTCTCGCCGCCGACGCGGAGCAGTCGACGCCCATCACCGGCAAGGCCGTCGAGACCCTCAGCGAGGCCCGGGAGCACCTGGGCGCCGCCGGCCTCGACCACACCGAGATCGTCCGCTACTACGAAGCGGTCAACCACGCCCACATCCGGACGTCCGAGGAGAGGCCCCACCCATGACCGAGTCCACGACCGACGAGGCCCAGCAGTACATCGACGACATGGCCCGCAAGCGCGGGTACGTCCTCGACTACCACAAGGTGATGGCCAAGCAGGACTTCCCGGTCCTGCAGGCCGCCAACGGGCTCGTCTCCGCGGCCTACCTCGACGAGCGGCGCCTCGACCGGAAGACCAAGGAGCTGATCTTCATCGTCAGCCTCACGGTCATGCGCGCGTCGAAGGGGCACATCCAGAGCCACATCCGGGTGGCGCTCGACCTCGGCGTATCGCCGCAGGAGATCCTCGAGGCGATCGAGATCTCCCTGCCGGAGGCGGGGATCGTCGCCTTCCAGACCGGGTTCGACGCGTGGTGCGAGGTCGTCGGTGCGGACGGCCTCGAGCCCACGGTGGCCGTGCACGAGGGCGGCTCCGGAGGAAGCTGAGCGCTCAGCCCGCGTCGGGCGGGATCTGGCGCGGCGGGGTCGTGCGTGCGGGCGATCCGCGCCCTCCGCCGTACCCGAGCGGCTGGAGTGGCGGTCGGGCCACCAGGTCGGCGATGAACATGCGTCGCGCCAGCAGCACCAGCAGGGCGGCCACCAGGAAGGCCACCGCCGCGGCGCGCCACGCGGTCTCGTAGCTCGTCGCCTCGACGAGGAGACCGAACAGCGCGGGCCCGGCGGCACCGCCGGCGAACGCGCCGGCCTGCACGATGCCGGAGGCGGCGCCGGGTGCCTCGCGGCCGACCCTGACCACGGCGTACAGCAGCAGCCCTGGCCAGGACCAGCCCAGCGCGAAGGCGACCAGCCCGGCAGGCACCACTGCTACGGGCGACGGAATCGAGAGCACCGCCAGCGACGCGGCACCGACGAGCATCTGCGCGGCCACCACCGGGAGGTTGCGCCCATGCCGACGATCGGCGAGGTGGCCGGCCAGCACGCGCACCGCGATGTTCAGGCCGCTCCCCGTGGCCATCAGGATGCCCGCCTCGCTCGGCGTCAGCCCGACGTGGAAGCCCCACGCCGCGACGAACGACCCCAGTGAGTTGGCGGCCGCGCTGGCCAGGGTGATGGCCGCCATCGTGATCAGCAGCGCAGGAAGGGGCGGGCGGTCGTCCCCGGCGCTCGCACCCTCCCGGTGCGCCGTCTCCCGCGGGAGCCGCAGCCCGGCCACCGTGACCGCGAGCCCAGCCAGCCCGCAGAGGGCGAAGGTCCAGCGCCAGCCCACGACGGCGCCGATCGTCGGCACGGCGAGCCCGCCCAGCACGATCGCGAGCGGGATGGCCGACTGCTTCACCCCGAAGCCGAGACCGCGCCGGTGTGCCGGGACAGCGCGGGCGAGGGTCAGGTTGGCGGTCACCTGGCACAGCGCGTTGGTGACGCCCAGCAGCACCATCAGGGCCACCAGCACCGGCCACGAGCGGGCACCGGCTGCGACACCGATGCCACCCGCGGCGGCCATCACCCCCGCGACCACGGTGCTGGTACGCCGCCCCAGCCGGTCGGCCAGCCCGCCGCCGAGCAACGCAGAGGCGGCCGCGGCCGCGAAGAAGGCGCTCACCGCGACGCCGAAGCCGGTCTCGCCGAACCCCAGCTCCTCGCGCACGTAGACGGACTGCGAGCTGAGCAGGAAGACGGGCAGGGTGCCGAGGGTCGTCATCGCGCTCGCACCCAGCAGCGTCCAGACCACGGGCGGCACGCGGCGCCCACCCGCGCTGCGACTCACCGTTGTGCCGGCGGCTGCAGGACCATCTGGGTCTGCGTGACGACCGCTGCGGTGCGGCCCTGCTCGTCGGTGACCGTGGTCTGCCACACCGAGGTGGAGCGGCCGCGGTGCAGCGGCACGCACTCGGCCCGCGCGCGCGTCCCGATCGTGATCCCGCGCAGGAAGTTGGTCTTGCTCTCCAGCGTCGTCGTGCGCGCCCCGGGCGGCAGGTTGAGGCTCGCCGCCGTCCCGCCCAGGTTGTCGGCGAAGGCCATGATCGCGCCGCCGTGCAGGAGCCCGTTGCGGTTCGCGTGCTCCTCCCGGACGACGAGCTCGGCCACGACGCGATCACGGGACCAGGAGATGAGCTCGACGCCGAGGAACCGGGCGAACGCGGGCTGTGCCTCGGCGACCTCGCGCAGCTCGTCATTGCCGGGCTCGTCGCCGTTCCCGCCCCGATGCTCCTGGTCGACCACCGTCTCAGGGTGCCAGCCCGGGACCGCGTCGCCTTCATCGGGTCGAGGGACTGACCTCGACGACGAGCGGTTCTCAGTCCGCGAGCCGCCGCACCACCAGGACGGCGACGTCGTCGCCCGGCGGCTCCAGGGTGAGCATGGTGTCGACGATGCGCCCGCAGACCACCTCGGCGTCCTCCGGCCCCACCAGCGAGCAGAGCTCCCCCAGCGCCGCGTCGATGGAGCCGAACACCTCGGCGGCACGGGACGTGCTCGTCGCCCGACGCTCGACCAGTCCGTCGGTGAACAGGACGAGCGCGGCCGGGCCCGCGAAGTCGACCTCGGCGCTGGTCCGCCGACACGTCGGGTCCACACCCAGGGGCGGGCTGACCGGCACGTCCACCTGTGCCGTCCGGTCGTCGGCGCCCATCCCGATCGGCAGGAGATGCCCGGCCGAGGCGATGCGCACGGTGTCGAAGGGTGGTTCGGCGACCGCGTAGACGGCGGTGGCCATCGCCCCTGGCTCGAAGTGGTGGATCTTGGCGTCGAGGCGGCTGAGCACGACCGCCGGGTCGTCGTACTCGAGGGCGTAGGCGCGCAGGGCACTGCGCAGCCTGCCCATCACCACCGACGCGGCCAGCCCGTGCCCGGCGACGTCGCCCATGACCATGCCGACCCGTCCCCCGGGCAGCTCGAAGACGTCGTACCAGTCCCCTGAGACCCCGCCGCGGCCCGGTACGTAGCGACCGGCCATCTGCAGGCCGGCCAGCGCCGGGAGGGTGTGCGGGACCAGGCTCCGCTGCAGCGCGGCGGCCGCCGATCGCTCGCTGGCCGCGACGTAGGCGTCGACCGCCTCACTGACGTCACCGGCCAGGACCTCGGCCCGGTCCAGGTCCTCCGGGCTGAACCGGCGCCGTCGGCGCGTCCCCGCCTTGAGCACCCCGAGCAGGCGTCGGCCGCGGACCAGCGGCATGGCCACGGCCGAGGTGATGCCGAGCGGGAGCAGCGCAGGGTTGATCAGGTCGTCGTCGGTGAGGTCCTCGCGCGCGATGGTGACCCGCTGCGCAGCCACCCGGCCCGCCAGCCCCTGACCGATCGGGACCCGGTGGTGGCCCGAGGTGACCGGGGGCGTGCTCACGGTGAACAGCGTGACCAGGTGGTCGGCAGCCGGGTCGACGCCCAGCACGGTGACGACGTCGGCCTCCAGCTTCTCCGCCACGTGGGCGAGCACCTCTGTGAGGTCCGCCTCGGCGGTGTGGGCCCCGGCGGCCGATGGGACCGCGGCCAACGTCGGGGCCCCGTCGACCCCGGCGTCGCCGCCGGCGTCAGTTCCCGGAGGGGTCATCGCTGTCCTCGGTGACCAGCACCGTGTCCAGCGCGGTGATCTCGAGGAGCCGGCGGAGCATGGGGGTGGGCCGACGCAACCGCAGGGAGCCACCGGCCTCCTGCGCCTGCCCGTGCCCCCAGACCAGCGCGCTGAGCCCGGTGGAGTCGATGAACCCGACGGCGCCGAGGTCGACGACGACCGTCGACGACTGCTCCAGCGCGCCCGCCAGCGCCGTCTTCAGCGCGTCGGCAGAGGCAAGGTCGACGTCCCCCTCGGCGTGGAGGACGGCGACGTCACCGCTCATCTCCACTCGCGTGGCCAGGGCCACTGGTTCCATGCAACTTCCTCCTGCACGTGCTGACGATCCCCCAGCCCCTCACCCTAAGGCCACGGACCGGGCGTGGAGCCGGGAATGCCACCCATTGACGGGAGATTTGAGGCGACCTCGGGACGCGCGCTCACCCCCCGCGGGGGAACCGCAGCTGCTCCGCCTGCCCGGACGATGCAGACGAGGCGTCGGAAGGAGCCGGACATGCGAACCGCAGCAGCCATCACATCGATCGTCGTCGGCATCGTCATGGCAATCGCCGGAGTCGTCACGTGGGTGGTGATCTCCAGCACGCTGGCTGACCAGAAGATCACCGTCGCCGACGATGCGCGATGCGCGGCCGGCGACGACGTCAACGGCCCCATCTCGGCGTACTGCCAGGCGGACGTGATCGACAAGCACACCCTGGAGATCACCGACGGACTCACCTACGCCGAGCTGGACCGCGAGGACCCCAACCGTGCCGTGGCGATGGACTCGGCCTTCCTGCAGGCCTCGTTGTTCACCTCGGTCGTCGCATTCGGCGTGGCGGCGATGGCGTTCGTCCTCGGCATCGTCCTCACCCTGATCGGGTTCGCGATCCGCGCACGCACCTGACCCGGACGTGGGGTCGGGCGGTCACCAGGTCAGCTCGATCTCCAGCTCGTTCTCGTCCCCGATCTCGACCTCCACCTTCACGTCGACCTCGTCAGGCACGCGCACCGTCACACGCCGCCCCGACCGTTCGAGCTCGACGGAGTTGTTACGCGCCAGCGCGTCGGCGAGCGCGCGAAGACGGGCCGCTGCCTCCTCCCGACGCATGTGGTGGGTCTGGCCGATCTCGAACAGCTCCATGTCCTTCTCCTCGTTTCCTCGTCGTCCGCGTGGTCAGCTCCTGCGCCGCAGCACCCGGTCGATCACGTCGTCGAGGCCGGGGGGCTCGGCCCCCAGCTCGGCGACGACGGCCGCGCGCACGGCACGACGGAGCTCGGTCTCCGTGCTCTGTCCGCGGCTGGGACCAGATCGGGGTCCGGCACCACTCCCCGTGCCGGGGCTTTCCACCCGGACGCCGAGGTCGCGGGCGCGCTGCGCGGCCTCGGCGGTCAGCACGTCTCGCTCCCCCAGGTCGATCGAGCGCCCGTGGGCGGCGGCGTCCTCGACGTCGTGACGGGTGACGAACCTGCGTCGCGGGAGCTCAGTCGCGGCCATCGATCCCCTCCAGTGATGCGACGGCGGCATCACGCGCCGCCAGGATGTCCGCCTCGGAGCCCGCCATCCACAACCGGCCGTAGACGCCGACGGACGTCACGTGCATCAGGTTGACCCGCGCGGCCTTCTCAGCCTCGTTCGCAGCGAGGTTGATGTACGCCGCAGGCGTGCACTCGAGCACCAGCATCGTCTGCCCGGCGACCAGCATCATCCCGCGGGTGAAGCGGTTGAGCAGCTGCGACTGGTAGGGACTGACGTTGGTGATCACCTGCATCGAGGCGATCTGCGGGGCCTTGCGCTCGGAGACCGCGAGGTCCAGCTCGGTGAGGACCGCCTCCCCGGCCTGCAGCACCTCGGCCTGCGACTCCGAGTGCAGCTCGAACATGCCGAACTGCCGCTCGACGATCTGGGCCCCCGGTCGGGCCAGGGTCGTCTTGACGGCCACGTCCACCACGCGGAAGACGTGGTTGCCGGGCGCCATCTCGACGTACAGCGCCGCCATCCCCTCGATCGGCAGGTCACCTTGCGTCACGGTGCCCACGAACGAGGCGTACTGCGGCTGCATCCGGTCGATGTAGCAGTAGGCCCGGAGCTCGAAGTCGTCAGCCACGGGAACTCACCTCCTCGGTGTCGCGCGTCATGAGGGCACCCTCCGTGCCCGGGCGAGCGCGCCGGCAGCACTCGGAGCGGGCACATGGCAGGGGGCGTGCCGGGCGATGCCCAGCGGAGTGACGAACAGCGGGGCGACCGGCACCCGGGTCGGGAGCCCGCTGGCCCGCTCCACCACGGCCGCGAACCCCGGGAACGCGACGCTGCCGCCGACCAGGCTCACCTCCGGGACCGGCCAGCCGGCAGTGCTGCGGGCCACGATGGTGGCGACCTTCTCCATCACCGGGCGCACCAGCGGGAGCAGCCGTGCCTGCTCGCGCTGGTCGGTCTTGAGTGCTTCGGCCTGCTCCAGCGGGATGCCCAGCGCGCCGGCGATCACCAGCGAGAGATGGGTGCCGCCGGTCGCCTCGTCGGCGGTGTGCACCACCGCCCCTTCGGCGACGACGGCCACTCCGGTGGTGCCTCCCCCGACGTCGACGACCGCGCCGTCACGCAGTCCCAGCACTGCGTTGGCCGCCGTCGGCTCGTCGACCAGGCCGGCGCAGTCCATCTCGGCGCCTTCGATGACGTGCCGGACCGCATCGACCTCACCGGACCCGACGCCCGGTGGGAACCCGCCGTACGCTTCGGTGAGGGTGACGCCCATCCGGCGCTCCACCTCGTCCTTGAGGCGGCGTACGACGTCGACCGCGCCGACGAAGTCGGTGACCACGCCGTCGCGCACCACGTCCGCGCGTTCGCTGGCGACGGCCAGCGGGTGGTCCTGCTCGTCGAGCACGACGACCACGGTGAACGCGGTCCCGAGGTCGACGCCGACCTTCACCAGGGTGGGGGGCTCCGCGAAGGGGCGCGGAGCGAGCGCCGCCTCCACCGCGGCCATCGTCGCGGCGAGGGAGCCGGAGGTCATGCTCCACCTCCCCACTCGGCCGGGTAAGTCACGTAGAGGAACTTCGCCCACGAGGGCGTGCCGAACGTGATCGAGCTGCCGCGGGGCACGGCGATCAGGTCGCCCGGCCGGCCGACCACACGCTGGTCGGCGGTGCAGATGTGCAGCTCACCCTCGATCACGTACTCCACCTCGTCGTAGTCCAGGTCCCACGGGAAGTTCCCTTCCCGCAGGCTCATCACCCCGGCCGCCATGGGCAGGCCCTCACGCAGACCCACGACGTCGCGGAGCCGCACGTCCATCTCGGGGCGCCCGAGGTCGACCGGAAACGGGTCGAGGGGCTGGGTGTGCACCGCCGCTGCGTGGTGCAGCCGGGCCGGGGGTCCTCCGCGTGCAGGCGCCGGTGGTGGCACACTCGTCGGGTCCTCGAGCACCCGGACGCCGTGCTCGCGGGCGACGTCGCGAGCCAGCGGGGTGAGCCGGTCTCCGGGCGCGACCCGCAGCTCCGTCCCACCCGAGGTGGCGAGACGGAGCACGTCGTCGACCGTGTGCACCCGGCGCCCCATGTCTGCTCCATGACCTCAGCGGCCGTGGTCAGGCACCCGTGGCACCGGCTCCTGGGTTGTCCGAGGGCAGGATGAACTCGACGTCCTCGTGGGGCCGCGGGATCACGTGCACGCTGACGAGGTCGCCGACGCGCTGGGCGGCTGCCGCGCCGGCGTCCGTGGCGGCCTTCACCGCGCCGACGTCGCCGCGCACCATCACGGTCACGTATCCGCCGCCGATCTCACGCTTCCCGATCAGGGTCACGTTCGCTGCCTTGACCATCGCGTCGGCGGCCTCGACCGCGCCGACGAGGCCACGTGTCTCGATCATGCCGAGGGCGATCATCTGGGGACTGGCCACTGGCTCTTCCTCTCACTCTGGTGCTGCTCGTTGGTTGGTGGGGTCTCGAGGTTGTCCGGTCGGGTCGACTTCGGGGTCGCGGTCATGTCCGTCGTCATGGACCACCTCCCAGCTCCTGGAGCACCCGGGCGACGATCCGCTCGACTTGGTCGCTCGAGTCGGAGCCGTTCGCGACCGTCGTCGTGCCGGTCTCGTCGGGGGCTCCGCGCACGTCCGGAGCATGCGTGTACGCCGCGCGGGGCGGGTCGTGCAGGGCGTAGGCGAGACGCTTCACGTTGAGGAGGTGCGTGGTGGTGATGTTGTCGCTCACCACGGCACCGCCGATCCCGCCGGGTGCGAGCGTCATCGCCGGCATCACGCCGGTGGTCGCGCCGATGGCGCCGAGGGTGCCCCAGGTGTTCACCAGGATCCGGAAGGCGGGCTTCTCGATCCCGAAGGCGAGGATGACGTCCTCGTCGGTGGCGTGGATGACCAAGGAGTGCCCGTCGCCGCCGAACCGCAACAGCTCGATGCAGCGTTCACAGCCGGCCCGCCAGCCGTCCTCGACGTACCAGCCGAGGACCGTGGTGAGCTTCTCCCCGCTCAGCGGCTCGTCGCGGCCGACGCCGGAGAGCTCCGCGACGAGGACCCGGGCGTGCGCGGGCACGGTGATCCCGGCCAGCTTCGCCAGCGCCTGGGGCGTCTTGCCGACGGCTCGGGGGTTCATCCCGCCGGTGGGGTTGAACACCGTGCGCTCGAGGGCCGCCTTCTGCTCCGCGGTCACGAAGTGCGCGCCGAGGCGCTCCATCTCCGCGCGCAGCTGCCCGGCCACGGGCGCGTCGGCGACCACGGCCTGCTCCGTGGCGCAGATCGTCGAGCTGTCGAATGCCTTGCTGTTGACGATGGCGTTCGCGGCGGCCGCCATGTCGGCGCTGCGGTCGACGTACACCGGGACGTTGCCGGGCCCCACGCCCAGGGCCGGCTTGCCGGCGCTGTGCGCGGCCCGCACCATCGGTGTGCCGCCGGTGGCGAGGATCAGCGAGGTCGCGTAGTGGTTCATCAGCTCCTGCGACCCGGGCAGGCTGACCTCGCGCATGCAGGCCACCAGCCCCTTCGGCATCCCGGCCCGCTCCCCCGCCTCGATCATCAACCGGACCGCCTCCCAGGTGCACTCCTTGGCCGCTGGGTGCGGGGCGATGATGCAGCCGTTGCGGGCCTTGACCGAGATCAGCACCTTGTACGCCGCGGTGGAGTTCGGGTTGGTCGACGGGCACAGTCCGACCACCACGCCCACGGGCCACCCGATCTCGACCAGCCTGCGGGCGGGATCACGGCGCAGCACGCCGACCGTGGGGATGTCCCGGATCGACTCCCACACCGCCATCGAGCCGAACTCGATCTTGATCTTCTTGTGAGCCGGTACGCCGTACCCGGTCTCGTCGCAGGCGAGCTGCCCGAGGCGTGCCGCGTCGCGGTGCACCGCCTCGGCCATCGCCGCGCAGACGCGGTCGACCTCGGCCTGGCTGGCGTGCGCGAACTCGCGCTGCGCCTCACGGCACGCCACGGCCAGCCTCCGGGCCTCCTGCACCGACCGCAGGTCCGCGTCGTACTCGCTGTCATGCAGCGGGGCCATCTCACACCTCCCTCGGAGTAGCTGCGACGTCCACGACGGCGTCGCGAAAGGCCTCGCAGGCGGCCACCACGGCGCTCTGCTCCCCCACCAGGTAGCCGCCGGAGAAATTGGTCTCCGACGGCGGGGCGAACCACACCGCGAGCTCGACCTCGGCGACCTTGAGGGCCGCGTCGAGGGCGAACGTCGCCTCCAGCGGTGGGGCGATCAGGTAGGCCATCGACGTGCCCTTCGGCACCCCGCCCTCGCGGGCGAGATAGCTGCCGATGCGTGCGATCGGGTGCGCGAAGAACGCGAGGTCACCGGTGGGGTCGGCAGCGTGGAACCACGCCCTGTTCTCGGCGTAGTCGATGCACGCGGCGAGGCCGGCCCGGGCTTCCGCCGGGTCGGGCGCGGCGAGGACGCCGATGATCTCGCCGGACAGCGGACCGGAGGCGTGGGCCGAGCCGGCGTAGAAGCTGTGCGCGTAGACGACCTCGACGTCGGCCGCCTTGGTCGCCTCGTCGAGCGAGACGTAGAGGCTGTCGTCGATGTCGCAGGTGACCAGGGCGACGCTGCGCTGGTCGGGACGGAGCTCGAGCTTCGCGCCGAGCGACCGGTCCACGTTGGGGATCACCCGGGTGGCCAGGATCGTCGGCTTGATCGGGTCGAGGACCGCCATCACCGGTCCCCGCTCTGCTTCAGTCGCAGCTCGACACCGCTGGCCTCGTTGCCGATCACCTGCTTGACGTGCTCGACCGCGAACGCCCCCGCCTCGAGCGGGTTCGTGCCGCCGTTGGCGGTGATCATGCAGGTCACGTCCCGGTGCGCGTCGGACTTGCCCGGTCCGGGACGCCACCCGGAGTAGACGCTCAGCGCGTCGGCGACCCCGAGCCCCGGCCGCTCCCCGATCAGGAGCACCACGACGTCGGCGCCGATCACGTCGTTGACGTCGTTCATCACGCCGACGCGGCAGTAGCGCACGAAGAACGGCGTACCGAGGGTGAAGCCGGCGCTGCTCAGTCCCTGCTCGAGGACCGGGTAGATCTGCGGCAGGTTGTTGGTCACCGCGGCCGCGGAGAGCCCGTCGCCGACGACGATCTGCACCTGCGGGTTCTCGGTGCAACGCTGCGCGATCTCCGCGCGCGCCTCGTCGCTGAGCTGGCGACCCAGGTCGGGGCGCAGGAGGTACTCGTCCTGGTCGGTCACCCTCGTCTGCACCGTGAACAGGCCGAACTGGTCGAGGACGTCGGTCGGCACCTCGCCGAAGATGGCGTCCTGGGTCACCGCGTGGTCGGCGTTGAACAGCAGCATGGTGCGGGTGCGTGGGCGTGGGCCCGCGCGGCCCACGGCCAGGCGGGCGTACGTCGCCGACGCGAGGTTGGCCAGCCCGGAGGCGTTGATCGGGTTCTCGACCCCGATGCGCCGGCGCTCCTCCTCGACGGTCGGGTCCGGTACGTCGATGGTGACGTCACCGGAGCCGGCGGAACGGGCTGTCGCAGCGGACTCGGGGTTCGGTGGGGCCGCGGCAGGGATGTTTGCGGGAGCGGCCGGAGCCGGGCCAGCGGGGGCCGGAGCAGCCGGGGCCGCGGGCGCGCGCTCGAGCTCGGCCAGCACCTCCCGGACGATGCTCCGCACCTCGGCTGCCGACGGCTTGCTGCTCACCTCGTCCCCCTCACCGGCTCAGGAAGAAGGACGCGTCGCCGGCCTTCTCGGTCAGTCGGCCGTCCTTCATCAGGCCGATGTCCTCCATCCACTCCTCGAACTCCGGCAGCGGCCGCAGACCGAGCAGCTGACGCAGCGACGGGGCGTCGTGATAGCTCGAGCTCTGGTAGCTGAGCATCGAGTCGTCGCCCATCGGGATGCCCATGATGTAGTTGACACCCGCCGCGCCGAGCAGCACGGCGAGGTTCTCCAGCTCGTTCTGGGTCGAGCGCGCGTGGTTGGTGTAGCAGACGTCCGCGCCCATGGAGATGCCGCTGAGCTTGCCCATGAAGTGGTCCTCGAGCCCGGCGCGGGTGATCTGGGTCGAGTCGTAGAGGTACTCCGGCCCGATGAAGCCCACCACGGTGTTGAGCTGGAACGGGTCGTAGCGCTTGGCCAGCCCGTAGCAACGCGCCTCCATCACCACCTGGTCGGCGCCGTGATGGGCGTCGGCGGAGAGCTCCGCACCCTGCCCGGACTCGAAGTACATGTGGTGGGGGCCTGTCACCACGGAGGAGCGCTTCGCGAGCTCGGCCGCCTCGTCGAGCATCTCCACGGTGATGCCGAAGGACTCGTTGCCCTTCTGCGACCCGGCCAGGCTCTGGAACACCAGGCCGACGGGGGCGCCCTTGCGCATCGCCTCCATCTGCGTGGAGACGTGGGCGAGCACGCAGTTCTGGGTGGGGATCTCCCAGCGGGTGATGACCTCGTAGGTCATCTCGAGCAGCTGGGCGACGCTGCCGAGCGAGTCGTCGGAGGGGTTGATGCCGATGACGCTGTCACCGGAGCCGAAGCTGAGGCCCTCGTAGATCGCCGCACGGATCCCCTCGACGGAGTCGGTCTGGTTGTTGGGCTGGCACCGCGAGCCGAGGGTGCCGCGCAGTCCGATGGTGTTGTTGGCGTGCTTGACGACCTTGATCTTGCTGGCGGCCAGCATCAGGTCGAGGTTGGACATCAGCTTGGTGACCGCGGCGACCATCTCCGAGGTCAGCCCGTTGCTGAGCCGCTTGATCATCTCCTCGGTGGTGGTGTCGGCGAGCAGCCACTCCCTCAGCTCGCCGACCTGCATGCCCTTGATCTCGGCGTACGCCGTCTCGTTGACGCCGTCGTCGATCACCCGGGTGACCTCGTCCTCCTCGTACGGGACGGCCGGGTTCTCCCGGAGGGTCTCCAGGGTCATCTCGGAGAGCACGTACTTGGCGGCCATCCGCTCGGCGGCGCTGTGCGCGGCGATGTCGGCGAGCTGGTCACCGGACTTCTCCTCGTTGGCCTTGGCCAGGACGTCCTTGACGTCCCGGAAGGTGTAGCGCTCGCCGAACAGGGTCGCGGTCAGCTGCACGGGGAACCACCCCTCCTCCACGCGCGCTCAGTCATAGAACACCAGCGTCTTGATGGACAGCGGCACGGCCCGGCCGTCGAGCACGGGTACGCCGATGTCGATGAAGTCGCCCTCGCCGAGGCCCACCTGGTCGATGACGATGAGCGGCAGCCCCGGTCGCTGGGTCTCGATGGTCTGGCCGAGCACCTGCGCGTAGTCCTGCTGGAGGACGAGCACCAGAGGTCGCTCGCCCCGGCCATTGTCAGAGCCGGTGTCGTGGTAGGCGATCATCTCCGCGGCGACCGACTGCAGTGCCGGGTAGCCCAGCTCGGCGGGCAGGTCGACGACGATCGCGGCGAGCACGTCGTCCTCGAGGTCCCAGCGCACCTTGGCCTCGCGCACGGCCTCGGCGAAGGTCGGTCCCCCGCCACGCCCCGGCATCGCCGGGCGGAGCACGGGCAGGTTGCGCAGCGGGAGCAGGTCCCGGGCCACCCAGATGGTGGAGCCGCTGAGCGTGACGGTCTGCCCCGCGGCGCCGAGCACTGTGGCGCGCAGCGTCTCGGGCGGTTCCCTCACGGTCAGCCGGCGGAGCCGGTCGTTGCGCCGCAGCGAGTCGGCGAGCAGCGGGCCGACGTCGCCGAACCTGGCGACGTCCTCGAGCGACTCCACCGGCAGCGGGTGGTAGTGGAGCTCGCCGATGCCGCCGGTGAGGAAGACCGAGGTGGACTCCGCGGTGTGCTGCAGCGGTGGCGTCAGCTGTACGCCGGTCCCGACGGTCACGCCCACGCCTGTCGCCAGGTCCACGATGATCTCGGCCATCGCGTCGCAGAACGCTCGCAGCTGCGCCAGCCCGACGCGCTGGCCCTCCTTGAGGTCGAGCCCGAGACCTTCGATGATCGACCGTCCCGGCGGCGCCACCCGCCGGACCACGCCGGACCCGTCGACCTCGACCTGACGGCCCCCGACGGCCACGGCCGACGAGCTCAGGTGGCGGCCCATCTTGAACACCGCCGCGTTGGACGTGCCACCACCGATGTCCACGCAGGTGACCTGCTCGTAGTGGTCGGCCGACCAGCGCGCGGCCCCCGACCCGCGGCCTGCGATCTGGGCCTCGGCGTTGGGCCCGGCAATGGTGACGACGAAGTCGCCGGCCTCGTCGGAGAGGGCCGCGAGCACCGCCTCGGCGTTCCGCGATCTTGCCGTCTCGCCGGTGATGATGACCGCGCCGGTCTCGATCGACGAGGCCGAGACACCGGCGGCGGCGTACTCCCGGCGCACGAGTGCGGCGAGCGCATCGGCGTCCACGAGGTCGGGACCTGCGAGGGGCGTGCGGTGCACCTCTCCACGGTGCACCACCGACTTCTCGTCGACCTGGATGCGGGGCACCTGCCCGGGGCGCGCGACGTCGTGCAGCAGCAGGTGCGAGAACACGACCTGGGTGGTCGTCGTCCCCACGTCGATCCCGACGCTCAGGACCTCCCGCTGCACGCCGGGCATCGCTCAGCTCTTCCGGAACGTCACGGTGCCACCCGTCTCCAATGAGTCGAGGACGCCCATGATGATCGCGTCCACCGGCTGGTCCCGGGTGCCGGCGGTCTGCCGCGCCGCGCTGCCGTCACTGACGATCACCAGCTCATCCCGGCCGGCGCCCACCCCGTCGACCGCCACCGTGACTGGGCCGCTCACCGCGCCGTGCTCGTCGGCGTCGCGCACGAGCAACAGCTTGTGGCCGACCAGGCTGGCGTCCTTGACGGTGGACACGGCCGAGCCGACAACCCTCGCAATGCGCATGCCTACCTCCGTGGCTCCTGACTCAGTGCAGCTCCGACTCTGCCGACTCGATGAGCTCGAACTCCTCCTCCGGGGCCGTGGCGACGATGTGGTGGCGGCTGTAGAGGCCGAAGTAGAGCAGCGCGATGGCGTAGACGATCGCGGTGATCACCAGGACGCGGGTGTCGACCAGGAAGCCGGCGACCAGCGCGACGATCGCGAGCACGAAGGCGATCCCGGTGGTGACGATGCCGCCCGGGGTCCGGTAGGGCCTCTCGAGGTCGGGCTCCTTGAGGCGCAGGATGATGTGCGACAGCGTCATCATCACGTAGGAGATCGTCGCGCCGAACACGGCGACGAGGATCAGCAGGTCGCCCTGGTTGAGGACCGCCATGATGAAGCCGATGATGCCGGGCACGATCAGGGCCAGCGCCGGCGTCTTGCGCTTGCCGGTGATGGACAGGATCTTGGGCAGATAGCCCGCCCGCGACAGTGCGAAGGTCTGCCGCGAGTAGGCGTAGATGATCGAGAAGAAGCTCGCGATCAGACCGAGCAGGCCGACCAGGTTGATGAACTGGCTGACCAGGTTCTCCCCGTCGTACGCACCGGGTGCCTCGAGTGCCTCGACCAGCGGATTGCCGGAGTCCTTCAGGAAGTCCGAACCGGCGGCGCCCGGGGCGACGGTGATGATGAGCGCAGCGAAGACGATCAGCGCCAGCATCGCGCCGATGATGCCCTTCGGCATGTCGCGGGCCGGGTCCTTCGTCTCCTCCGCCGCTAGGGGCACGCCCTCGACCGCGAGGAAGAACCAGATGGCGTAGGGCAGCGCGGCCCAGATGCCGATCACCCCGAGTGGCAGGAACGAGCTCGCTCCGACTCGGGACTCGTCGACCGGGATGTCGTTGAGGTTGGACGGGTCGAACTGGATGGCCGCGGCCACCACGAACACGATCAGCGCGAAGACCGCCACTGCGGTGATCGCGAACATGAGCTTCAGCGCCTCACCGACGCCCCACAAGTGCAGGCCGACGAAGATGATGTAGAAGAACAGGAAGACGTACCAGCCGTCGAGCCCGATCAGCGAGTCGACGTACGCCCCGATGAAGTTGGCGATGGCGGCCGGCGCGATCGCGTACTCGATCAGGATCGCGGTGCCGGTGATGAAACCGCCCCACGGCCCCATCGCCCTGCGGGCGAACGCGTATCCGCCGCCGGTCGTCGAGATGGTCGAGGAGAGCTCGGCCAGCCCGAAGACCATGAACAGGTACATGATCGCCATGATGATCGTGGCGACGAGCAGGCCTCCCCAACCACCCTCGCCGAGGCCGAAGTTCCAGCCGGCGTAGTCCCCGGAGATGACGTACGCGACGCCCAAGCCGGCCAGGAGCACCCAGCCCGCGACACCGCCCTGCAGCTGGCGCTTCTCGAAGTACTCCTGCCCCTCGACCTCCGCCTCGATGCCGGCGTGGCGATGAGTCGTCTTGCGATCTGCCATGTCGGGCCTCCCTCTGCCAAAGGCGGCTCCCGAGCACCGTCGCTTGATCGGACGCTAGACCCGCGGAGATGTGGCGGGCAATAGCACGAGCGTGCAACGGGCCAATCCGCATCGACGGTGGCCGTGCGGCGGTGGCGACAGTGCGGTTGACGACTCGTACCACGTAGGAGTCGTCAGCCGCACTGTTCGAGCGGACGGGTCAGGTGTGTGGGCGCCCCAGTGGAGCCGCGCTCCCGCGGCCTGCGCGTGGCCGGTTCTCGAGCCTGCCGACCTGCGGAGCTTCCTCACCACCGCGACGCCACGATCACCGACAAGCAGACCGGCGCGCAGCTCCCCGACCCCAAGGTGGGCTCTCGACGGCTGTGACGACGGCTACGACAACCGCGCTGCGGTCAGCAAGGACTGACCTTGCTCCTCGCTCGCCGTGCACCTCGCCGTGCACACTGGCTGGCTGCTCCACGGCGCCTGCGACGGGCTGAACGCGGACGGCGCCCTTGGCCGGGGCTGCAATGGTCCATGCCCTCACCACCCCGGACAGGCAATTGCATTCGTCCGAGCCTTTCACCTCAGCTGGGCAGGTCGCTCGAGGTCGCCCCATCGAAGATGCCGGCCTCCCTGAGGACGCGCAGTGCGTTGAGGCAGGCGGAGGTCAGCGGGGCAGCCAGGATGGCTCCCATCAACCCGAAGAGCAGGGTCCCTGCGGTTGTGGCAACGAGGATCACCAGCGGGTGGAGGTGCAGTGACCGCCCGAACGCGAACGGCTCGAAGAGGTTCTGGATGGTGGTGTTGGTCAGCAGCACGATCGCCAGCATCGCCAAGGCAACCGGGAGCCCTTGCGCTCCCAAGGCGACCACGACCGCGAAGGCGCCAGCGACAACGGCGCCGACGTAGGGCACGTAGGAGGCGATGAAGGTGACGAGTACGATCGGCCCCGCAACCGGCACCCCGAGCGCAACGGCCCCGACGCCGACCACGGCGGCATTCATCACGCCCAGCTGCGTCAGCCCGAGAGCGTACCCACGGAACGCTTGGACGGTGCCGTTCAACAGCTCGCTCGCCAGGCGCGGCGGCAGACCCGCGTGATGAGTGCTCCAGGTCGTGATCGGCTCCCAGTCCTTGAGCAGGAAGAGCAGGACGAACACACTGAGCGCGACACCGACGAGCAGGACGGTCGCGGAGAACAGGGCCGAGCCGAGCGCGCCGGCGAGGAGGGCGCGCAACGCTGATCCCAGTACCGCAGCGAGATGGCTGCCGCCATCCCCACCCGGATCCAGCTCGTCCCCGGCCGAGTCGAGGCCCGCCGTCACCTCGAGCCAGATGTCGTGTCCCTGGTCGATGAGCACACGCAGGACAACCGCGCCGGCGACGACAACGATCGACAGCCCGACAAGCAGGAGCAGGGCGGCTCCCAGCCAGCGCGGCACGTGCCAGCGCTCGAGCCGGTCGACCGCGGGGGCCAGAATCGCGGCGAGCACCGTGGCGACCACCAAGGGGATCATCAGCGAGGTCACCGCGGCGAGCAGCACGAGGGCGATGCCGATCAGCACGGCGATCCCGACCACCAGCCAGGCGCCCGTACCGAGCGTCCGCAGCCAAGGTGGGAGCCGCAGGTGCACCAACTCCTGTGTGGCTGCAGTCGCTGCACGACGTGCCACGTGGACCTCGTTCTCAGCGCTCCCCTCGGTCACCGTGCGGTCCGGGATCGATCGGTAGGGTCACGCTTCCGTGATGGGACCCACGAGTTCCGTCGCATTCGATGCTCGAGATCCGGTCCGAGAAACAGAGGCGTCACCGCTTCCGCCTTCCGAAGAACCGGCCTAGTCGGGCGCCCAGCGACCGTGCGGGCTTGATCTCGACCAGGTTCGACACGTCGGGTGGCGGAAGGCTCGCAGCCTGCTCCGCAGAGAGCGTCGTACGGACGTGGCTGGTGTAGATCGCGTCGACCTGGTCGGCGTCCACGAACCCAGTCCCGGTCGCCGACCGGACCAGGATCCCGTCGAACACCGAGACCTTCTCATCGACCAGCACCGCCTGAACCGTTGCGAACTGGAGCCCGTCTCTCGTCTGCACGGGCGTACCCTCCTCGAGCGCGGCGTAGGCAATGGGGTCACCAGGCGCTTCGGGCACGCTGCCACCATAAACCGAACCGCGATGTCCTGCGGGTGACGCCGTCACCGGTCCCCCACAGCGGGTGACCCTGCGCGCCAATACGGTTTCCCGGACCCGTCCTGGCGTGCCTTGTCGTCCACGTTCGCGGCGTAGTCCCAGATCGGGTCGAAGGGCGCGCTGGTCGTGCCCTGCTCGGCGTCCCACGCGGGGAGGATGTCGTCGAAGGCCCGCGACCAGGCTGCGGCGTGCACGGTTCGTGTGGTGGTCAGCACCCCGTCGAGGTCGAACAGCATCGCCTCGAAGTCGCGCGAGGTCACCGGCGACGGCATGGCCACCGCCCCAGGGGCTGCCGGCAGCCGGGCAGCATGGTCGTCTCAGCCCTTCTCGGCCCAGTCGCCGAGTACCCACTCCTGGAGGTGGGGAGGGTCCCGGAGGTGCTCGACGACGTAGGCATGGTGGTCAGCCAGCTGTTGCGCGCACCACGCCTTCAGTTCGCTCGCGCCCGCCGGGGTGCGGCGGGCGTTGTTGATCGCGTCCATGACGAGGTGGTATCGGGAGGCACGGTTGCGGACGACCATGTCGAAGGGGGTGGTCGTCGTGCCCTCCTCGATGAAGCCGCGGACCCGGAACCGGTCGGCGTCCGGTCGGCCGTGCACCAGCTGATGGATGGCGCCCGGATAGCCGTGGAAGGCGAAGACGACATCGACGTGGTCGGTGAAGAGCTCCTCGAAGGTGGTCTCGTCCATCCCGTGCGGGTGGTCCTTGGGGCGAGGCAGCGTGAGCAGGTCCACGACGTTCACGACACGGGTCCGGAGGTGGGGCAGCCGCTCACGCAGGATCGCCGCCGCGGCCACGGTCTCCATGGTGACCACGTCGCCCGCACAGGCCAGGACGATGTCAGGATCGGCCGCACCGTCGTCGGTGCCGGCCCATTCCCAGATACCGGCACCTCTCGCACAGTGCGACTCCGCCTCGTCGATGGATAGCCACTGCAGCTGCGGTTGCTTGTCGATCACGACGAGGTTCACGTACGAGCGTGAACGGAAGCAGTGGTCGGCCACCGACAGGAGAGTGTTTGCGTCCGGGGGCAGGTAGACGCGGCCGACACTGCCTCGTTGGGTGATCACGTTCTGGATGAGGCCGGGGCCCTGGTGGCTGAAGCCGTTGTGGTCGTTGCGCCACGCTGTCGAGGTGAGCAGGATGTTCAGGCTCGGCACCTTCGCGCGCCAGTCCAGGTGCGCCGCCTCCTCCAGCCACTTGCTGTGCTGGATGGTCTGGGAGGCGCTGACCATCGCGAAGGCCTCGTACGTCGCGAACCAGCCGTGCCGGCCGGTCAGCGTGTAGCCCTCCAGCCACCCGTGGCAGTTGTGCTCCGAGAGCACCTCCATCACGCGGCCATCGCGGGAGAGGGAGACGTCGTCGTCGGTCACGCGCTCGGCGAACGCCCGGTCCGAGACCTCGAAGACGGCACCCAGCCGGTTGCTGTTGGTCTCGTCGGGGCAGAACAGCCTGAACGTGTGGGGATTGCGACGGTAGACGTCCCTCATCATCTCGCCGAGCTTGCGGGTCGACTCGACGCGCTCGCGGGCCGGCGCGGGGACGTCGACCGCGTAATCGCGGAAGTCGGGAAGATCGAGGTCGGCGGCGAGCAACCCGCCGTTGGCGTGCGGTGTCGCGCTCATCCGCAGGTCACCTTCGGGACTGCCCTGCCTGACCAGGTCGCGCGGCCCGCCTGTGTCGTCGAAGAGCTCCTCCGGACGGTAGGAGCGCAACCACTCCTCCAGGATCCGGAGGTGGTCCGGGTTGTCCTTGATGCCGGACAGGGGGACCTGGTGGGAACGCCACGTGCCGCGCACCCGCACGCCGTCGACCACGTCGGGGCCGGTCCAGCCCTTCGGCGTACGGAGGACGATGAGCGGCCACCGCGGCCGACGGCCGTCCCATTCTCCCGCGCGGGCGGCCTCCTGTATCTCACGAATGCCTGCCCAGGCCCCTGCGAGGGCCTCAGCGAAGCGGTGGTGCATGCCCGGCAGGTCGTCGCCCTCGACCTCGATCACGGCGTACCCGTGCCCCTGCAGGAGTGCACGCACCTCCGCAGGGTCCTTGCGCGCCAGCACGGTCGGACCGGCGATCTTGGCGCCGTTCAGATGCAGGATCGGAAGGACGGCACCGTCGTGCACGGGGTTGAGGAACGAGATCCCCTTCCACGAGCCTTCGAGCGGCCCGGTCTCCGCCTCGCCGTCACCCACGATTGCCAGTGCGACAACGTCGGGGTTGTCCATCACCGCCCCGAACGCGTGGACCAGCACGTACCCGAGCTCACCGCCTTCGTGGATCGATCCCGGCGTCGGCACCGAGACGTGACTTGGGATACCTCCCGGCGACGAGAACTGCCTGAACAGGCGACGCATGCCGTCGACGTCGCGGGTCACCGTCGGGTAGATCTCGGTGCAACTGCCCTCGAGGTAGCTCGCCGCCACCAACGCCGGTCCGCCGTGGCCCGGACCGGCCAGGTACAGCATCTGTTGCCCCGTCTGCTGGATCAACCGCGAGGCGTGCGCATAGACGAAGGACAGACCCGGGCTCGTGCCCCAATGCCCCAGCAGACGCGGCTTGATGTGGGACGAGGTCAACTGCTCCCGCAACAACGGGTTGTCCAACAGATAGATCTGCCCGACCGTCAGGTAGTTGTTAGCCCTCCACCACGCATCGACGACGGCGACCTCGTCGTCGGAGGGGTGGGCGAGCCTGTCCACCAGCTCCGACGTAGGCTGAGCTGCTCGCTGCTCGGTGATGGCCATCGCCAGATCTCCTTCCGTTGCCACACATGCGGCTGCGAGGGCGGTGCTCCCGTACCGTCGCGCCTCCCCCGGCGGCGCCAGTCAGTCCTGGTCGGCGAAGACCTCGCGGAGGGCCATCTCCTGCTCGTCAGAGAGATTGGTGAAGATGCCCCCAAGAGGCCCCGCCGAGTGCCCCCGCGCCAGCGAGGTTGTTCAGCTGGTGGGTCTTGGGCTTCTTCTTTCCCTCGTCCCATCGCACCGTGGCGGCATCATGGATGATGATGAGCTGCTTGCTCGCCAATTCCTTCAATACCGCGGTGGCGTCGTCCGCGCCACTGGCCGATTCGAACCGCCACACAGTGAGTGTTGCCATGTTCGGCTCCTCCGAGCGTCGGGGTGATCGCGACGATCGTGCGCCTCGACCGCGGCACCCGGCTCACCCGTTCAGGATGAACGCACGACGGGCTTCGGCGCTCCGGCGTCCGGTCCGGCCGACCCGAACCGGAGGTGAGGTCGGTCGACCAGCGCCGGACGCCAAGGGCTTCGGGCTTGGAGGGGGATTACGGTTCGTGAACGACCACCCCGGCTCGCGGTCCGTCAGTGGTGTGGGACTGAACAGACCGGACTATGGGTTGGTTCGGTTGCCGCCCGGGGCGAAGGTTCGCGCATAGGGAGACACACCCGGTGACACCGACTGGGGCAGAAGGTGAGTTCGCGCCGGGCGGGCAGGGACCGCCGCGGGTGCCGCACACCGGACGCGCGCCGTCATCGCGGCCCGCCCACCTGGTGCCGCCACGGCGCTTGCGGCACAAACCAGTTCGGAGGAGGTCTTCGCCTTGGGCGATCCTGGAGGTTCAGGCCTCGCGTTGAGGTGTTGCCTCTATTGTGCGGGCCAATTCGACGCGCGACGTGATCTCGAGCTTGTGGAAGATGTGTCGAAGGTGGGTCTCGACGGTCTTGGGGCTGAGGAAGAGAGCCGTGGCGATCTCGGGGTTGGTGTGGCGCGAAACGACGAGGTCGGCGACCTGCCGCTCTCGCTGGGTCAGTGACACAAGTCCGTGCCCGCCCGTCTCTCCCGGCCTGGTTCGATGGTGGATGCGACGTCCCAGCCGCCTCAGCTCCAGTTCCGCCGCGTCGCGGTACCGCCAGGCTCCGCAGGCGTGCAGCGCGGCGGCGGCTGTGGTGAGCTCGGCGACGGCACTTTCGGGTTCACCGGCTCTCGCCAGTGCACGCCCCGCGAGGGTGCGTGACAGGGCGGCCTCGACCGGGATTCCGACCTCGTCCGCGGCGGTTGCTGACGCCAGCGCCTTTCGCGCGGCGAGCTGAGGATCGCCCGCCTCGAGGGCAACGATGGCGGAGGCCCGTTCGGCCATGGCCGTGCCCATTCGGAGTCGGCCCATCGAGGTTACCGTGTCCTGGGCGCAGGCAGCGGCCCGTTCGGCGTCAGTCTGACGTCCGAGTGCGAGGGAGCATCGGGTGAGCAGCTCGAGCCACTTGGCACGGAAGCTTCCGCCGGGCATGAATGGCAGCTCTGGACCTCCGGATCGTTGAACCATGAGGTCTACGGCGTCGACGAGGCCCGGGTCGTGGGCCTCGAGGAGTGCCGCGCACAGGGCCACGGGGGCGGCGGCGGGGATGAAGCCGTCCTCCATGTCGCGCGTCAGCTCGACGGCTTCCCGGGCCGAGCCGATGGCGAGCTCCAGGTCGCCGGCGGACAGGGCGGTGAGTGCGCGGTTGAGGAGAAACCCGGCCAGGCTCTGCTCGTTGCGGAGCAGCCGGGACTCCTCG